>CAUTTS010000024.1:0-26792 GCA_963541465.1 uncultured Selenomonas sp.
TCATCGGCGCGATTGACCGCGCCGTCGGATCGAGCCCCGAGCTCAGGAGCAAGAAAGAGCTGATTGACGGCTTCCTCGCGACCGTCAATACAGATACCAAGGTGATGGAGGACTGGCGCAAATACGTTGCAGAGGAGAAGGAAAAGGAACTCGCCTCCATTGTCGCGGAGGAGAACCTGAAACCCGCCGAGACGGAGAAATTCGTCGCGAGCACGTTCCGCGATGGACGGCTCAAGACCACCGGCACTGCCATCGACGCCATCCTCCCGCCCGTGCGTCGCTTCGGCGGCGGGCGGGCCGCGAAGAAGGCGGGCGTCATTGAGAAGCTCAAGGCGTTCTTCGACAAGTTCATGGGGGTTGTGGAGGCGTAGAAAAAGGCATTCACAGTTAAGGAATCGCTTGGCAAACTCCGCACCGTTATTTTATTTACTTGTGTAGCCTATCTATTGTAATCCTACACCACTACAGATAATCGTCTGCTATGCTTGCTTATATTCCTTTGGAGGAATATAATTAACTTGGAGGAGATAATGATTGTGTTTGAGATCATATTTTTCTCAACGGATGCAGGTCGTCGTCCTGTCGTAGATTTTCTTGATGCTCTTGATGTCAAAATGCGGAATAAAGTCCTCGACAACCTCAAGCATTTGCAGATACATGGACACTATTTGCGCGAACCGTATTCCAAGCCGTTGGGGGACGGCATCTTTGAGCTTCGCACACGGTTCGGGAGTGACATCACGCGTGTGCTATATTTCTTTTATGTAGGGAATCGAATCATTTTAACGCATGGATTTGTGAAGAAGACGCAGAAAACACCGCCGAGAGAAATTGAGCGGGCGAAGGAGTACCGTGCACTTTATCAGCAGAGGGAGGAGCATCGTCATGGATGATCTGGATCGTTATATCGCGGAGCAGATGAAAGATACTGCATTTCGTGCGGAGCATGAGCGTACACGTTTGGAGTTCGCATTAACCGAGCTTTTGATTAGCTCGCGCATGGAACAGGACTTGACACAAAAGGAGCTGGCAGATCGCTCTGGCATCCGTCAGTCGAATATCAGCCGCATTGAAAAGGGGCAGGCGATACCGTCACTTATGACACTGGATAAGATTGCACGGGCGCTCGGCAAAGAGGTTCGTGTTAGTTTCGTCTGATTGGAGGAGGGCTATGCCTATCTCCCGATTCGCGATGAGGCGTAGCAAAAGACGTGCTGGTGAATGGGCGGAGGACTATATCAGGGAAATGATTCCCCAGTCAAAATCACTGGAGAACGAGAGCAGGCGTCCGCTTTCGAGACGAAGCTGCATTTCCTTGATATACGAAGGCAAATCGTCTGGAAGATCAATCCCGCAGGATCCTGTAAAATCAAAGTCTGCTGCATTGAAGGTCTGCTCGTGTACCGTGATTCCCGTTATTTTTTCGCCAATCAAATGGGACAATAGGTCTTGCAGATGAAAGCGAACTAAATCCTCGGGATTGCAGTAAAATTTTTCCGGAATGCAGTCTTTGGATATGCGAACAGAACTTGATTCAGCATACTCGATTTCAAACTTTCCGTGTGTGGTTATCAGAATGATCGGATTGCAAAGCTCAAATGACCATGAGGTTTCCCATATCGAAGGAGGGCCAAACATACAAGGATGCTCTACCACAGCGACCTCTTGTATCACGGCCTCAAAGATTCCGAGCAACTGAACGTATTCCTTCAAATGGTTCGGTTGTTGGATGACAGGAGCTTGCCACTTGTAGGGAGAAAACCCATCCTTGAGTAAAGGATCCTTATCCTTTACCATTTGAATATGGTTGTCCATTATGAACTGTTTTATTTGGTCCATACAAGCACCTCCTGAATTTGACATTTTCTAGGGAGTATTGATAAAATGTAAGCGACAATATTGTATCAAAGTGAAATTAGAGAATCAACATGCTCTTGATCAGGAATACAGAGGTTTCCACGAAGCCATTCAGCAAAATTTTTCCACCGTGGGACAAGCCCAGAGATTATCTCGGCGGCTTGTCCTTTTTGTTTGAGCAGACGACGGCGGGCAAGGCGGTCAACGCGTGAACTGCAAGGCAGACAATGCAGAATACGCCAGTATGCGCATGCTTGCAGTATCCAACGCACAAATTTTGCGCGGTAATAGGGGTGTATGGGCTGATTTTTTGATGTGGCAGGGATGCGAGTATATCAATATTAAAGAATAAACATGAACATGAGAAGCAATATTGACACAGTGAAAATAATTTTGTATCATTGCGCTATATAAATTGATTCTCAGTTTCTTCAGTGACCAACAAGGGAATGTTGGCGTGTGACGGCAGTCGACGGACTGCACAGGAGGCTTCGATGATTGAGGGAATGAAGGCGCGCCGCCGTGTGGCAATGTATGTAGCGCTCGGACTGTCGGCGGGCGGCACGGCACTGTTTCACGGCGGAACGGCGTATGCGGCGGAGACGCATGACTACACGGAGACTGCGGCGAGCATCAGCGGTCTTGAGGGCACGGATAAGACCGGATTCATGAGCGACAACCGCATCGTGCTCGGAACAGAAGGCGGCCCGACGGACCGCCCGTTCAGCAATAACGGCATCTTCTCGGGCGGCGGAAGGAAAAACGCAGCCGAGGATGTCAGCAATAATACCATCACAATTCATGGGCTGCGGACCAGCAACGGCGGCGGCTGGAGCATGATTTACGGTGGTGTCAGCGGCACGGGCGCGGTCACAGGGAACAAAGTCATCTTCAACCATGGGACGAGTGCGGATGCCCTCGTCGGCGGCTACACGGGTGCGACGGACAAGGATGTGCGCGGCAACAGTGTCACGGTCGCAGACGGCACGATAAAGGACGATATCATCGGCGGCTGGGCAGGCAGTGCATCGAGTACGGGAACGCTCGAAGGGAATACGGTCACCATCACGGGCGGAACGCTCGGAAGCTATTCCGATGGCATTGTCTACGGTGCGCGTACGAGCGGGGACGGTGTTCTTACCCACAATCACGTTTCTTTTGCGAATGCGACTTCACGCAAGGCGCTCTATGGTGCGGCGACGGACGACACGAATAGTGCGGCGGCTCTGCGCGGCAACAGCGTCACGGTCATGAGCGGTACGATCAATAGCTCCGTGGAGGGAGGCCGCTCCGTGGGCACGGGTGACGTGACAGGGAACACGGTGTCCATCAGCGGCGGCAGTGCGCTTTCGCTGATCGGCGGCTATGCGTCGCGTACAGGAAATGCGACGGGCAATGTCGTCACGGTGACGGGCGGCACAGTGACGGGCGGAATCACCGGCGGATATGCGGCAGGCACGGGGCGGACCACAGGAAATACAGTCAACCTTGGCGACGGGGCACATACTGATCTCGCGGGGGCGGTGCTCTCGGGGAGTGATGTGTCGGGCGGCAGCAAGGCGGCTGATGTTACGGACAATACGCTCAATGTCGCGGCAAAAAATATCCATGTAAAGTCCCTCAACAATTTTGACACGTACAATTTCAAACTGAACAATGCCTTTGCAAATGGGGATACGATGCTCTCGGTCACAGACGCGGGGGCGTTCAGCGGTATGGGCGTCGACTGGACAAAGATCAACGCCGATCTCTCGGGGATCTCGGCGGACTACATCAACAATATCCACGGCGTTCACCGCGTGACTCTCCTGAAGAGCGTTGGACCGGACGACCTGCATTTCACAAACTATGCGGCGCGGAACTATGCCGCGACGGATACCCATGAGAGCGCGTTGGTGACGGATACGGATGAAGCCACGGCAAAATCCGTCGTGTGGGTCGTCAACCGCTTTAAGGATGGCCGCGTCACCTATGACGGCACATCGGCGTCCGACAGCGGCGCTGTCTATGGCGGTATTTCCTACGACGGACATACGACGACGGACAACGTGCTGACGGTGAAGGGCGTGCATGGTGCGGACGATCCGAAGTATGCCTATGGCGGCAGGAACGAAGGCGCGACGGGCGATGTCACGCGGAACACGGTCACCATCGATCTCGCGCACGCAGCAGATCTCGTAGAGGAGGTCTACGGCGGCATGGCGAGTGTCGAGGACAACACGGGTGCAGTTGACCACAACACCGCCAACATGAAGAACGGCATGACCCGCCTGCTCTACGGCGGCTATACCTTTGGCAAGGGGGCGGTCACGAACAACGAGGTGCACTTCGAGGGCGGCGCATCGACGGGGTATGTCATGGGCGGCTATCTTGACAACACGGCCAGCACGGCGGAGATGACGGGAAATAAAGTTGTCTTCACCAATGGTACGGCGGCAGAAATTGTCGGTGCAGACAGCAAAGGCGAGGGGAAGCTGAGCGGAAACACGGTCACCTTTGGCGGTGCGGGCAGCGTGGCAGAGATCCTGCGCGGTGCACTCGCGGAAAATCAAGCAGCGGTCGAGGGGAACGCGGTCACCATGACGGGCGGCTCGGCAGAGCGTGTCTACGGCGGCACGACCTATGCAACGGATCCTGCGACGGGAGATCTCGTTGCGGGCACAGGAAATGCGCTGAACAATACCGTCACCATCGAGGACGGTGCCGTCACGAAGGAGATCATGGGTGGCATTGGCTACCATGCGGACGGCAACGTCGTCACCATTGCGGGCGGCACCATCGGTACGACAGCGCAGGCTGCGAATGTCTACGGCGGATGGGCAGCGGGGCCGGGCAGCAGTACGACGGGCAACACGGTGAATCTCGGTGCAGCGGACGGTACGTATACGGCTGACCTCACGAATGCGAAGATTCACGGTGATAACAGCTCGGACGATTCGGTCAACAACAACGTGCTGAATGTATACGGCAAGGACGTCACCGTCAAGAGTGTCGATAATTTTGACAAATACAATTTCAAACTGAAGGATAACATCAGTGGCGGCGATACGATGCTGACGCTGGCAAATGGCGGCTTTGGCAGGGATATCGACTGGAACAATGTCACCGTGGATCTCACGGGGCAGACGGGGAATCCGAACGGGACGATCACGCTGCTCAGGACAAATACGGCGAACGCCCTCAAGTTCAAGAACTACGACGTGCGTGATCTCGTGAACGACCCGAACGCCGATTATGAGGCGTTCCTGCGCACCGATACGGATAAGGTTGCGGGGCAGAGTACGCATGAGGCGAGTGCCGTTACGCTCAGCACCGGCCGTTTCCGCAAGAGCAGCTGGACGTATGACGGCACAAATCCCGTGACGAATGACGAAGTCGCGGGCGGCGTCTCGCGCAGGGACGGACATACGGCGGAGGGGAATACACTCACCATCACGAGCGTTGCGCCGACAGGGCTGAATGCTGCCTATGGCGGTGAGGCAAAAAGCGCCTCGGATGTCAGGAATAACCATGTTATCGTCGAGGGCACTGGCAGCGGCACGATTGCGAATGTCTTCGGCGGTGCGACCGGGAAGGCAGACGGCGCTGCGGAGGACAATCATGTCCGCATCACGGGCGGCACGGTCACGAATGCGATGGGCGGCTCCGTTTCGGGGGCGAATGCCTCGGCGACGGGCAATGAGGTCACGGTCGAGGGCGGTACCGTCGCGAACGTCATCGGCGCCGGCGGAGCTGGCGGAACCGGCAATATCGCAAATAATTTCGTCACCATCAAGGGCGGCACGGTCACGGGGCAGATCGTCGGCGGGTATACGCGCACGCTGACGAGCCGCTCGAACGGCAATACCGTCACACTCGCCGGCGGCACGCTCACGGGGGCAGAGGTCTGGGGCACGAGCTACGTCAACGCGAGCAATCAGGCCGCCGTTCTTGGCAGCAGCGACGCACAGATCGCAGGCAATACGCTCTCCGTGATAGCCAAGGATCTCACGGTCAATAAGATACGCAACTTTGAAAAATACACCTTCAAACCGACTGCCGCCGTACAGAACGGTGACACCATGCTCACGCTGTCTGCGGCGGGCGGTTTTGGCGAGCTCTCCTCGGACGGTTCGGCGGTCAAGGTCAAGTGGTCGGACGTCACGGCGGATCCGTCAGCACTTTTGGCAGGCGGGGCAGGACTGCAGGGTAAGAACAGCATCACCCTTCTAAAGACCGCTGACGGCGCGGCAGATCTCCATTTTGACAGCTACGCCGCAACGGCGAAGGCAGACGGCACCTACGAGACCATCCTCCGCACGGACGGAGATGCATCGGATACGGCGGCCATCCTCCTTGATGTCAACCGCTACAATGACAGCCATGTCACAACGGATCAGGATGCCGACAGCGATCTCTATGGCGGCTACTCTGCCTCCGACCATACGGATGCAGGGCAGACGATCGGGCATACGACGTCAGGCAATACCCTCTCCGTGACGCGGATTGCGAGCGGGAAGAATATCAACGCCTACGGCGGCTATACCGGCGGCACGGCGGGCGGCGCAGAGAACAACGAACTCATCGTGAACGTCACAGCGGCGGGCGCCGGTACGATCAATAACGCCTATGGCGGCTACACGAAGGGCGCGGGCGCAGTCAAAGGGAATCAACTGACCTTCTCGCAGGGGGCAACCCTCGGCGATCTCATCGGCGGCTACGCAGACAGTGCGGCGCATGCAGCGGAGGTCACGGGCAATACGGTCACCGTGACCGGTGGCAGCGTCGGCGGTGTGGTCTATGGGGCAAAGTCGCGCGGTACAGGCAGAGTGAGCGGCAACGGCGTCCTCGTGGACAGCGCGGCTGCGACAGCAGACACGCTGACGGGTGGCTACGGCGCGAGCGCAGAGCGCAACTGTGTCGAGCTGAGAGACGGTACGGCGCACACGGTCTATGGCGGTGATGCGACGACAGGCGACGCAGTGTGGAACAACGTCACGATCACGGGCGGTACGATCACGGACAACATCTACGGCGGACAATCCCTCGGCGGTGCGGCGAACGATAATACGGTCGACATCGGTGCGGTGCACATCCAGAACGGCGCCGCAAACAAGGCGGTCGTCGGCGGATATGCCTCTGCTGTTACCGATCGCAATACGATTCACCTGCGCGGCACAGAGATCGACGGCATCGTCCTCGGCGGTGCCATCCCGGATTCCACTTCGCCGCTCGGCATGAAGGCAAACCCCGACGGCAAGGGCAACACCCTCGCTATCCATGCGGCAGGGACAAAGATCGCCGACTTTGCAGGTGTGCAGAACCTCCGCTTCTACGTCCCCGAGGAGCGCACGGCGGCGGATACGACGCCGATGCTCACCCTGACGGCAAACGCCGACAAGGACATCCGTGGGCTCTCGATCGGCGTCGGCATTGCGGGCGAGCTGCGTCCTCGCGAAAGGCGATACCATCAGCCTGCTGAAGATCGCGGCCGGACATACACTCACCACGGATGCGGATCTTAGGAATGATGTCACGGGGATGCAGGGCGTCAGCATGAGATACCGCTTTGGCCTCGAAAAACAGGGGAACGATGAGCTCATCGCCACCGTTCGTGACACAGAGATCAATCCGCAGACGAAGTCCCTCGTCGAGACGCGTGTCGCCGCTGCCGCACTCATTAACGACGGAGCAGACCTCCTCGCCGAGGGCGGTATGAACGCTGCTGTCCATGCGGCCTCGGCGGACAAATTACGCAGCGCGCTCGGCGTGAAGAACGGCGATTTTGCCCTGTGGGCGGCGCAGAGCGGCTCTGCCCTCCGCCTGAACTCGGGCTCGCACATCGACGCGAAGGGCTGGAACCTGAACCTCGGTTTTGCGCGGCAGAAGACAGCGGCGCACAACACGCTCACCTACGGTCCCTTCATCGAGTACGGGCGCGGCAGCTATGACTCCTATCTGGACGACGGCACGCACGGCGACGGTACGGTGAGCTACGTCGGCGCGGGCGTTATGGCAAAGGCAAAGACCTCCGGCGGATCCTACATCGAGGGCAGTGTCCGCGTCGGCCGAGCGAAGAGCGACGATACGAGCAACATCGCAGGGCAGCGCACGGGCTACGATATGAGCAGCACCTACTATGGGGCACACATCGGCGTCGGTCAGGAGAAACAGACGGCTGGCGGCACGCTCGACACCTATGCAAAATACTTCTACACACACCAGAGCGGCGGCAGTGAGCGACTCACGACGGGGGAGACCTACGACTTTGACGACGTGGATTCCAGCCGCCTGCGCATCGGTACGCGTTGGACGAAGAAGACCTTGGCAGGGGAGTTCTACACGGGCCTTGCCTACGAGTACGAGTTTGGCAGCGATGCACGCGCATCCTATGCAGGGTACGGCACACCGACTCCGACGCTGAAGGGGAGCACGGGACTCTTTGAGCTCGGCTATCGCTTTGTGCGGACTGACAGTAATGTCAGCTATGGGGTGAATCTCACGGGAATGATGGGCAAACGCCGTGGCATCACAGGGAGTATGCAGGTGAACTGGGCACTGTAAAAGCATCACATACGCATGAAAACGGGGCGTTGTACGAAGCTGGAACTTCGTACAACACCCCGTTTTGTGCCCGAAGGCATTTACCGTTAAGGAAGCACGGCGTGTATTCGTGTTTCCGTAGGAGGGGACATTTATGACGACTATAGAGGAGCGTGACCTGCGCCATATCTGGCATCCATGTGCGCAGATGAAGGACTATGAGCAGTTGCCGCCGATGGTGATCGACCATGCAAAGGGGGCGTGCCTTTGCCGCGCACGGGCATTGCAATCCTCCTTATCTGTGTACCCTTAAAATGTATCATCATTCTATCACATAGCAGCTTATCTCTTGGCGTGCATGGCGTCCCGCACTGCCGCTGCGATGTGAGCAGCGCGCAGCCCGTATTTTTCGAGCAGGACATTCGGATCCCCCGACGTTCCAAAGCGGTCACGAATCCCGACGTAACGCATTGGTACCGGATACTCCTCCGCGAGTACCTCCGCAACGGCAGAGCCGAGTCCACCGATGATGCTGTGTTCCTCCGCCGTGACGACAGCACCCGTTTTTCGGGCGGAATCGACGAGCAGTGTGCGGTCGATCGGCTTGATCGAAGGCATGTTGACAACGCGAATGTGAATCCCCTTCTGCGCGAGAGCGCATGCAGCGAGCATCGCCTGCTCGACCATGATACCGGTTGCGACCACCGTGCAGTCGCTGCCCTCCTTGACGACTTCGCCTTTACCAATGACAAAGGTATAGTACGGTGTGTGGTAATTCGCCGTGCCGATGCGGCTGATGCGCAAATAGACAGGACCCTCATGAGCAACTGCTGTACGCACCATCGCCTCCGTCTCGACCGCATCCGAGGAGCAGAGCACGGTCATGTTCGGCAGTGCGCGCATAACGGCAATGTCCTCGACCGCCTCATGCGATGCGCCGTCATAGCCGACGCTCACACCCGCATGTGTCCCCACGAGCTTTACGTTCAGCTTCGGATAGGCGACGCTGTTGCGGATCTGGTCGAGTGCCCTGCCCGCGAGAAAGACGGAAAAGGTCGCCGCGACGGGAATCATCCCACAGGAGGCAAGCCCTGCCGCCGTGCCAATCATATCCTGCTCTGCAATACCGACATCTACGAACCGCTCTGGACATACATCGCGAAACATCAGCACCTTGGTTGCCGAGCCGAGATCCGCATCGAGCACCACGAGGCGCGGATCCTCCGCCATCGTTTGCAGAACACGTCCAAAAACCTCACGCATTGCCGTTCCCATTACGCCTCACCTCCGAGTTCCTGCAGTGCCGTGCGGTATTCGTCCTCAGACGGCACGCCGCTGTGCCACTTTGCCTGATTCTCCATGTAGGAGATGCCTTTTCCCTTTACCGTATGTGCGACAATCACCGTCGGTACCCCCACAGTTCCGCGTGCGGCGGCAAATGCAGCGCGAATCGCCGCGAGATCGTGTCCGTCGATATCAATGACATGCCAGCCAAAGGCGGCAAAACGCGCGCCAATATCCGACAGCCCCGCGACCTCCTCGACTGTTCCGTTGATCTGAAGCCCGTTCGCGTCCACAATAGCAACAATGTTATCCAGTGCATAGCGACGCGCCGTCATCGCCGCCTCCCAGATCTGCCCCTCCTCGAGTTCACCGTCGCCGAGCAGAACGTAGACACGATAGTCCATCCTCCGCAGTTTTGCGGCAAGTGCCATACCGTTTCCAATGGAGAGCCCCTGTCCGAGCGAGCCGGAGGACATATCCAGCCCCGGCGTCACCTTCATATCGGGGTGCCCCTGCAAACGTGAACCGTACTGGCGCAGGGTCAGCAGCTCCTCCGCAGGAAAGTATCCGCGCTCTGCAAGTGCTGCATAGAGCGAGGCACACGCATGTCCCTTCGACAACACGAAACGGTCACGTTCTGCCCAGTTCGGGTCTGCAGGCCGCACACGCATCTCATCAAAATACAGCACGGCGAGCAGATCGGCAATCGAAAGTGCACCGCCCACATGCCCCGTTCCAACCGCATGAATGGATTGGATCGTCGCGCGCCGGATTCTGCGCGCCGCCTCCTTCAGTTCTTCGAGTTCCATCTTTTTCTCCTTGTACAAAACCGCCTTGGCAGACTGCCAAAGCGGTTTTTTCATTGGATAAATTACTTCAGCATATGAATCACATTGCCGAGGATGATGCCGACCGCACCGAAGTCCGCATCACTGAACGTCGTATTGGCAAAGCCGAGGTTGCCGAGAACCGGCATGAGGAATACGGGCAGGAATGTGATGAGCAGCCCCTGTGCAAATGCACCCGCGATACAGCCGCGCAGACCGCCCGTCGCATTGCCGAAGACACCTGCCGTCGCACCACAGAAGAAATGCGGTACAACGCCCGGCAGAATGATGGGCAGCCCTGGGAAGGACTTATCCGCAAGCAGAAGTACCGCCATGCCCACAACACCGCCAACGAAACTCGATAGGAAGCCGATAAGCACGGCGTTCGGCGCATAGGGATAAACGACGGGGCAGTCGATCGCAGGCTTTGCATTCGGCACAAGTGTCGTTGCAATTCCCGTAAATGCGGGCACGATCTCCGCAAGAATGAGGCGAACACCGGCGAGAATGACGTAGACACCGCCCGCGAACGTGATTGCCTGAATCAACGAGAACACGAGGAAGTTCTGCCCTCCGCTCAGCTCCGTCTCCACATACTGCGGGCCACAGGCAAGGGCAACGATGAGGAAGAGAATGAGCATGACCAGTGAGACGGCGAGCGAGGAGTCACGCAGGAACGCGAGACTCTGCGGGAAGTTGATGTCCTCTGTCGAGCGCTCCTTGTTCCCGACGAGTGAGCCAACCCACGCCGAGAATACATAGCCAAGCGTACTGAAATGGCCAAAACCGACATCATCGCTGCCCGTAATCTTCTTCATCGTCGGATGTGCGATGGCGGGGAAGAACGCCATGACGAAGCCAAGCAGAATCGAGCCGATTGCCACGAGGGTCACGCCTTCAAAACCGCCAACCGTGAGAATAATCCCGATCATACACGCCATGTAGAGCGTATGATGCCCCGTAAGAAAGATGAATTTCAGCGGCGTAAAGCGCGCGATGAGAATGTTTGCGACCATACCGAATGCCATGATGAGCGCAGTCTGTGTACCGAACTCCTTCAGAGCCATACCGACAATCGCTTCGTTGTGTGGAACGACACCGTTGATGCCGAATCCGTGCTGAAACATCGTACCGAAGTGCGTGAGTGCGGCAACGGCAAGCCCCGCGCCGCCGCCGAGAATCAGAACACCCATGATGGTCTTGATCGAGCCCTTGAGGATATCGGAAAGCCCCTTTTTCTGCGCAATGAGACCGATCATCGAGACGAGACCGATCAGAACCGCCGGCACGCTTAGAATATCAAGGATAAAACTCAGCATGATGATTCCTCCTTATCCCTTTACCTTGGCGACTGCTTCCGCAATCTTCTCTGCAAGCTCCTTCTTGTCAATCATATTGTTGAGCGAGACAACCTCGCCACCGAGCCCGACGAGCTGTGTAGCGATATCGCGTGTCCCCACGTAAATATCCGCCTTGATGCCCGCCGCCGACGAGAGATCGCTGTGATTCACCTCTGCCTCCACGCCGATCTCCTGCAGAGCCTTCTTGATGTTCATCTCGATCATGAAACTGCTGCCGAGACCGCTGCCGCAACATACCAGAATCTTCATTGTCACGCACTCCTTTTCTTTTTACCAAACAGAGCCTCTGCTCTCTCCACGCACTCTGCCGCCATCAGCTGCTCCGCCATCCCCTCCGTCATCAGGAACTCTGACAGTGCCTCAAGCATTTCCACATGGCTCTTGGCATCAGGTGTCGCGAGCGTGATGACGAGTCGCACGGGGTCGTTGTGTTCGCTGCCAAACGCGATCGGCTCGCGCAGCGTCAGGATCGTAAGCCCCACCGCCTTCGCCCCCGCCTCCGGTCGGGCGTGTGAGAGCATGATGCCGGGCGCGATGACCATATAGGGTCCCATCTCGCGGTGGCTGCGCTTGATTGCCTCCGGATAGGACGGCAGGATCGCGCCGCATGTGAGCAGCGGTGCAGCTCCTCGGTCAATGCACGCCTCCCAATCACGGCACGTCTCCTGCAGCATGATTCCTCCCGGAGAAATATAATCTCCCAGCATAAATTCACTCCTTCCGCGCTGCTGTGCAGCGACCTATCACGGCTCGAACTTCTTCCGCTGTGCGGCATTTCCGCAGATACTCCAGCGTTTCCGCATCGCTGAAAATTGTCCAGAGATCGAGCAGAAGCTCAAGATGAGCTTTCTCATCCGGCGTTGCAAAGGCAAAGAGCAGATCCGCCTCCGCACCGTCCCGCTCTGCAAAGGCAACGGGATGTGCCAGCCGGACAAAACTGACGGCAAGCCGCCGTACCCCGTCCGCAGCACGTGCGTGCGGCATCGCAACCCCCGGACACACGACGATGTACGCACCAAACTCCTGCACGCTCTCCACCATCCGCCCGATGTAACACGCATCGACCGCCCCCGCCGCATGGAGCAGATGCCCCGCAGCATGCACCGCCGCCTCCCAATCAGCCGCCTGTGCATGAAGCTCGATCATCTCCTCCGTGAGAAGGTCGACGAGACGCATACCGCCCGATATGCGTACTGTATTCCCCTCCATGATGAAGCGGCTGTCATAGAGATATTTCAGCTGCTCCTCGATGATCTCGCTCTCTGCATCCGTCAGGATCGGTGAGATGCGCAGTACCGTCTTCTCGGGCAGCTGCACGGACACCGTACTGATAACGACATCCACATCGGCAACATCCTCCGGTTTCATATTGTAGTAAGAAAGAATGCGTACGATGTGCAGGTTCGGCAGACGGTTGCGAATCGTATTTGCAAGCAAGGTTGCCGTGCCGACACCATTGCCGCAAATGAGCACCACAGGCAGCTTGCGTGACTTTCGCAGCTTCTTCCGTTCGATCGCAGCACCGAGGTAAAGCGTCAAATAGCCGATCTCATCCTCCGAGAAGCGCAGATTCATCCGCTCTCCCAGACGTTCCGCAGCGCGCGCAGCAATCAAAAAGATGGCACGGTACTGCTCCCGAATGCGTTCGAGAAGCGGATTCGTCAACACTATGCCGACGTGCGCCCGCTCAAGTGCAGGACGGAGATGTACCGCAAGATTCCGCAGCAGCTCCTCATCGTCTGCATACGTATCATCCAACCAGACCTGTGCATATACAACAAACTCCCGTGCAAGTGCGCGCGCTGTCTCCTGCGTGCGTCCCGGCTCCTCGCGAAAGACGTAGATGCGGCTGTGCAGCAGCTCCTTGACAATGTGCTGGATCTCTGCTGCGTGCAGGAATTCCGGCGCATGGCCAGCCATCCCTTCCGCAATCTCCGCAGCCAGAGACTCTGTTGCCTCCCCCTCATTTGACAGAAAATCCACGGGACGCCCCTCGGTGATCTGATGCCCCTCGCGCAGCCGCTGCATCTGGACGGCAAGCGCGCAGATCATACGGTTGATCGAGAGATCGCTCCCGAGCACGCCGTGTCTGCCCAGGAGGTCGAGGAAGAACGCCGCAATCTCTGCCATGGGAAGGTCATGTGCATAGCGGCGGAACGGAGAGGAGGCGGCATCCGTACGATCAAAATGGCGAAAATCATGCTCTTCTTTGGCGAAGATATGGATGAGCATATCGCGCAGCTCCTGCTCTCCCCCGGTCGCTGCAATGCCCGCGCCGCGCTTTGAGACGTACGCAAGTCCACGCTGCTCGAGCGTTGCCTGAACATCCTTTAGGTCGCTGATGAGGGTGTTGCGGCTGATGGCAAGCTCCTCCGCAAGTCCGTCAATCGAGCAGGGCGCATCGCCGAGGAGCGCGAGGATGATGCGGTCACGCCGCTCCTTGCGATCCAGTACCGGCGCGGCAGTTGCCACCTCCTGCGCCTCCACGCGTTCCAGCCAGATGCCGCGCCGTGCCTGCGAGCGTATGCACAGCCCTTCGCACCGCAGCTCCTCCGTGAGCGCGTCCAGATCGTAGCGTACGGTTCGGACGGATACCGCAAGCATTCGTGCCAGATTCTCAGCTGTGACGGGCGCGGCTGAGAGGGTAGCGCGCAGAAATTTTGCCAACTGTTTGCGTCGCTCGTTTCCTTCCATACGCCACCTCCTTCCCGTATTTTCCATTATAGGAGAGATAGAATCCTGCAACAAGAACGAATCTCTGCCGCACAATCCTGCAAATAATTGGATAAATGCAGATAATCAACGGATTGAAAATGAACTTATAGCAAAACAGCATCCAAAAATGTATGCTTACACAGAAGAAAAGTTTTATTTTCAAAAACATTCTCATTCTTTGTTTTTGTATGCTGTATACGATTGTTGAAAATAGGAGGGATATGATGAAAAGACTCTATGCTGCCTATGGCAGTAATACCTCGTCCTCTTCGGGGCGCTTTCGTTCAGAGACAGCAAAAATCTGAAACGCTTTGGATTGAGGCACTGGACTGAATCAGGAATCACATCTAAAAAAGGACGGACACATGGGAATCTCCCGTGTATCCGTCCTTTTTAGTTATGATCGTCCCCCGCAAGCCCCCGTGCAAAATCCTCTGCGAGCAGTGCGAGCGGATGCGGCAGCCAGCGCTCATCGGCGGCAAGGATCTGGAGCTGCATTTCGATTTGATAATCCATGACATCAATAACAGCAACACGCCCCGCGCGTACGGCCTCTTCCACTGTGACTGCAGGGAGAAGAGACACGCCAAGTCCTGCCGCAACAAAGTCAATGATGGTCTTGCTCGTACCGATCTCAACACGGTCATGCAGATATAGCTGCCGCTCAGAAAGATCATCTTCGAGCTTCTTACGGTAATTCGTACCGTGTTCCGTCAAAATCCACGGAGCCTCAACCAGCTCCTCCAGGCATATGGGCCGCAGCGCGTAGGCGGAATTGACCGCCGCAATGAACTGTATTTCAGAGCACCTATGATACAGTGTACGGATCCGCAGGCTCTCACTCAAGCGATCCAGTAAAATAACGAGATCGATACTCCCACGGATCAACGCCTGACGCAAACGGGGTGCTGTATCCACCTGTATATGCAGGCGGGCCTTCGGATACTGCTGCAAAAATGTGCCAATACGATCCATATATCGAGAGGTCGCGATGGTTTCGATAACACCGACAAAGAACACCCCCTCTGGTTCTGCTGTTCCATGAAACTTGGCAAGCGTTTCCTGTTCAAGTGCTGCCATGCGGCGGGCATACCCCAAAAACTCCCGCCCGGCACTCGAAAGTGCCACACGCCGCCCGGAACGAATAAAAAGCTCCACGCCGAGTTCGCGCTCAATGGTCTGAATCTGCTGGGTCACTGTGGACTGCGCATAGTTCTCTCGCAAAGCCGTCGCAGTGAAACTTTCCGTCTCCGCAGCATGGATAAATGTTTTGATGTTCCGCAGTTCCATGATTTTCACCTCTTCTTATCATTTTTTTCGATTTAGAAGTTCGTTATTCTCAATTTTACCGCAATTATCGATTATGATATCATAACTCATAGAAAATAGAAATATTTCAATGTTGTATTTTCTTATTACTATTTGAAAGGGGAGTCTTTCCATGGAAATCATCCAAGCCATCAACGGCATCTTTTGGGGGTGGCTGATCGCCGGTATCCTGCTGTCGTGCGGTATTTTCTACACGATACGCCTCGGTGTCCCACAGGTACGCTACTTCACCCAGCTCATTCCAAATCTATGGAAAGCCAGCCGTGATGCCTCCGGTGTCAGTGCGTTCGGTGCACTCTGCTCCGCCATTGGCAGCGAAGTTGGTGCCGGGAGTCTGGTCGGTGTTGCAACAGCACTTGCCTCAGGTGGCCCCGGCGCGATCTTCTGGATGTGGATCACAGCAATTCTTGGCATGCCCATCATGTTCGGTGAGGCTGTGCTCGCCCAAATCTTTCGCGTAAAAAATGAGGATGGCACCACCTTTCGCGGAGGACCTGCCTACTATATGCGCCGTGGTCTTAATGCAAAGATCCTGCCGATTCTTTTCTCCGTCTCCGTCATCCTCGGCAACGGTGTGGTCTATTGCATGGTACAGAGCAATTCCATCGCGGGGTCGTTCAGCGGGCAGGCAGAGATGCCGCCGCTTGCCATCGGCGCAATCCTTGTCCTGCTCGTAGCGCTTGTTATCTTCGGCGGTATCAAGAGGCTCTCAACGGTTGCTTCCTATGTCGTCCCCTTTATGGCGTTCGCTTATATCATTCTCGCACTGATCGTACTGGTGACACATGCGGAATGGATTATGGATATGCTGCGTCTCATCATTGACTCTGCATTTGGTGTGCAGCAAGCTGCCGGCGGTGTGCTCGGATACACCGTACAGGAGGCATTCCGCTACGGCGTGGCACGCGGACTGTTCAGCAACGATGCCGGTGCCGGCACAACACCGTCGATGCATGCGGCGGCCAACGTGAAGCATCCGGTCAATCAGGGGCTCTCGGGTATGCTTGGCGTTTTCGTGACGACCATCATTGTCTGCAGCTGCACAGCCTTCTGCATCATGCTCTCCGGTGCATTGAACGGTCAGCTCACCGGAATCCAGCTGACACAGGCGGCGTTCTCGGCATCCTTCGGTGATCTCGGCTACTGGCTCGTCGCCGCCGCAATGTTCCTCTTCGGCTATACGACGCTGCTTGCCAATATGTACTACGGAGAAGTCAACACGCGCTATCTCTTTCCGGATAAAAAACACGCAGTGACTGCCTACCGTATCTTTGCCCTTTGTCTGATTCTCTTCGGCTCCATTGTTCCCGTTGTTTCCATGTGGGAGTTCGCGGATCTCTTTGGGGCACTCATGGTGCTCTTCAATGTCATTGCGCTCTTCCGCCTTTCAAAATACGTGGCCTTCGCACTGAGAGATTATCAGGAGCAAAAAAAGATAACCGATACGCCCATGTGGAACTATGACGACGACATTGTCGAGCGTTACCGCAACACCAATCGATAAACGATGAAAAAGGAGATATTCTCATGCAAGATCTGAAAGAAACCTGCCGTCTCGCCCTTGTTCAGGCATCCCCCGTCATGTTCGACAAGGCAGCATCACTCGAAAAGGCACTGACGTGGATTGAAAACTCTGCGGCACAAGGCGCCGAACTCGTTGTATTTCCTGAGCTCTTCCTCCCCGGCTACCCATTCGGCATGACATTCGGCTTCAAGGTCGGAAGCCGCGACGAAGAGGGCCGCAAGGACTGGAAGCTCTACTACGATAACTCCGTCGTCTGCCCGGGCGCAGAAACCGAGGCACTCGGTGCAGCGGCAAAAAAACATCACATCTACCTCAGCATTGGCGTCTCCGAACGCGACGATACGACGGGCACGCTCTACAACACGAACATCATGTTCACCCCCGACGGCACGCTTGCCTCCATTCATCGCAAACTCAAGCCAACGGGGGCAGAGCGATTTGTCTGGGGCGATGCAAATCGCGGCTACTTCCCGACGGTCGACAGTCCTTGGGGTCCACTCGGCAGTCTCATCTGCTGGGAAAACTATATGCCGCTCGCACGCGCGGCACTCTATCAACGTGGTGTGAATATCTTCATCGCGCCAAATACAAACGATGTGGACTCGTGGATCAATACGGCACGGCATATTGGTCTTGAGGGACGCTGCTACTTCATCAACGCGGACATGTACTTCACCCGCAGCGATTATCCACGCAGTCAGCTGTACTGCAAAGAGGAAATCGATCGCCTGCCCGAGATTGTCTGCCGCGGCGGCAGCTGCATCGTTGATCCCTTCGGCGAATTCCTGACCGAACCCGTCTGGGATCAGGAGGAACTCATTGTTGCCGATCTCGACCTCGGCAAGGCGGCGGCTGCAAAAATGGAATTTGATCCATGCGGTCACTATGCGCGCCCCGATGTGCTCGAACTCAACGTTCACGACAAGTAAGAACTATGCTGGCCAAATGACTGCATCATTTGGCAAAAACTGGGAGTTTCTGCATGTATATCAACGTGCAGAAACTCCATTTTTACGCCTCATACGTAGCACTCTTTTATTTATTTTTCGAAGACATATAGTAATTTTTCTTTTTCGTGGTATACTGTATACAATTGTTGATAACGCACGTAGGGGATGCAAAGGAGAGATCACAATGCGAAAAGAACACGATTTTCTTGGTGATTTAGAGGTACCGGATGAGGTTTACTACGGCGTACAGACGATGCGTGCGGTGGAGAACTTCAACATCACGGGGCAGAAGCTCGACCCCGACTTTATCGTCGCCCTTGCAACGGTGAAGAAGGCGGCGGCGCTCGCAAACATGGATACGGGACGTCTGCCGCATGAGATCGGCGATGTGCTCGTGCAGGCGGCGGATGAGATCATCGCGGGAGGGCTGATCGACCAGTTCCCCGTGGATCCGATTCAGGGCGGCGCGGGCACGTCGATCAATATGAACATGAATGAGGTGCTCTGCAACCGCGCGCTCGAGCTGCGCGGTGAGGCGAAAGGGCGCTACGACATCATCTCGCCGAACAATCACGCGAATATGGCGCAGTCGACGAATGACGCCTTCCCCACGGGCATCAAGGTCTGCCTCTCGAAAAAGAGCGACGACTTCCTCGCCGCGCTCGAGCGTCTCGCGACGGAGCTCGAGAAGAAGGCGACGGCCTACCGCGGCATCCTCAAGATGGGGCGCACGCATCTGCAGGACGCTGTCCCCATCACCCTCGGTCAGGAGATGGGCGCGTATGCCTCTGCGGTGCGCCGCTGCATGAAGCGCACGCGCATTGTCCAGCGCGCGATCCACACGATCAACATGGGCGGCACCGCCGTCGGCACGGGGCTGAACGCCGAGCCCGCCTACATCAAGGCGGTCGCCAAGCGCCTCTCGGAGATCACGGGGGAGACGTACCGCACATCGCAGAACATCATCGACGCGACGAACAACACGGATGCGTTCGCCGATTTCTCCTCGGCACTCAAGAACGCCGCGCTCGTCCTCATCAAGATGTCGAACGACTTCCGCCTGATGGCGTCGGGACCACGCTGCGGGCTGAATGAGCTGCACCTGCCGATGCGCCAGCCCGGCTCCTCGATCATGCCCGGCAAGGTCAATCCCGTCATCGCTGAGGTGCTCGATCAGGCGTGCTATCAGGTCATTGCAGGCGATCTCGCCGTGACGCTCGGCGTGGAGAACGGTCAGTTCGAGCTGAACGTGATGGAGCCCATCATGGCGTTCAATATGTTCAACTCACTGAACTACATCACACGCGCCGTCAATACATTTGTCGACAAGCTCCTTATCGGTCTCGAGCCGAACATCGAGCAGTGCCAGAAATGGCTCGACAACAGCGTCGGCATCGTCACCGCACTCCTGCCGCACATCGGCTATGAGAAATCTGCCGAGCTCGCGAAGGAGGCGTATACGACAGGCAAGCCCATCCGTGAGATCATCCTCGATCGCGGCATTCTCACGAAGAAGGAGCTCTCGCACATCCTCTCACCGCGCCAGATGACGCGCCCAGGCATTGCGGAGTAGGATGTCCTAACTGTGATTTAATTGGAAAAAGCAGAGGTTTTTCTATTATTTCGGCGAAACTACTATAGGCAATAATTTTGTCTATGGTAGTTTTTTTATGATTGTTCTCTTCCTCGGAAAGTAGGCATCTCATGATTGATCAACAAAGAGTCTTGGACGATTTCCTGCACCTCGTCTCCATCCGCTGCTCGACGCTCGATGAGCGCGAGATCGGCGATCTCCTCACGGCGCGCCTGCGTGAGCTCGGTGCGGCAGAGATTCACGAGGATGCTGCGGGAAAGTTCCTCGGCGGCAACTGTGGCAATATCGTCGCGTATTTTAAGGGAACGGCGGCGGATGTGCCGACCGTGATGCTCACGGCGCACATGGACTGTGTGGAGCCGTGTGCCAATATAAAGCCGATCGTCGAGGACGGCGTGATCCGTTCCGACGGCACGACCATTCTCGGTGCGGACGACAAGGCAGGCGTCGCCGCCATTCTTGAGACTCTGCGCTGTCTCAAGGAGCAGAATCTTCCGCACGGCGACCTGCAGATCGTCTTTACCGTCGCCGAGGAGGGCGGGGTCAACGGGTCACGCTGTCTCGATACGGCGCTGCTCCACGCGGATTTTGGCTATACGCTCGATACCCACGGGCACGCGGGGACGGCGGCTTTTAAGGCGCCGGGCAAGAACCAGCTGGTGGTGCGCATCATCGGCAAGGCGGCGCACGCCGGCATCGATCCCGAGGCGGGAGAGAACGCGATCACGGCGGCGGGACGCGTGCTCACGGCCGTCCCGCAGGGGCGTATTGACGCAGAGACGACCTGCAACGTCGGCAAGATCGCGGGCGGCACGGCGACGAATGTCGTCGCAGAGTTCTGCACGCTGGATTTCGAGACGCGCAGCCGCGACAAGGGGAAGCTCGACGCTCTTACACAGCGCATGGTGGACGCCATCCATGGCGCGCTTGAGGGGACGGGATGCCACGCCGAGATCGCGATCAAGAAGGACTATGATCCGTACGAGCTGCCCGCCGATGCACTGCCCATCCGCTACCTGCGGCGTGCGGCGGAGAAGTGCCATTTTCCCGTCGTGCTCGAGGAGGAGGGCGGCGGATCGGATGCGAACCACTTCAACGCCTACGGCGTGCCGACTACCGTCCTTGGCGTCGGCATGACGGACTGCCACACGAAGGAGGAGAGCATCCTCGTACAGGATCTCTATGATGCGGCGGAGCTCACTCTCGCGATCGTACAGGAAGTCGCGCGGGGCTGATAGGAGAATACGCGAAAAGACATGGACGCGCGATTCGTGTCTTTTCGTACATTTGTGCACTCACGATGTGGGGGCACCGAGGAACATCCATTATGATGCAACAGGAGACATGCCATGGGACTTTATCAGTGGATACAGGAAAAGATCTTTGATACCTACGAGACGTGGCGGCTGAAGAGCAGTCTATCCAACACCTCCGGATTTCATATTGTTGGCATCGACAATGATCTCGCGGCGATGCGGGACGGCAACAATATGTATTTGGAGCTGTATCCGCCGCAGGCAATCGAGGGCTGTACGTGCATGAAGGCGACGCGCGGGCGTGCGCACGGCACGGTGAATCTCTCCCTCACGATCGACGGAAAAACCTGCGGGATCCCCGACCTGCGCGACGAGGAGGCCGCTGCGATCATGCGGGCGTTTGTGCAGCGCAGGGTACTGCCGCCCAAAGAGCGGTATCAAGAGATGCACGAGACGAGCGGCGCAGAGCAAAAGGCGGCGTTCACGGCACTGGCAGAGATGCTGCTCGGGGCAGAACGCGCGGAGGCGTTCTGCCGCCGCGTGGAGCTGCCGACGCATACTGAGGAGAGCGACGCGTGGAATGATGCGTGGTATGAGCTCTCAGAGGAGATGATCTCCTGCGGACGGGCTGTCGTACTGGCTACGAGAACGGCGAAGGAGGACTTCGCCGCGGCAATGGAGGAGCTCGTCGCGGGACGGGCTCTCTCACTGCCGGCGTCACTCCACGCAGAATACGGCGTCCCCGCGTGGTGCGAGGAGGTAAACGCGCAGTGGACGGATACGCTGCTCGCGGGGATGGATAACGGCACGGATGACTACGTGCTGCTCATCCTCTCCATGGAGGAGTTTCGCCGTGCGCAGGAATACGCGGAGATGCTCCTGCAGCGCATCGCACGTGCAGAGGAGATGTAAGGCGTGAACAAGTCCCTGACGAAGGAAATCATTGTCCTGTGATTGTCCTCCGTGTGCTTTCCATCAAAATAGATATAGTAGAGGAAGCACTGATAAGGAGATACGTGGCTGCTGCGGCGCGGCTGCGCGGCTGTGCGGTTCTGCTGTGTCTGCCCCCCTCGTCCGATGTGGTGAAGGCGGGCGACAATGGTGCATGGATCACTTGCTGTCATCAGCCGCGTGCGCTCTTTCTCCACCACACGATGGACGATCTGTTTTTGAAAAATTGTTTACGTTGTATCACAAAAACGATATAATAAGCGTATCGAATGTAAAAAGGAGGTGATCCTATGGCAACCGTATCCGCACAGATCCGTATTGATGCTGACGTCAAGGCGCAGTCGATGGCACTCTTCCAGAATCTCGGGCTCGATCTCTCCACCGCCGTCAATGTATTCCTGCGTCAGTGCCTCATCCATCGTGGGCTGCCGTTCTCTGTGAAGGAACAGGAGGCAACACGGCCGCTCCATCGTGCCGATCTCAGTGAGGCAGAGCTCGAGTGCGAACTGAAAAAGGGCTTAGAAGACCTTGCGGCGGGTAGAGTCCGTCCGGCGGAGGAAGTGTTTGCGGAGATGATGGAGGGACATCCTGCAGTATCGGGTTGATGTTTCATCTCAGGCGGCGGCAGATCTTAGAAATTTCTTTCGATATATTTCGGATACTTTGCGAGCACCGGAGAACGCATATACACAGCTTGCGCGGATCAGGAAACAGATTCTCAGTCTTGCAGAGCTGCCGATGCGATTTCGCGCATACCCGAAACACTTTGCGGGATATCCGCAAGTCCGCATCATGCCCGTGGATCATTTCGAGGTCTTCTACACGGTAGACACAGCGCAGGAAAAAGTTACCATCCTTCGCGTCATCTATGGTGGCAGAGATATAGATCGTGCGTTTATGCCATAGATCGCACGTAAAAATCCCCCGCACGGTCGTGCGGGGGATTTGCTGTTTTTCTGCTGCTTAGCAGGTATGGCACTTGTCGTAGAGACCCTTTTCCTTGAGGAGTTTGACCATGGTCTCGCCGATGTGGGCGACGGTGTCCGCGACGGGGATGCCTGCCGCATTGAGCGCTGCGACTTTGTCTGCCGCCGTGCCCTTGCCGCCGGAGATGATGGCGCCGGCATGGCCCATGCGTTTGCCCGGAGGCGCCTGACGCCCCGCGATGAAGGCGGAGACGGGCTTATCCTTCATGTTCTCCTTGATCCACTTTGCCGCGTCCTCCTCGGCCGTGCCGCCGATCTCACCGATGATGAGGACGGCGTAGGTGTCGGGGTCGTCCTTAAAGAGCTGGAGGGCGTCGATGAAGTCTGTGCCCTTGACGGGGTCGCCGCCGATGCCGACAGTGGTCGTCTGGCCGATGCCCGCGTTCGTGAGCTGGAAGGCCGCCTCGTAGGTGAGGGTGCCGGAGCGTGAGATGAGGCCGACGTGGCCGGGCTTGCTGACGGTGCCCGGCGTGATGCCGAGCTTCGACTGCTGGGAGGTGAGGAGACCGGGGCAGTTCGGCCCGACGAGGCGGGTCTTTTTGCCCTGCATGTAGCGGCGTACCTTCACCATGTCGAGCACGGGGATGTGCTCGGTGATGCAGACGACGAGGTCGAGCTCCGCGTCAACCGCCTCGAGGATGGAGTCCGCCGCAAAGCGTGCGGGGACGTAGATGACGGATGCCGTTGCGCCCGTTGCCTTGACGGCGTCGGCGACGGTGTTGAAGACGGGGACGCCGTGAACCTCCTGGCCTGCCTTGCCGGGGGTGACGCCTGCGACGATCTTCGTGCCGTAGTCGAGCATCTGCTGCGTATGGAACATCGCCGCCTTGCCCGTGATGCCCTGGACGATGACTTTGGTGTCCTTATCGATCATGACTGACATATCGTATACCTCCCTCTCTCACGCCTTCGCCTGTGCGACGAGTTTCACGATCTGCTCTGCGCCGCCCTCCATCGTGGGTGCGGGGAATACGTTGCCGATCGGTGTGTTCTTGAGGATCTCGCGTCCCTCCTCAACCTTCGTGCCTTCGAGGCGAACGACAACGGGAACCGGGAGGGATTTCCCGTCCTTCGAGATGATCTTAGCCGCCTCGATGATGCCGTTGGCGATGTTGTCACAGCGGTTGATGCCGCCGAAGATGTTGACGAAAATGCCCTTGGCCTGGCCGCCCTCGAGCATGATGTTGAATGCCTTGGCGATCTTTTCGGGCTCGGAGTCGCCGCCGACGTCGAGGAAGTTCGCGGGCTCGCCGCCGTAGTGCTTGATGATGTCGACGGTCGCCATGGCAAGGCCTGCGCCGTTGACCATGCACGCGACATCGCCGCCGAGGTTGACGTAGTTGAGCCCTGCGGCCGCTGCCTCGCGCTCTTTCGGATCCTCCTCGGTCTCGTCGCGCAGCTCCGCGATGTCGGGGTGACGGAAGAGGGCGCTGTCGTCAAAGTTGAGCTTCGCGTCGAGTGCGATCACATCGTCGTCCTCGGTGACGACGAGCGGGTTGATCTCGACCTGCGAGCAGTCCTTGCCGATGAATGCGGCGTAGAGTCCCTGCATGAGCGCCGCTGCCTTGCGGACGGCGGGGCCGGGGATGTTGATGGCGTATGCCATGCGCGTTGCCTGGAACGGAGCAAGCCCGATGACGGGGTCGATGTACTCCTTGATGATCTTCTCGGGGGACTCGGCGGCGACCTTCTCGATCTCGACGCCGCCCTCCTCGGAGCCCATCATGACGATGCTCGCCGTCTGGCGGTCAACGACGAAGGAGAGGTAGTATTCCTTTTTGATCTTCGAGCCCTCCTCGATGAGGAGGCGGTTCACGACCTTGCCCTCGGGGCCGGTCTGGTGGGTGACGAGCGTCTTGCCAAGGAGCTCCTGTGCGTAGGCACGGACTTCGTCCTTGTTCTTTGCGATCTTGACGCCGCCTGCCTTGCCGCGTCCACCTGCGTGGATCTGCGCCTTGACGACGATGACGGGGGTACTGAGCTTCTCCGCGTTTGCGACTGCCTCGTCGACGGTAAACGCCGGCAGTCCGTTCGGGACGTTGACGCCGAATTCGCGCAGAACCTGCTTGGATTGGTACTCGTGAATGTTCATTTGCAATTCTCCCTTAACTTTTGTGACGAAAGCACAACTCTTACTCCTATTTTAGCCTTCTCACGTGTAAAAGTCTAGCAATTTTGTATAAATAAATGATTGAAAAAATCTCGTGCAGCATAAGGAATTTCTATGGATATGGAACGATGTGGACAAAAAACTGCTGCGCAGAATCTACGCAGCAGTCTCACGATGAAGTACGTCCACGCAGCGATTCCTCAGATCTCACGCAGGCGGTAGACGGTCTCTGCCGTCCAGATCTCGCCCTCACGCAGGATGGGCTGTGGGAAATGCGGATGTGCGAATGCGTTCGGGAAGAACTGTGTCTCAAGGCAGAATGCACTGCGCCGTGTGTAGGGGGCGCCGCCCTTGCCGATGAGCGGCGACTTGCCGAGGGCGTTTGCCGTGTAGAACTGCAGCCCCGGCTGGGTCGTCCAGCAGTCGAGGGCGAGCCCTGTCTGCGCGCTCGTGACGCGCGCCGCCTTTTTGAGATGGGCATAGGGCGCGGGGGCGGGATCGCCGCGCAGGACCCAGTTGTGGTCGTAGCCGCCGGCCATGCGGAGCTCGTCATAGTCCGCGTCGATGCGCTCGCCGATGCGATGTGGACGGGTGAAGTCCATCGGCGTGCCTGCGACGGGGAGAATGCGCCCGTCGGGCAGGGACTCGGCGTCCGCCCATGTAAAGTCATCGGCGAAGATCTCCGCCGTGTGCTCCATGACGGAGGGGGCGGCTGTGCCGTCGAGGTTAAAGTAGGCGTGGTTCGTGAGGTTGCAGACGGTGTCCGCGTCGCTCACCGCGCGGTAGGAGAGGATGAGCGCATCGTCGTCGGTGAGGCGGTAGGTCACGGTCGCCTCGAGGCTGCCGGGGTAGCCGCCCTCGCCGTCGGGGCTGATCGCCGTGAGTGCCACACCGTCCGCGACGGGCTCCGCCGTCCAGAGATGGTAGTGCAGGCCGTGCGTTCCGCCGTGGATGTGGTTCTGCTTGCGCGAGCCAGAGTTCTGCTCGAGCTGGTAGGTATGCCCGCCGATTGTGACGCGCCCGTCCGCGATGCGGTTTGCATGCCGCCCGACGACGCCGCCCATCGATGTCGTGTCGCGCAGGTAGTCCGCACCGCTCCGATAGCCGAGCACGATGTCGATCGGCGTGCCGTTCACCTCGCGCGTAAACGAGACGAGCCGCGCTCCATAGGTGGTGACGGCGACGGTTGTCCCACGTGCGTTCCGCAGTGTATAGAGCTCGATCGCGCGCCCGTCCGGCATCGTGCCAAACGGTGATTTTGTTACCTCTGTCATGATATGTCCTCCTTTGTTACTGACACGCAATGATATGTCTTATTTTATCCGTCTTACCCCTGATATTGATACAATCTAACGATGCACCCCCTATACTCGATTAACGATGCACCCCCTTGCACCCCCCTGCCCATCGTTAAGCGAGTATACGCCGAAAAGCCACATAAATCAAGGCTTATCGGCATAGCGAAAGGGGGTGAAGTGGTAAACTAAAACTGGACACAGAGGGGGTAGAAAATGGACACTGCTTG
>CAUTTS010000025.1:0-26492 GCA_963541465.1 uncultured Selenomonas sp.
TCGGACACTGTATAGAACCCGTTCGTCTCCCCGACAGTTCGTGAGAGGACGACATTCGTACGCCCTGCGAGCGGACGCCTCCCCGGCAGACTCTCCATCGTACGCCGTCCCATGACGACAATACCGCCCATTGTCGTACGGCGAAAATGAGCCATATCCTCGGGGCAGTCGGTGAGCAGCTGCCCCGCCCGACCGATCCCGCACGCACCATCCACTGCCGCGATGAGTTCGAGCGGATACGGGGCAGATACTTCGGGAGCACGCACAATCCCTGACGCATCCACCTCCTCCCGCCATACGGAAATTATTTTCCCATCGACGCAGAGCGTCGGCGCAATCTCCGCCAGCGGAACGAGCACAAAGGCGCGCTCCGTTAGATAGGGATGCGGCAGAGTCAGCTGCTCCTGTGCAGACGTGACGCCGTCCACATGGAGCAGATCGAGATCTATCGTACGTGCGCCCCAATGCTCATGCCGCACGCGTCCGAGTTCCCGTTCGATGCACTGCATCGCCGCGAGGAGCTCCTCGGGCGTACGGTCAAACGTGATGCACGCGGCGGCATTCAAAAAAGGCGGCTGATCCGTCTTTCCCCACGGCGGCGTCTCATAAAAGGCAGAGACACGCTCCACACGAATGCCGTCCAGTTCCGACAGCCGCCGCAGTGCCGCGCGCATCGTCTCACCGCGTTCGCCAAGATTTGCCCCAAGTCCGATATACGCTGTCTGCACCATCACTAGCCCCTGTCTCGTGTGATAGAGACACCGACATCTGCAAATATGCCCGCGATCGGAGCGGCAGGTTTATGCACGGTGAACGTAACGGAACGGATGCGGGGGAATGCCGCAAGAATCTGCGTCACAGCATCCTCCGCGAGAGACTCAATCAATGCCTTCGGCGCTCCCTCGATCACCCGACGTATCAGCTCATAGACCTCCGCGTAGTTCACGGTGTTCCGAAGCTCGTCCGTCTCGCCTGCCTCACGCAGATCAAGACACAGCTTCACATCCGCCTCGAATGCCTGCAGCACTTCCCGTTCATGAGGAAGGACACCATGACACGCCATAAAGCGCATACCGTGCAGAAAAATACGATCCATACTACGCCCCCAATATCGCATCCGTCATGCGGCACATCCGCGCAATCGGCTTCACATCATGCACGCGCACAATGGATGCGCCGCGCAGAATACCAAGGACGCACGCCGCCCCCGTCGCCTCCATGCGCTCCGTGACGGGCAGCCCGAGTGCCGCCCCGATAAAGCTCTTGCGGCTCGCACCGAGCAGCATGGGATAGTCTGTCCCGTCATAGGAGATGAGCTCGTCCATGCGCCGAAGAACATGCATATTCTGCTCCGCCGTCTTGCCAAAGCCGATGCCTGGGTCGAGGATGAGACGTTCCCGTGCCAGTCCTGCCGCATCTGCCGCTGCAAAGGAACGCGCGAAAAAATCCCGCATTGCGCCAATGATGTCCCCCGCGTATGTCGTTCCATTCTGATTGTGCATCACGACGATGGGCGCATTCATCTCTGCTGCCGCACGCGCCATTGCCCCCGGTTCCTCAGCATACTGCAGTCCCCATATATCGTTCAGGAGATGTGCACCCGCGCGCAGTGCCGCGCGTGCCGTCTCCGCCTTGAACGTATCCACGGAGACGGGCACAGGGCATGCGGGCAGAACGGCTTCGAGAAACGGCAGCAGCCGCTCCGTCTCCTCCGCCGCGCTCATCGGCACGAAGCCGGGACGGCTGGACTCCGCCCCCACATCGATGATGTCTGCACCGCAGCGCACCATCTCCTCCATGTGGCGGAGCGCAGCGTCGCGCGTGTTCCACTTGCCGCCGTCAGAAAAGGAATCCGGCGTCACGTTCAGAATCCCCATAACAAGCGTCCGCTCGCCAATGGTCAGCTCCTTTCCGTCAGAAAAGCGATAATGTCGATGCGCTATCATCGTGCGCTCCTCTCTTCATCCCGAGCATCGTCCATGCCTGCATCCGTGACGCTGCATCCGTGCGAAATATGCCGCAGGACGCCGACGTCGTTGTCTGTGCACCGTGTGCACGTGCGCCGCGCATCATCATGCAGAGCTGCTGTGCATTGAGAACGACAAGCACGCCCTCCGCCTCGAGTCCGCGCTCGACCTCACGCGCGATGTCAGCCGTCAGCCGTTCCTGCAGCTGGGGACGGCGCGCCATCGACGCGATCAGCCGTGCAAACACACCAAACCCCGCCACGCGGCCCGCATGAGGCTGGTAGACAATGTGCGCCGTTCCGAAGAACGGCAGCAAATGATGCTCGCACATCGAATAAAACGGAATGGCACGTACGGCAACGAGACCGTCCGTCTTCTCCGTCAGGACATCCACCCAAAGTTCTGCGGTATCTTCATGCAGTCCCGCAAAGAGCTCTGCATAGAGCTGTGCAACACGCTGCGGCGTCTCCTCCATTCCCTGTGCCGCAATGTCGACACCGAGTGCCGTGAGAAATTCACGCATCGCGCGTGCAGCATGCGGAAGATCCGCCGTGTGCTCTGTCTCCATCTCCGTCCCCCCATTTCCTGCCGCCCTTTACCCACGCCGCAACCGCCGCCGTATCGTGCGGCGTCGTTCGACAACAGCCGCCAATGATGCGCGCCCCCGCCGCTGCATATTCCCGCGACCGTGTGCCAAAATCCTCCCTCGTCCCGCGCCACATCTGTGTGGCTGCATCATAGTACTCACCGGAGTTTGGATAGACGACGATGGGCTTATTGGACTCCTGTCGTATCGTGTGGATCAAATCACGCACATACTGCGGCGGCGTACAGTTTACACCGATGGCCGATGCCTCAGGCGCAGCATCGAGCACGCGCGCACATGCCGCGATCTCCGTCCCGTCACTGATGTGCGCACCGTCCCGACAGGAGAACGAGAAATACATGGGGATGCGGATCCCCTCCGCACGCAGTGCGCGGACAATGGCACATGCCTCAGAGAGACACGGCAGCGTCTCACAGGCGAGAAGATCGGGCGCAGCGGAAGCGAGAATCCGCAGTCGCTGCGCGTGAAACGCCGTGAGCGCGTCCTCATCCACGTCATAGCCGCCGCGATACTCCGAACCGTCGGCAAGATATGCCCCGTACGGTCCGATGGACGCCGCCACGAGCGGCACAGCGGCATCTCCGCCGCACTCTGCCCGATAGAGATCGCGCGCCTCCTGCGCCAGCCGCACGGAGCGGCGCAGCAGCTCTGCCGACTCCTCTGCCATAAAGCCGCGCCGCATAAAGCCGTCGACGGTCGCCTGATAGCTTGCGCTGGTCAGGATATCTGCGCCCGCACGCAGATAATCCAGATGAATCTCACGCACAAGGTCGGGACGTTCAAAGAGTGCCTTTGCCGACCAGAGCGGATCATCGACAGAAAAACCGCGCGCCTCCAGCTCCGTTGCCAGTGCCCCGTCAAGGACGAGCACATCCTGCGCCGCGAGCCGTGCCTCTAAGACATTCATCCCATCCCTCCATGTTAAGGAAGCACTGATAAATTCGGCACAGCCATCTTGACGTATCTTTTTCGCCCGCTTTTCGTTAGCAAATCCTCCACATAGCCCTCGCTATGCGTCCGGTTTGCTGCCTCAATCGGACAAAAAATCTACGCCAATCTGGCTGACCTCATTTTATCAGCGATTCCTTAAAAAAACGCTCCCCTGCACGCGGAACACAGTCCATGCGGCAGGAGAGCGAGAGATGGTGTCACTTCAGCAGGCCATGCTTACGCAGTGCCGCATCGAGCTGTGCTGCATGTGCCGGCTCCATCTCCGAGAGAGGCATGCGCAGCGGTCCCACATCGTAGCCGAGACGGCGCATTGCCGTCTTGACGGGGATGGGGTTGACCTCGCAGAAGAGCGCATCGATGAGGTCTGCATAGTCGATCTGCATCTTTGCCGCCGCGCGCACATCGCCGTCAAAATAATGCTGACATATATCGTGTGCCACGCGCGGCGCAACATTCGACAGCACGGAGATCACCCCCGAACCGCCGAGCGACAGAATCGGCACGATCTGGTCATCGTTACCGGAGTAGACTGCAAAATCATCGCCCGTCGCGGCGCGCAGACGCAGGATCGCCGAGAGATCGCCGCTCGCCTCCTTCACGCCGACGATGCGAGGATGCTGCGAAAGCTTTGCATACGTCTCCGTCTTGATGCCGACCCCCGTACGCGACGGCACATTATAGAGAATCGCCGGAATGCCGACGCTGTCCGCAATCTTCGTATAGTGGGCAACGAGACCATTCTGCGTGCATTTGTTGTAGTACGGCGTAACGAGGAGGAGCGCATCTGCACCAACCTTTTCGGCATACTGCGACAGCTCGATCGCGTAGGACGTTTCATTCGAGCCCGTGCCTGCAACAACGGGAATGCGGCCGCCCACCTTCTCCACGGTATAGCGGATTGCCTCACGGTGCTCTGCGTCCGTCATCGTCGCAGATTCGCCCGTCGTCCCCGTGATGACGATGGCATCCGTCCCGCCCGCTATCTGATCCTCAATGATGCGTCCGAGCTCGTTGTAGTTTACCCCAGTCTCCGTAAACGGCGTAATAATGGCAACGCCCGCACCGCGAAAAATCTCTTTTTTCATGGCAAGCTCCCCCTTTATTTATTCTTTCATCATTATCCCACGTGCCGCGCGAAAAGTCAAAAACTTTGTTGATCTGTCACATCCGCAGCGCAGGACGCACCGCATCAAAGAGAGCGGCATTTTCGCGGATCTTCTCCTCACCGCCAAGCACACAGCGCACGTTCGCCTGCATTGCATCCGCAATGAGCGGTGCGAGCGCACGGATGTCCGCCTGCTGAGCCGTGAGAATCTCATCACGCGCTCGTTGGCGATCCTCGTGCGTGATGCCGCGCAGATGGAACGTTGCGGCAATATCCCCCTTCATCTGCGGCGTCATCGGCGCATCCACACTGCTCATCGTGCCGATGATGAACTTATCCATCTCTCGGTCGGACACATCGAACGTGCGCACATAGTCCGCCGTCTCATCGAGCACATCCAGCGTCTCGGCGAGGTTCGGATCACGGTAGGAGGAAAACACCATAAAGCCGTTGCGGTTGAACTGCGTCATCGCACCGTAGGCTCCGCCCTGCACGCGGATGCGTGTCCAGAAATAGTCGTAGCGGAGCAGCGTCTCGAGCACGCGCATCGTCCCCGTGTAGCGATAGCCCAGCTTGAGGAAGTTCGCCCCCTTTGCCACGTACTGCACGCGGCTCTGCGTCGTCAGGCCCTCGTTGCGTGCGCGGATGTTCCACGTATACGGCGCGGACGGGAACACTGCCGCAGAGAGCGTGTCCTGGAAGGCGGCGAGCTGCGCTGCCGTCTCGTCATACATGGAGGCGGGTGCCGTCACACTGAGGATCAGATCATTTCGGTTAAAGATCTGCGGCAGGATGCGCGCAAATGCCGCCTGCATCTTCGCATGATCCGCGTCAAAATTCTCCTTGAATGCAGAGAGAAAATCGTGGAACGGCAGCCCCCCGACCTCCGCATAGGCACCCGCCGGCGTCAGATAGGAGGCAATGCGTGAGGCGACCACCTGATTTGCCGCACGCTGGAGCGAGAGCTCCATGCCCGTCTTCTCCTCATCGACCAGCTCGCGGATACGCTTGCTGCCCGAGAAGTCGCTCGTGCCGATGATCTCCGTGAGGAGCTCAAACAGACGCGGCAGATTCTCACGCAGCACCTTCGCACGCAGCTTGAAGCGCGGCATGAGTGAATCCGCCTCGCCCGCACGCGTATAGGCGACAATGTCCGCCCCGATGCCGCCCGTATAGAGGCTGCGCAGCATCGCCAGCTCTGCATAGCTGTGCGCTGCCGTATCGACCGCACCGAACATCTCTGCGAGCAGATACGCGTATGGCAGATCCTCCTGCGCAACGGCTGCCATGGGGAAGTAGAAATTCAGATAGATAATGCCGTTCGTCTCGAGATCCGAAAAGAGCACCTTCGTCCCCGCGAGATCGCGCACCTCGAGCGGCAGACGCTCCGCATCCTTGCGAATGTCCGATCGTGCAAGAATAGGGATTGAGCGCAGTGCCTCCTCCGTGTCGGGAGCCTCCTGCGCCGCCTTCAGCGCCACACAGGAGCGCATGACCTCCGCGACCTCGTCGGCACTCATCGCAGCCTTCTTCTCCGCCAGCTCCGCCGCCTGAGCGGCTGCCCGCTCCGCACCGAGCGTACGGCTCGGCGCGAGCGTCACGAGAGCCGCGTGCGGGTTGTCGAGGAACGCCTCACGAATCAGCTGCTCGAAGTAGCCGTCCTTGAGTCCTTTTTTGAGCGCAGCGAGGGTATCCTCATAGCGCAGATAGTCCTCGGGCGCACCGCCGTAGAGCCACGTCTTCATCAGGCGGATCCCGTAGATCAGCCCCTTGGGTGACGAGCCGAAGTCTGACTCGCGCAGGCGGAACTCAAGCGTATTGAGCGATGCCTGTACGAGCTGATGATTGAGCCCCCCGTCCGCCAGCTGCGTCAGCGTCTCCCGCACCACCCGTGCGAACTCCTCGACGCGCGCCGTCTCCGACTTGCTGACCACGATGCTGAAGAACGGCTGAAGAATATCGCTCTCATAGTTCGAATCCACATCGCGTCCAAGCCCCGCATCGATGAGTGCCTGCCGCAGCGGCGCACCCTGCATCCGCAGCAGCGCGTGATCGAGAATCTGCAGTGCCATGACGCGCTTCATGTCCGACGTATCGCCGATCACCCAGCTGAGCGAGAGAAAGGCATTCTCTGCGAGGGGTTCCTCCGCGCCGATGGGATAGAAATGATCCTTGCGAACGCACGCCGGAAAGGCAGACTGACGATCAATGCGTGACGACACGGGAATGCGGTCAAAATGTGAGAGGTAGGCACGGTCGAGATACGCCAGCTTCTCCTCAATGTCGAGATTGCCATAGAGATAGATGTAGCTGTTGGACGGATGATAGTAGCGCGCATGGAACGCAAGGAACTGCTCCTGCGTCAGCGCGGGAATCGCCTCGGGATCGCCGCCCGACTCATAGCCGTATGTCGTATCGGGATAGAGTGCCGCCATGATGCGGCTGCCGAGGAGATCATCCGGCGCGGAGAGTGCCCCCTTCATCTCATTGTAAACCACGCCACTGTACGTCAGTGGTGCATCTGCATTCTCCAGCTCGTAATGCCACCCCTCCTGCATGAGCACCTGCGGATTCTCACGCATCGCCGGGTAAAACACTGCATCCAAATAGACATCCATCAGATTTTGAAAATCGCGGTCATTGCGGCTTGCCACAGGGTACATCGTCTTATCGGGGAACGTCATCGCATTGAGGAACGTATTGAGCGAGCCCTTCACGAGCTCCACGAACGGCTCCTTCAATGGATACTTACGCGAGCCGCAGAGCACGGAGTGCTCCACGATATGTGCCACCCCCGTATCATCGACCGGCGGCGTACGGAAGCTGATCGAAAATACCTTATTGTCGTCTGCCGTCTCCAAAAAGAACAGCTGCGCCCCCGTCTTCTCATGCACAAACGTGTACGCCGTTCCCTCTGCCTCTGCAATCCGCTCCGAGCGAAGCAGGCGGAAACCGTGAATCACATCATCTATTTTCATGAAATGTATCCTCCTTATCGTTATGCCTGCCATTATACCATAGAGAGGGAGATTCTCAAAATGTGGATACTTGCGATTACCTGTGGAATGCGCTAGAATACACTAAGGAGGGGTTCTATGGCACTGGATACGAAAGAAGCACGCCGCGAACGGTACAAGGAAATCATCCAGAGTTTCACGCTGCTCGATGACGTCTTTATGACGGCAGTATTTCAGGATAGTCTTCCCTGTGTCGATCTGGTCTTGCAGATCATCCTGGATCGTCCGAATCTCCATGCAACGCACGTCGTGGCGCAGGACACCGTGAAGAACCTACATGGACACGATGTACGGCTCGATATCCATGCATTTGCAGATGGACAGGAGTTCAACATCGAGATTCAACGCGCAAGAAAAGGAGCAGCACCGCGCAGAGCACGCTACCACAGCAGTATCATGGATGCAAATGCACTGCCCGAAAGTACGAATTATGATGATCTGCCGGAGTCGTATGTCATCTTCATCACGGAGACCGATGTACTCGGGAAGGGACAGCCCCTCTATGTGATAGAACGGACAATCAGAGGAGATGGATCTCTCTTCGATGACGGCACGCATATTGTCTATGTAAACAGTTCCATAACCGATACGAACACCCCACTTGGTCGGCTGATGCATGATTTTCGCTGCCCCAAGCCCGCGGAGATGTACTATGACGTTCTCGCAAAGCGGACGGGTGCGTTTAAGACAAGGGAGAAAGGAGTGACTGGCATGAACGCAGCGTTGGAAAAATTGATCGACGAGGTCACGGAGGAGAAAAAAACGGCTTGGATTGCCGAGGGTATGGAGCGTGGCATGGAAAACGGACGGGAAACGGAACGGATTATGTCCATTCGAACACTGATGACGACCGGTTCATTCACGGCAGAAAAGGCAATGGAAATGCTTGCCATTCCAAAGGAAAAACAGGAATATTACAAGGCGAAGTTATGAACCATATACCGGGCTGAGATACAAACACCCCGTCGGCCAAACTGCCGACGGGGTGTTTGTATCTCAGCGACTCCTTTATACCGGCGGAAACGCCTTCTCAGGATACATTTCCTGTGCATCGGCATCATAGCGTCCGATACCGAGAAAGACGCCGGCGGCATAGACACGATAAAGTCCTGCAGCGAGAGGACGCCGCTCCGTGGTCGAGAGTCCGCTGTAAAAGGCCTTGACGCGCTGCTGTGCCAGCTCGTAGCACGGGAGCGAGAGGGCTCGGTCTGCCGCACAGACAGCATCCTCCCCCGCCTCTGCAAGTTCCTCAGGAGTATAGGCATCCGCGAGGGTGAACGCACCGACACGGCTGCGCAGAAGGAAGCGCATCGTCGCGGGCAGATGCAGTGCCGCACCGATGTCGGCGCAGAGGGAACGGATATAGGTTCCCTTGGAGCAGTCCACGTCGATGCGGATACGCCGCCGCACAGGATCCATGTGCAGGAGTTCCAATCGGTGCATGATGACCGTGCGTGTCGGAATCTCCACCGCCCGTCCCTGTCGCGCGAGATCGGCGGCGCGCTTCCCGCCGACCTTGATCGCCGAGTAGACGGGGGGACGCTGGGTGATGCACCCGCGAAAGCGTGCGAGTACCGCCTCGATCGCCTCCGCCGACGGCAGAACGGGATGCTCTGTGCACTCCGTTACCTCCCCGTAGACATCCCCCGTATCCGTCGCATAGCCAAAGGCAATCTCGGCACGATAGGACTTATCCGCCCCCTCAAGATACTCCACGAGCCGCGCAGCACGCCCAAGGGCAACAGGGAGAATCCCTGCCGCAGCAGGATCAAGCGTCCCCGCATGACCGACACGCTTCTGATGAAAGATGCGCCGCACGACATCGACGACATCGTGCGAGGACATCCCCGTCGGCTTCAGTACATTGATGAATCCGTCCACGGTTTACGCGTTCAGCTCCTCCCCGATGGCATCGAGGATCGCCGCACGAGCCTCGGCAAAGGGCGCGTGGATCGTGCATCCCGCCGCACGGACGTGCCCGCCGCCGTCAAATTTCTGCGCAATGCGCGAGACGTTCGTCCCCTTTGAGCGCATACTGATGCGGTAGGTGTCCTTTTCCAGCCATTTCATAAAGAACACAACCTGTGTCCCCTCGATCACGCGCAGCTTGTCGAGCAGCCCCTCCGTCGTTGTGACCGCGCGCGCCCGCTCCTCGTCGATAAAGACGGCGGCAACCCTGCCGTCGAAAAACATCTCGAGGTTTCGGATCGCTTTGACCTGTGCCATGACCTCATCGTACGACTTCATCTCCATCGCCACGGAGATAATGTTCGGCTTCACACCGATCTCGATGAGATCCGCCGCCGCGCGCATTGTATGCGGCGTCGTATTGGAGAATCGAAAAAAGCCCGTATCCATCGCGATCCCCGTATAAAAGCAGATCGCTGCATCGAGCGTCGGCGTAACACCGAGCGTGCGCGTGATGTCATAGACGATCTCGCAGGTGGCGGCAGCATCGGGATCCAGATAGAGAGCATCCGCCTTCTCATCGTTCGTCACATGATGATCGATGTTGAGCAGCCGCACGGCGTCCACGGAGGGCACTGACTCCCCCGTACGCCCGAGCTCGACATCGCAGACGACGAGGAGGTCGGCGGTGTACCGCTGTCCCTTGACGGGGCGCTCGATCTGATCCACATCCGGCAGAACGTTAAAAATGCGCGGGATCTCATCGTCGATCAGCACGCGCACATCCTTACCCTCTGCGCGCAGAACGTGCATAAGACCGAGCGTCGAGCCGATGGCATCCCCATCGGGGCGGATGTGTGAGGTGAGAATGACGGTCTGTGCATCGCGGAGCATCTGCGCCGCATCGTCCATCGTGATCTTCATACGTCCTCCTTCTTCCCATTCGGCTGCTCCTCATGGATCTCGTTGAGCAGACGCTGGATGTGGTCGCTGTAATTCAGTGATGTATCGAGCGCAAAGCTGATCTCGGGCGTAAAACGCAGACGGATACGCTTGCCGATCTCGCGCCGTACAAAGCCGAGCGAGCTGTTCAGACCGTTCAGCGTGTCGCGCGCCTTCTTCTCATCCCCCATGACGCTGACGTAGATCTTCGCCTCACGCAAATCTTCCGTACATGCAACGGAGGTGACCGTCACGAAACCGATGCGGGGGTCTTTTAACTCATTGAAAATAATGTCGCTGATTTCCTGTTTCATCAGCTCCTGAACCTTTTCTACGCGAACCTTGCTCAAGGTGCGCCTCCTCTCCGGTAAAACGCAGGAAAATCCATACAAAGACAGCCCGCTGCCCGCCATCATCGGCGGGCAGCAGACTGCCGGTTATTATTCTTCTTCGGCGTGCTCTTCTGCCTTTGCCGCAGCCGCAGCAGCCTGTTCCTCACGCTTCTGCTCTGCCGCCTTGTTCGCCTCGGCAATGGAGGTCTCGATCTCCTCCATCGTATACGCCTCGATGATATCGCCCTCGGCAAAGTCGCGGAAGTCGACAATCGAGATGCCGCACTCATAGCCGGCGGCAACCTCCTTCACCTCATCCTTGAAGCGGCGCAGGGAGTCGATCTCCCCGTCGAACAGCTCAACATTGTCGCGCAGGATACGGATCTTGGAGTTGCTCTTGATCTTGCCCTCGAGGACGTACGAGCCCGCGACCAGTGCCTTGGAGAAGCGCATGACCTGACGGATCTCGACGCGTCCCTGGATCACTTCCTTGTACTTCGGCTTCAGCATGCCGCTCATCGCATCCTTGACGTCGTTGAGCGCATCGTAGATCACGCGGTAGGTGCGAATGTCCACGTTCTCCGTATCGGCAAGGCGGCGTGCGTTCGCATCGGGACGCACGTTGAACGCGATGACGATGGCCTGCGATGCAGAGGCGAGCATGATGTCGGACTCGCTGACCGCACCGACGCCCGAATGCACAATGCTCACGCGCACTTCGTCGTTCTTGTTGAGCCCGAGAAGTGCCGCGTTCAGTGCCTCGACCGAGCCCTGCACGTCCGCCTTGACGAGGATGTTGAGATCCTTGATGTCGCCTTCCTGAATCTGCTGGAAGAGCGCATCGAGCGAAACGCTCTTCGATTTGATGAGGTCGCGGCGCTGATTTCCAAGGCGTGCCTCGGCGATGGAGCGTGCCTGCTTCTCATCGACGGCGGCAAGGATGTCACCGGCCGAGGGAACATCGTTGAGACCGAGAATCTCGACCGGCATCGACGGTCCCGCCTTCTTGACGTTGTCGCCGCGGTCGTTGATCATCGCGCGGACATGCCCGTATGCTGTGCCGACGACGATGGAGTCTCCGATGCGCAGCGTACCGCTCTGGACGAGCACCGTCGCCACGGAACCGCGTCCCTTGTCGAGCTTTGCCTCGATGATGACGCCGCGCGCCTCGCGGTTCGGGTTTGCCTTCAGTTCCTCGACTTCGGCGACGAGCAGGATGTTCTCGAGCAGATCGTCAATGCCCGTGTGCTGCTTTGCCGAGACAGGCACCATGATGGTATCTCCGCCGTACTCCTCGGCGACAAGCCCGTACTCCATCAGCTCCTGCTTGACGCGCTCGGGATTTGCTCCGGGCTTATCAATCTTGTTGATGGCGATGATGATCGGTACATTCGCCGACTTCGCGTGGTCGATCGCCTCGATCGTCTGCGGCATCACGCCATCATCCGCCGCGACCACGAGGATCGCAACGTCCGTGATCTGTGCACCGCGCGCGCGCATCGCCGTGAACGCTTCATGTCCCGGCGTATCGAGGAAGACGATCTTCTTCCCCTTGCAGACGACCTGATAGGCACCGATGTGCTGCGTGATGCCGCCCGCCTCATGCGTGCTGACCGAGGTGTTGCGGATGGCGTCGAGCAGCGACGTCTTGCCGTGATCGACGTGACCCATGACCGTAACGACGGGCGGACGCTCCTTCAGCGTCTTCGGATCGTCCACGATCTCGGGGATCAGCGTCGGATCGATATCCGGCGGCAGTTCCTCGGTGGTGACACCGAACTCCCCTGCCACAAGCGTTGCCGTATCAAAGTCAATCTCCTGATTGATGCTTGCCATGACACCCATAAGCATGAGCTTTTTGATGATGTCCGATGCAGTGTAGCTCATCTTGGATGCAAGATCCTTGACGGCAATCGTCTCCGGCAATTTGATGTGCTTCGGCCGCGCGATCTCCACCTTTGCTGCGGGAGCAGGCGCTGCCGTGCCGCGTCCCCCCTTGCGTCCCTTGCGTGCGCCGCCGCGGCTGCGGTCGTTCTGACGCAGATCGCTGCGCTCCTCACGATCACGGCGTGCGCCGCCGCGGCCACCGCGTCCGCGATCCGCCCCTGCCCCTCCTTCATTGCTGCGTCCGCCGCCACGTCTGCGGCTCTCACCGCGTCCCTCCGTCGGCGGCATCGCAGGCATCGCCGGTGCTGTCGGGCGTGCACCACCGGGGCGTCCTGCCGGACGGGAGCTGCGGCTTGGAGAGCCGCCTGCTGCCCCTGCACTGCTCCGACGCTGCGGCGTCTCCGCCGCAGTCTTGGCAGGTGCCTGCCGGACGATGACGATACCGGGTGCCTTCGTACGCGCACGAAGAACAGGCCGCTCCTTCTCCTCAGCGGGCGCACTCGGAGCCTTTACCTCCGGCTGTTCTGCCGGCTTTTCCGCATCGTCAGTCTTCTCCGCAGACTTCTTGGGCGCAGTCGTCTTCGGTGCCGCAGATTTCGCCGCTGCTTTGCTCGGCAGTGCCTCCTTACGCACGGGCTTCGCCGTACGTCCGAGCTCCGCCTTGACGGCTGCGCGCTCCTCCTCACCGACGGCACTGAACATATTCTTTACTTTGTAGTTCTTGCTCTTCAGGATGTCAATAATGGCACCTTTGTCCGTCTTAAATTCCTTCGCCAAATCGGTGATTCTGTATTTCGCTTCTGACATCAATCCACCCCCGTCGGTATATCATGCAAGCAGGCGGCGAGCCTCTTTGCAAATCCTCTATCTATCAGCAGTGCAACAGCACGGTATTCCTTGCCAAGACAGTGCCCCAGCTGCTGCATCGTCAGCAGTTCCGCCGCCGGCACGTCCATCTGTGCCGCCATGCGGCTAAATTTATCCTTCGTCTCCTCCGACGCATCCATCGCGAGCAGGAGATAGGCACCGCGCTTCTTCCGCAGCATCTCCTCCGCCATGAATGCCCCCGAGACAATGCGTCGCGCACGCGCTGCCATACTGAGGAGATTCTGTACGCGCGTTTCAGTCGCTGCGTCCATGAGCACACTCCTCTCCGGAGACCGCCGCTTCCGCCGCATCGTAGACCGCAGGCGCAACACGGCCTTTCAGTGACCACGAAAGGCCGCCATGCCGACGTGCCTCCTGCACACAGGCGACACAGCGACAGAGATACGCTCCGCGTCCCTGACTCTTTCCGGTCGGATCAATCCCGACGGATCCATCCACGTGACGTACAATACGCAGCAGTTCGTCCTTGGGATGCAGCGTTCGGCAGCCGACACACAGCCGCTCGGGCTGTTTCGCCCGCCCCATTTAGGCCTCCTCGGCCGCCGCTTGGTCTTCGGACGGCGCATCCGTAGGCGCACCATCGGCCTGCTCTGCTTCCCGTGCCTGCGTCTCACTCTTGATGTCGATCTTCCATCCCGTGAGCTTCGCGGCAAGGCGGGCATTCTGCCCCTCCTTGCCGATGGCAAGCGAGAGCTGATAGTCGGGCACCACGACGCGGGAGATTTTTTCCGCCTCGTTCACCGCGACCGAGATCACCTTGGCGGGGTTCAGCGAGTTGGCGATATAGGTCGCGGGATCGTCACTCCATTTGACAATGTCGATCTTCTCCCCTGCTAGTTCATCGACAACCGCCTGTACACGCATATAGTGCGGGCCAACGCAGGCGCCGATGGGATCGACGCGCTCCTCGGACGACCAGACCGCCACCTTGGAGCGGCTGCCCGCCTCACGCGCGATGGAGCGAATCTCGACGACCCCCTCCTGAATCTCCGGCACCTGCAGTTCAAAGAGTTTCTTGAGCAGTCCTGGATGCGTCCGTGAGAGCATGATCTGCGGGCCACGGCTCGTACGCTTGACCTCGATGATGTAGGCGCGCACCGTGTCGCCATAGTTGTACGTCTCATTCGGCAGCTGCTCTGTCGCCATGAGCACCGCCTCGGCGCGCCCGATGTCCACGAACACATTATGCCCCTCGACGCGCTGGACGATCCCCGTGACAATCTCCGCAGAGCGGTTCATGTACTCCTCGTAGACGATGCCGCGCTCTGCCTCACGCAGCCGCTGCATGACGACCTGCTTCGCCGTCTGTGCGGCAATACGTCCGAAGTTTGCCGGCGTCATCTCGATCTCGACCACGTCGCCGACCACATAGTCCGGATTGATGGCTCTGGCCTGTGCAAGTCCAATCTCCGTGACATCGCTCTCCACCTCGTCCACCACCGTCTTGATGGCGAAAACATGGAACGCACCCGTCTCACGCGACAGGGAAATGCGGACATTCTGCGCCGCACCGAAGTTGCGGCGGTACGCCGAGATCAGTGCCGCCTCGATCGTCTCAAAGAGAAGTTCCTCATCGATGCCCTTCTCGTACGCCAGCTCCTTCAGCGTCTGCAAAAACTCCTTGCCGCTGTCCTTCTCCTTGGTATTTTTTCTTGCCAACCCCAAAGCCTCCTAAAAATCGATATGCAGGCGCACCTGTGAGACCTGCTTCATGGGAATCCGTATCCCATCGTCCAGTGTCAACGTCTCGCCGTCATAGCCCGCAAGCGTCCCCGACCACTGTTTCTTTCCCTCAAACGGAGCATAGAGCGTCACATCGACGACGCGTCCATGCTCACGCACAAAGTCGCGTTCCTTGCGCAGGACACGATCAAGCCCCGGCGACGAAACCTCCAAAATGTAGGCATCGGGAATAACGTCCTCCCGATCGAGAATCTCCTCCAGCCGCTCGCTGAGACTCTGGCAGTCGTCGATGTCGATGCCGCCCGCCTTGTCGATGTAAACGCGCAGATAGCAGTCGCGCTCCTTCACATACTCGACATCCACCAGCTCGATGGCGGGCGAATCCGCCAGCAGTCCGCGCACCATCTCCTCGACGCGCTCCTCGATCTTCGCGCTCATGCTCTCCCTCTTCTCATACGTAATGAAAGAGTGGGCTTCCACCCACTCTTTCCGAAACTTAAATGAATTTCTTGCAGTATAGCATAGGGTAGGACTTTTGTAAAGCCCTCACAGTGATTTTCGTCAATGGATCATACGGCTGAGACTCGACTGCGAGAACAGCATGATCAGCAGGATACCGATGACGAGAGAATAAATCCACCCGCTCACCTCAATCGAGGCGACCTTCACCTTTGCACAAACCAGTTCCTTCCACGCACGGAAAATAATATCACCTGTCAGTGCAGTGCCCTGCGAAAGCAGCTGATCGGTCACATACAGCAGAACACTCCCTGCACTCAGATTGATTGCTCCAACAAAGAAAAACATTGCTCCCAAGTCGACCGAGATTGCCGACCCCGCCATTGCACCAAGAAATGTCTTCTTCAGTTCCGAAATTGCACTCTGATATCGAATAAATGCAATGACAGAAAAAATGAGCAGAGAGTGCCCCATTGCCGCTGCCAAAACATAATTTTTCTTTTTCAGAAGTGCATGAGCAGAAGCTGCACCGACAAAGATAAGGGCAAGCATCAGACCTTTGCTGATATCCATGATGGACACGTCAATCATTTTCCCGAGGGAAATCCACGGCATAAACACAGAAACCACAATGGCACCGACGCTGATGTAAGAAGTAATAACCAGGTTTTCACGCAGCTTCCTGATCTTCTTCGTGTTCTCCTCAGCCTCTGCCGTCTGCACAGGCTGCTGCACATCTTCTGCATCCGCCATTTTCACAGGGTTTTCCGCTGCATTCGATGGCTGCTCTTGGGACGCGCCGCAGTGTGGGCAGAACTTGACATTCTCATCAATGGAAGCTCCGCATTTTTCACATAATTTCATTGGATCCACCTTTCTATCTCCCGTACAGCCGCCGTACGATCCACGACATCACACGGCTCGGACCGATGAGCCGGAGGATCGTTCCTGCGATCAGGACAGCCACGAGAATCATGGCAATCGCGGGCAGCGCGACAAAGAGGAACGCCGCAAGGAGTGCCGCAAACACAGCCGCCCATACAATGCTCGAAAACAGTGAGCGGCGCGGTATCCCTGTCCCGATGCGGATATAGCGCACAGAACCGTGCCCACCGCCATAGGCAGAGCCCTGCCGTGCCTCATCCTGCGGCTCCGCGCCGCTCTCATCCACCGTCACGCCACGATAGGCGGCATTCTCCTCCGGACTCATCGGCCGGATACGCGGATCCTGTTCCATGTGGTCTCCTCCCTTCACGACTCTTTTTTCTCAACCACCTTATGCATCGCCGCACCACACAACATCGTCACGAACCCCTCCTCGCTCAGATAGCGCGGATCGAACGGAACACAGCCGAGGGTCTCCCGCATACGACGACACGCGGCATTGACACTCCGCTTGTTCGAACCGAGCGCATGATACAGCTCCGTGAGCGACGTGAGATCGATGCCATTGATCTCGGCAAAGAGAAAAATCGCCGCCGTCAGCATCTCCGCCGTCTGCGCCCGCTTCAAATCAAACTGCGCGTAATCAAAGAACATCGTCCCGAGCAAATCCCGCGCATGGTGGCTGAATCCCAGTGCCTCCGACACGACAGCGAGTGCACTGAACTCCTCCGCACACGTACGCTGCGAGAGCGTCCATTTCGGACGCCTCGGCGGCAGCGCATGCTGCGGCAGGACGTTCAGCCGTGCACGCGACGCGAGCATGTGAATCGTATGACGCACGAGTGCCGCCTCGCGTGCGAGAAAATCATCCATATCCGCCTTGGGCGACTGATAGAGGAAGAGCTCATACTCCTGCTGAATCGTATCCTTGATACGCCGCTGCAGCGGTCTGCTCGCGGGCACGGCCGTGATATAGTTGAGCATCATCATGCCCTCATCACAGATGTGTCCGAACAGAATATTCTTCTCAAGCGTTCCCGGGATGTCGGGCCGCGGCAGAACAACCTCCTCCTCACGCAGAAGATCGCTGCAGACGATGTGATCCTCATACGTCTCCTCCACCGTCAGCACAGCAAACCGTGCCGCGAGGAGATCGCGCAGTATCTCGCGTTCATCCTGCCGCAGCGTCTTATCCTCCTTCGCACAGAAGTGCTCGATCGGTGTCTCATCCGTAGTGATCAGATGGTAATCAAAGAAGAAATAGTCCCAGAACCGCAGCCAGAACGCCTCTTTTTCCTCGTCAGAAGACTGCTCATAGGCACTCGCGTCGTAGAGATTGCCCGTATAGATCATCGCCGCACGCCCAATCTCCCGCTGGTACATAGGGCGACGAAAATACTCGCCGATCTCGTGGAGGAGCTCATTGAGCTGCAGATTCAGCTCCTCCATCTCGATGCGCTCATCCTCCTCGATATCCTCAAGGGTCAGCCCTTCGATCTCCTCCCACTCCACACGCTCCGGCAGGCGAAAACGCCCCGTAAGGTAGAACATCTCCAGATCGGCATCCAGCTCACCGAAATCGATCTCATACTTCCCCGTCTCATCCAGATACGTGAGGAAGTCATTCATGCGTTTAAAATAGTCCTCCACATGGCGTTTCAGCGGACGACGGTCGATATGCGCGTCAGCAAAGCGGAAAAAGAGCGCAAGGTAGTCGATATGGATCAAAAGCCGTGCGAGCGAATCATCGCGCCGCATAATGACTGTGAGAAAGTCCTCGATGCAGTACCAGTCCGTACACAGCCCCTCAGCACTCTCTCCGCGCCACGCCGCCTCACGCAGATACCGCTCCGTCAGTGTGCGCGGAACAAAAATCTGTGCGCGTCCATGCGCCAAGTAAAAGCGCTTGACCAACACGTAGACATTTTCCATGAACCCTCCCGATGCCATGCGCCCTCAATACAAGTTTCAATTCCTTTTATCCTAACAAAAGTAGGAAACGATGTCAATGCGCAGTGAGGCGGCCGCAGCAAACGCTGCAGCCGCCTCACTGAAATAGATCAGGTAAACAGATCCTTGAACTTCTCCGTAAAGCTCTTCTGCTCCGGATTCACCGCATCGCCACTCAGCTCTGCGAACTCCTTGAGGAGCTCCTTCTGCTTTGCTGAGAGTTTATGCGGCGTTGTGACCTTAACGCGGACATGCTCATCACCGCGTCCCGTGCCGCGCAGGCTGGGGATTCCCTTGCCCTTGACGCGCAGCACCGTCCCCGTCTGGATCCCCGCCGGGATCTTAAGATCGACCGCCCCGTCGAGCGTCGGCACCTGTACGGTATCGCCGAGCGATGCCTGCACGAATGTGATCGGGATCTCGATGATGACATCGTTTCCGCGCCGCTGGAACAGCTTGTGCGGTCGGATGAAGATGTAGACGTAGAGGTCGCCGTTCGCGCCGCCGCGCACGCCCGCCTCGCCGCCGCCCGTCACACGGACGCGCTGGCCGTCGTCCACGCCGCGCGGAATGTTGACCTTGATCGTCTTCGTCACGCGCTTGCGGCCCGTACCATGACAGTCGGGACACGGCGTCTTGATGATCTTGCCCGTGCCGTGGCACTGGCTGCACGTATGTGCACTCATCATATTACCGAACATTGTCCGCTGCATGACCTGTTCCTGCCCTGTGCCATGACACGTCGGGCAGGTTTCCGCCTCCGAGCCCTTTGCCGCACCGGAGCCGCCGCAGGTCGGACAGTTCTCCTCACGCGGAATGGAGAGCTCGACCTCCTTGCCGAATGCCGCTTCCTCAAACGAAATCTCCAGATCATAGCGCAGATCGGCCCCGCGTTCGGGGCCCTGTCTGCGTGCACGGCGACCGCCGCCGCCCATGCCGAACATATCGAAGATATCGTTCATGTCAAAGCCTTCGAATCCGCCGCCGAAGGGGTTCCCCCCTCCGGCTCCCGCACCGCCGCGGCGCGGGTCAAAGGCATCGTGACCAAACTGGTCATACGTCGCCTTTTTCTTCGGATCCTTCAGCACATCGTACGCCTCGTTGACCTCCTTGAATTTCTCCTCAGCGGTCTTCGGGTCGTCACGGTTGAGGTCGGGGTGATACTTGCGCGCGAGTTTCTTGTATGCTTTTTTGATCTCGTCGTCCGAGGCTCCTTTTTTGAGCCCAAGGACTTCGTAGTAATCGCGTTTCTCGCTCACGATACCACCTTACTTCTTATCGTCCTTGACTTCGGTGAACTCCGCATCGACGACATTGTCGTCCTGCGATGCTCCCTGCGCACCTGCGCCGGCATTTGCCTCTGCGCCCGGTGCCGCACCGGCGGCACCCGCCGCCTGCTGAGCTTGCTGATAGGCGGCGGCAGAAAGCTCATAGAGCGGCTGGCGGACTTCCTCCGTCGCGGACTTGATCGCCTCGATGTCAGAACCCTTGAGTGCCTCTTTCAGCTTATCAATGCCTGCCTGTACCTTGGAGACGAGCGCCTTGTCCGCATTCTCGCCGAGATCCTTGATCGCCTTCTCCGCCTGATAGACGAGGGAGTCACCCGTGTTGCGCACATCGACGGCTTCCTTCTGCGCCTTATCCTCGGCAGCGTGTGCCTCGGCTTCCTTGACCATGCGGTCGATGTCCTCTTTGCTCATGCCGCTGTCGGACTGAATCGTGATCTTCTGCTCCTTGCCCGTGCCGAGATCCTTTGCCGACACATTGACGATGCCGTTTGCATCGATGTCGAACTTGACCTCAATCTGGGGTACGCCGCGCGGTGCGGGCGGGATGTCCGTGAGCTGGAAGCGGCCGAGGGTCTTGTTGCCCGCTGCCATTTCGCGCTCGCCCTGCAGAACATGGATCTCAACGCCCGGCTGATTGTCCGCCGCCGTCGAGAACACTTGGCTCTTCGAGGTCGGGATCGTCGTATTGCGCTCGATGATCTTCGTGCAGACGCCGCCGAGGGTCTCGATGCCGAGCGAAAGCGGGGTAACGTCGAGGAGCAGGACATCCTTGACCTCACCGACGAGGACACCGCCCTGGATCGCTGCGCCGATGGAGACGCACTCATCCGGGTTGACGCCTTTCGAGGGTTCCTTGCCGAGGATCTTGCGGATGGCTTCCTGTACCGCAGGGATACGGGACGAGCCGCCGACGAGAATGATCTTGTCGATGTCGCTGCCCGAGAGCCCCGCATCCTCCATTGCCTTGCGCGTCGGCACCATCGTGCGCTCCACGAGGTCAGCCGTCAGCTCATCGAACTTCGCGCGCGAGAGCGTGAGATCGAGATGCTTCGGTCCCGTCGCATCTGCCGTGATGAACGGCAGGTTGATGTTCGTCTGGCTCATGCTCGAAAGCTCGATTTTCGCCTTCTCAGCTGCCTCGATAAGACGCTGTGCACTCATCTTGTCCTGCGAGAGGTCGATGCCGTTCTCCTTCTTGAACTCCTCGACCATCCAGTCCATGACCTTCTTGTCGAAATCGTCGCCGCCGAGCATCGTGTCGCCGTTCGTCGCCTTGACTTCGAACACGCCCTCGCTCAGCTCAAGAATGGAGACATCAAATGTGCCGCCGCCGAGGTCGAAAACGAGCACCGTCTCATCCTGATCCTTATCCAGTCCATAGGCGAGTGCCGCCGCCGTCGGCTCATTGATGATACGCAGCACCTCAAGACCTGCGATCTTGCCCGCATCCTTCGTTGCCTGACGCTGGCTGTCGTTGAAGTACGCCGGCACTGTGATGACCGCCTGCGAGACGGTCTCGCCGAGATATGCCTCTGCATCGCTCTTGAGCTTCTGCAGAATCATTGCCGATATCTCGGGCGGCGTGTAGCTCTTTCCGTCAATCGTGACGTGATAGTTCGGATCACCCATGTGACGCTTGATCGACGAGATCGTGCGGTCAGGATTCGACACCGCCTGATTCTTCGCGAGGCGGCCGACGAGACGCTGGCCGTCCTTCGTAAATCCGACGACAGACGGCGTGATGCGGCTGCCCTCAGGATTCGTAATAACGACCGGCTCGCCGCCCTCCATCACGGAGACAACCGAGTTCGTCGTGCCAAGATCAATACCAATTACTTTAGCCATGTTATATTCCCCCAAAAATCATAAAGATATTATTTCGTTAGTTACCGGCGACCTGCACCATCGCGGGGCGAATCACACGTCCCTTTGCCTGGTAGCCCTTCTGGAGCACCTGTGTGATCGTGCCGTCCTCTGCATCCGCATCCTCCACGCGCATCACTGCCTGATGGAAATTCGGATCAAAGGGCTGCCCCTCTGCCTCGATGGTCTCAAGGCCGTGCTTCTGCATGACCTCGCGCAGCTGCGTATAAATCATCTCGACGCCCTTCTGGAACGCCTCAATATCCGTCTGCTCCACGGCGCGTGCACGCTCAAAATTATCGAGGAGCGGCAGCAGATCACCGAGCATATTCTGCGTAATGACGGCGGCGAGTTCTTCTTTTTCCTTCGCCGTGCGGCGGCGGAAGTTTTCAAAATCCGCCTGCAGGCGCAGGACACGATCACTCTTTTCTTTCAGCTCCGCCTCGAGTGCGGCAATTCTATCCGCCTCGGTCGGGGTGCCGTCCTCCTCCCCTGCGGGTGCGTCCGCCGCATCCGTCTCAGTCACAGCATCCGCAGCAGCCTCAGGCTGCTCCTCTGCCATGTCCTGTACCTTCTCTTCTTCCTGCAAGCCGTTCACCTCTCCTACCACTTTAATTGATAGACCATTTCTGTCAAATTCGTATTGACATAGTCAAGGATGCGCATTGCTTTCGCATACTCCATCCGCGTCGGTCCGAGCACGGCAATCGTTCCGAGCAGCTTTCCGTCGACATGATAGGTCGCCGTAATGAAGCTGCTGTCCCAAAACGTACTGCTCTCGTTCTCGCGTCCGATCGTGACCGTCAGTCCCTCTCCCGCATGGGTATGCAGGATATCCTTCACAAGATCCTCGCGCTCGAGGACGAGCAGCATCGCGCGTACGCGATCGAGATCCTGAAACTCGGGATTGCTGAGGAGCTGTGCTGTCCCGCCAAGGTAGAGACGATCATCCTCACGCCCTTCGAGTGCGCGGTGCATCACCTCCACCGCCGCGACGAAGATCGACTCATCGCCGATCGCATCGCGGATGCGGCGTATGTCCTGCTTTGTCACAGCACGGAGTGCCTTGCCCGAGAGCGTCTGATTCACCGCGCCCGCCATACGCTGGAAGTCCGCGAACGTCGCACCGTCAGGAATCTCGACGATACGGTTTTCGACGAACCCCGCATCCGTCATGAGGACGGCAATCGCGTGACCGAGGTCAAGCGGCAGGAACTGCAGCATGCGGAACGTGGACTGTGCGGCCTGCGGTGCAAGCACGAGCGACACGTTATGTGTCACATCGGCGATGAGGCGCGCCGTTTCCTGGAACACCTCATCGAGCCTCCGCACGCGACCTTTGTACCAAGCGTGAATCTTTGCCTTCTCGGCGTCCGTCACCGGAGCGACGGGCTGCAGCCCGTCGACGTAGAAGCGATACCCCTTCGACGACGGAATGCGCCCGGCGGATGTGTGCGGATGCTCCAGATAGCCGAGCATCTCCAGATCCACCATTTCGTTGCGAATGGTGGCAGGGCTGATGCCGAGATTGTACTTCTGCGCAAGCGTCCGTGACCCGACTGGCTCCGCCGATGCAATGTAGTCATCAATGACCGCCCATAGGATTTGGCTCTTGCGCTCATCCAGATCGTTCGACATTCACCCCTCTCCTTTCAATTCTGTTAGCACTCTATAAAACTGAGTGCTAATCAAAATCTATAAAGAATATACCGCGTAAAAAACAAAAAGTCAATAGCAAAATGACAAAAAGTCAAAGTTTTTTTGTTTTCCCGGCATCCTAAGGGAATCACTGATAAAATGAAGTCCGTCAGATTGGCGTAGATTTTTTGTCCGAACGAGGTGGAAAACCGGACGCAGAGTGGTGCTCTGTGGAGGATTTTCCGCCGAAGTGCGGGCAAAAAAGATACGTCAAGATGGCGTGGCTGAATTTATCAGTGATTCCCTAAAGATCGTAGGATTCCTTACCGTGACAGGGCACAAGAAAAGAGCGGCACGAAAACCAACATTTCCGTACCGCTCTACTCTATATGAATAAACTACTACGCAGTCGGTTCATCCGCAAAGACCTTGAAGATGTAGACTGCACGGATCTCTACCGGCGTTACACCGAGATCCTCAATCGCTGTGAGAAGTCCCGATGCCAGAACGGCGCGTTCCGCCTTACGGTCCGAACTCGTCACAATCATAAGTGCCGGTTCATCCTTTGGATAGAGCGTCACAATGCCGTTACCGAACGTCACCTCATAGGTTCCGTTTGCCGTCTGATAGAGGAAGTTGAGCGACTGCTCAGACATATTCCGGATTTCCTTCGGATCCGGAATGTCCACCTTCTTTGAGGCAGGCTTGATCGTCAGACGTGCAGGACTATAGTTGATCGTATAGATGCCGTCGAGATCGCGCGAGCCGCCATCCGTGAAGAGGACGGGGATTGCCTCAGCCGTGCTGCCGGGGATCTCCTCGTGATGCACACCACGAATCCCGCGTGTCTTCCCGAGGTCAAAGCCGAACGAGCCGTCCGAGCCCTCAACATAGTCATGTGTCTCAGGGTTGTTCCCCATCGTGATAACTACCTTGTCGCTGGTCGGCACCTGCTTCGATCCCTGCGGCGTATTCGTCTCGGAGCCGCCTGTTGACGTACTCGAACCGGAAGATGATCCACCAGAGCTGGACGAGCCGCCGCCCGAGGAGGAGCTTCCGCCACTTGTGGGCGAGCCACCAGAGCTGGAAGAACCGCCCGTGCTGGTCGAAGAGCCACCAGTCGAGGTAGACGATCCACCTGTGCTAGAGGAAGAACCGCCTGTCGAGGTGGACGAGCCGCCCGTACTGGTCGACGTTCCGCCCGTGCCCGTGGTCGATCCCGTCGTTCCGCCGCCTGTTGTACTCGAAGCAGACGAGCCGCCTGTGCCCGTCGTACTGCCTGTGGTCGTTCCCGGCGTTGTGCCGCCGCCCGTCGTGGACGAGCCACCCGTGCTCGGCGTTGTGCCGCCGGTGGTTGTGCCCGTGCTCGGGGTTGACCCACCTGTGGTCGTTCCTGCACTCGGCGTAGAGCCCGTCGAACCGCCCGGGGTTGTCCCCGTGCCGCCCGTGGGCGTACCTGTGCTCGGTGTCGAACCGCCAGTAAGTCCGCCCGTACTCGGTGTCGAACCACCAGTGAGACCGCCCGTGCTTGGTGTGGAACCTCCGGTAAGTCCGCCCGTGCTCGGCGTAGAGCCACCCGTAAGGCCGCCCGTACTCGGCGTCGAGCCACCAGTGAGACCGCCCGTGCTCGGGGTAGAGCCCCCAGTAAGGCCGCCCGTGCTCGGTGTAGAACCGCCAGTAAGGCCACCCGTACTCGGTGTCGAACCGCCGGTAAGGCCGCCCGTACTTGGGGTAGAGCCTCCCGTAAGTCCGCCGCCGCCAAGGCTGACACCGCCGCCCGAGCTGCCGCCCGGAATCGTCGTGCCGCCCGTCAGGCCGCCCGGATTGCCCGTGATGCTGCCCGTACCGCCGCCGACGACACTGATGCCGCCTGAACTTCCGCCAGGGATTGCCGTGCCGCCGGCGCTGCCGCCGGGCATCCCCGGGACAGAGCCGGAGCCGCCGCCCGTGAAGCTAAAGCCTCCCGTACTGCCGCCCGGTGTCATTGTGCCGCCCGGAACTGTGCCCGTGCCCGGCGTAGAGCCGCCGCTGGTCGATGTACCAGAGCTGGACGAACCGCCCGAGGAGGAGCTTCCTCCGCTTGTGGACGAACCACCAGAACTAGAGGAAGAACCGCCTGTGGAAGTAGAAGAACCACCCGTGCTGGTCGAAGAGCCGCCGGTGGTTGTGCCCGTGCCGCCCGTGGGCGTACCTGTGCTTGGCGTGGAACCTCCGGTAAGACCGCCCGTGCTTGGCGTCGTTCCACCCGTAACACCACCGGTGCTTGGCGTTGTACCGCCAGTTACACCGCCTGTGCTTGGCGTCGAACCGCCGGTCAGTCCACCCGTACTTGGGGTAGAGCCTCCCGTGAGACCGCCCGTGCTTGGCGTTGTGCCGCCCGTCAGGCCGCCGGTGCTTGGCGTAGAACCTCCCGTGAGGCCACCCGTACTTGGGGTAGAGCCTCCCGTAAGACCACCGCCGCCAAGGCTGACACCACCGCCCGAGCTGCCGCCCGGAATCGTCGTGCCGCCCGTCAGGCCGCCCGGATTGCCCGTGATGCTGCCCGTACCGCCGCCGACGACACTGATGCCGCCCGTGCTGCCACCCGGGATTGGCGTACCGCCACCGGTGCTGCCGCCGGGCATCCCCGGGACAGAGCCAGAGCCGCCGCCCGTGAAGCTAAAGCCTCCCGTGCTGCCGCCCGGTGTCGGTGTGCCGCCCGGGACTGTGCCCGTGCCCGGCGTAGAGCCGCCGCTGGTCGACGTGCCCGAACTGGACGAGCCGCCCGAAGAGGAGCTTCCACCGCTTGTGGACGAGCCACCAGAGCTGGTCGAAGAGCCGCCGGTCGAGGTAGACGATCCACCTGTGCTGGAGGAAGAACCTCCTGTTGAAGTAGAAGAACCACCCGTGCTGGTCGAAGAGCCACCAGTCGAGGTAGACGATCCACCTGTGCTGGAGGAAGAACCGCCTGTCGAGGTGGACGAGCCACCCGTACTAGAGGAAGAACCACCTGTCGAGGTGGACGAGCCACCCGTCGTGGTCGACGTGCCGCCCGTGCCCGTGGTCGAGCCGGTCGTTCCGCCGCCGGTTGTTGTACTCGAACCAGACGAGCCGCCTGTGCCCGTCGTACTGCCTGTTGTCG
>CAUTTS010000026.1:0-26268 GCA_963541465.1 uncultured Selenomonas sp.
GTGAGGGCAACGACCTCTGGTCGGAGATGACCGAGTCGGGCGTTATCGACAAGACCGCCCTCGTCTACGGCCAGATGAACGAGCCGCCCGGAGCACGTATGCGCGTCGCTCTGACGGGTCTGACGATGGCAGAGTACTTCCGCGATGTGCAGGGGCAGGACGTTCTGCTCTTCATCGACAACATCTTCCGTTTCATCCAGGCAGGGTCCGAGGTCTCGGCACTTCTCGGACGTATGCCGTCCGCCGTTGGTTACCAGCCGACGCTGACGACCGACGTCGGTGCCCTGCAGGAGCGCATCACCTCCACGAAAAAGGGCTCGATCACGTCCGTGCAGGCGGTCTACGTCCCCGCGGACGACCTCACCGACCCGGCACCGGCGGCGACATTCACCCATCTCGACGCGACGACGGTTCTTTCCCGTCAGATCGCCGAGCTCGGCATCTATCCCGCCGTCGACCCGCTCGACTCCACCTCGCGTATCCTCGACCCGCACGTCATCGGGCAGGAGCACTACGAGGTCGCGCGCGGCGTGCAGGCCGTCCTCCAGAAATACAAAGAGCTGCAGGACATCATCGCCATCCTCGGTATGGAGGAACTCTCCGACGAGGATAAGCTGACCGTCTCGCGTGCACGTAAAATCCAACGTTTCCTCTCGCAGCCGTTCGCCGTCGCCGAGGTATTCACGGGCTCGCCCGGAAAATACGTCGCGCTGAAGGACACGATCCGCGGGTTCAAGGAAATCCTCGACGGCAAGCACGACGACCTCCCCGAGGCTGCCTTCTACATGGTCGGCAGCATCGACGAAGTCATCGAGAAGGCGAAGAAGCTCAAAGAGGAGGAATGACGGATGGCGACCATCAAGCTGGAGATCGTATCTCCCGACCGCGTGGTCTACGCCGCCGACATCGACATGCTCATCGCCCGCTCCACGGGCGGCGAGATCGGCATACTGCCGAAGCACATTCCCCTCGTTACGGGACTTGAGCCCCATGCCATGAAGATTCATGTCGACGCCAAGGAACAGCTCATCGCTGTGGCGGGCGGCTTCATGGAGGTTACCCCCGACAAGATCACCGTTCTCGCAACCGCTGCGGAGGAGCCGATCGACATCGACATCAACCGCGCCCAGCGCGCCTATGAGCGCGCGCAGGAGCGACTGCAGAAGCTGCGCGAGGACCCTGAGGCACAGGCGAGCATCATCGACGAACAGCGCGCCTCCCTCGCGCTGAAACGCGCTGCAGCACGCCTGCAGACCGCGAAGACAGTGAAGCCCGGCGCATGATTCACCGGGAAAAAGCCGCCCCAGCCTATTGGCTGGGGCGGTTTTGTATTGGAGAATCTGTATAAACTATGGTATAATTATCCCATTCTAGAAAGGCGGTGCATCATGCCACAGATTATTCCCGTCAAGAAGCTTAAGGACACGGCTCGCATCTCAGAGATGTGCCACGCGAGTGACGAGCCGATCTACGTCACGAAGAACAGCTACGGCGACATGGTCTTTATGAGCATGGAAACGTACGAAAACATGCAGGAACGGGGACATATCTATCGCAAGATTGCTCGTGCCGAGGAGGATATTGAGGCGGGGCGGACGTATGACGCACGCGAGGCACTTGCTCGTATGAGGATGAAATAAAAAGGAGGCATCTATGAATCTTGCAAACTACCGCACGTCCATCATTCTCGCCGTCACGTTTACGCTCCTGCTCTCCTCCTTCTGGTTCTTTCAGGACTTCGCCTTTATCGTCTTTCTCTCGCTCCTCCTGCAGCTCCTCCTCCAGCCTGTCGTAGACGCGATGGAGCGGCGGCGTATCCCGCGCGGTATCGCGACAGCGGGGGCGATCCTCCTCTTTCTCCTGCTCGTCCTCGTCCTCCTCTCCATCCTCTCGCGCTCCGTCGTCCCCTCGCTGCAGCGCTTTGTCACCGAGCTGCCGAGCATCGGACAGGGACTCCAGCAGATGCCGATCCTCACGGAGATGGACCTACAGCAAGAAATGACGGGTATCCTCGACAAACTGCGCAGCGTCAGCGCGGAGCTCCTGCGCACATCCCTCTCCTTCCTCCTCATCGCCGTCGGCAAAATCATGGACTTCGTCATCATCATCTTTGTCTCCTTCTACCTCCTGAAGGACGGCAACAGCATCAAACGCTGGCTCGCTGACCTCTTTCCACACGGATCGCGCGGGCGTGTTCTCCGCCTCTTTGACCGGCTCCTCCGCGCCCTGCGCATCTACGTCTGCAGCCAGATCGTCATGTGCATCATCACGGGACTCGGCGTCTTTATCTACTTCACCGTCATGCACCTCCCGTATGCCTCCGTCTTCGCTTTGCTCTCCGGCATCGGCGAGTTCGTCCCCGTCCTCGGCCCGACCGTCGCATCTGCACTCGGCATGGTCACGACCGCCGCGACCGCATGGGACATCACCCTGCAGACCGCGCTCTTCTACCTTGCACTCACACAGATCAACAACAACGTCGTCTATCCTGCCCTCATCGGCAAATCCCTCCACCTCCATCCCGTCGCCATCATTCTCGGCGTCGTCTTCGGCGGCGAAATCCTCGGCACGGCAGGCATGTTCCTCGCCGTCCCCTTCATCGTCATCGTGAAGATCGTCATCACCGACATCTACCATGAGCGGCAGATGGAGACGCAGGGCGGGAAGGATATGCCATAAAACTGGATAAGAAAACCGCCGCACCAATCGGTACGGCGGTTTCGTATCTATAAGGAAGTGAGGAATGGCTCGGAAAATGGATTACGCAAGCATGGAGCGGAGGAACCAGATCTGCTTTGCGTAGTTGGTGACGTGATCCTCCATGAGGTTCGCAACGCCGAAGCAGTCATGCGCATCGGCCGCCTTGCGGATCGCGAGTGCCTGATCGCGGAGCAGCTCAAGGTCGGCAAGCGTGATCTCGAGTGCCTTCTTCTGATCGACGGCCTCATCGCCGAGCTCCTGGATCGTCGCGATGGCGAGGTAGCCCTTGAGGCTGCCGACCGGCTGGACACCGGCCATCTTCAGCAGCTCTGCCGTCTCATCGAGCACATCCGCGAACGCGTCGTAGAGCGACTCGAGGTACTCATGAACAGCCTTGAACTGCGAGCCGACGACGTTCCAGTGGAGGTTGTGAAGTTTGATGTAGCCGACACCGATGTTGGCAATGTAGGCGTTGATCGCGTTGTTGAGGTTTGCATCATTTGCGTGTGACATAGTGAAAAATCCCCTTTCATAATTTTGTACTGCAGATACCTTGTGTATCTGTTTCATATCTCATTACGTGGAGTATTATATTCCAGAAGTTTTTATTTGTCAATAGTTATTATTAAATATTTTACTCATGAATCAAAAAGAGCTGGTGCACGAAGTCGTTTCGACTCGTGTAACAGCTCTTTATTAGCGTTTCTCGGACGCTCAAGGCGCCCCTACCACCGCTCACGCGATCCCCCTCCCCCGTACCGACGGGGGAGGCTTTGCGTTACAGTATATCAGTCCTTTACGTTGCGGAAGGCGAGCGAGTAAAGGAGTACGACAGCAAAGCAGAGGACGGGGAGGTAGAATGCAGTGCGGATGGCAGCGACATCAGGGGAGAATCCGCTGACGAGTCCGGAGAGGGTGCCGCCGTCGACGAGTGCGCCCATCATCGGGGTGATGATGGCACCACCGAGGATTGCCATGATGAGTCCCGCTGCACCGAATTTGACCTCAGGGCCAAGGCCGCGGAGGGCGATGCCATAGATGGTCGGGAACATGAGGGACATGCAGCCCGAGATGCCGACGAGGCAGTAGATGGAGGTCTCAATCGGGAGGTAGATGGTGCCGAGGCAGCAGAGGATGCCGCCGAGGGCGAAGACCGCCATCATCTTTGCGGGTACGATGTACTTCATGAGCCACGTGCAGATCCAGCGGCAGCCGATGAAGAGGAAGATGGAGTAAATGTAGTAGTTCGCGGCTTCCGCCTCGACGAGGTTCATGTTTGCCATGACGTATTTGATCGTCCATGTCCAGACGGCGATCTGTACGCCGACGTAGAAGAACTGGGCGACGACACCGAACGCGTAGCGCGGGCGGGCGACGAGGCGGCGAATCGCCTCGGGTACGCTCATGCTTTCATCCGCGTCGCGGTCGCTGAGGCTGCTGCGATAGAAGAAGACCCAGATAATGAAGGCGATGAGGATGAGTCCGACGTAGGGGACGCAGACCCAGAAGAGTTCGGTGTCGCGCACGGCGGAGAGCGCCTCCGTGCTCATGGCAAGGCGGTCGTCGAGGGTGGCGGGGTTCAGATGCGCGAGGATGACGTATTTCGCGAGGAAGAGTCCCGCCATCGAGCCGAGCGGGTTGAACGCCTGTGCAAAGTTAAGGCGGCGTACGCTCGTACTCTCATCGCCGAGCGAGAGGACGAAGGGGTTGCAGGTGGTCTCGAGGACGGAGAGCCCTCCTGCGAGAATGAAGATGGAGACGAGGAAGAGGTTGTAGCTCTGCAAGATCGCGGCGGGGATGTAGCCGAACGCGCCGATCATGTAGAAGCCGAGCCCGACGAGCACGCCCATGCGGTAGGAGTACCGCTTGATGATAAAGGCAGCGGGCAGCGCGAGCACGGCGTACGCTCCGTAGAACGCGACCTGCACGAGGGAGGAGTCAACTGCCTTGATCATGAAGATCTTGGCAAAGGACGGGACGAGGTTGTCCGTCATGTTGTTGAGCAGTCCCCAGAGTGCAAAGCAGGAGACGAGTAGGAAGAAGTATACGCGGTACTGGTGCGGCACGACGGGAGTATCGTCCGTGTGGGGGATGTCCGTCGTGAACGCGGCAGTATCTTTGGACATGTGATTCACCCTCTTTAATGATCAATGTTACGGAATGTGTGTGCGCACTCCACGCAAACGCTTCGGAGCATCGCACACGACAAAGAGGCGTTACTCCTCAGCGTAGTGCTTGTAGCCGGGGTGGCGTCCGCGGACGCCGTAGTAGCTGCGGAGGTCAATGAGCTTGTCGATGTTGGCGCGGGAGATTTCCTTCGGGCCGCCGAGCATATATGCCGTGAGGTTGATCTTTGCGAAGAGCTCGAGCGTCTCCATCTTGTAGTAGGCGTCGATGAGATCAGCGCCGAGGGTGAGCGCACCGTGGTTCTCGAGGAGGACGGCGTCGTGCTCCTGGATGTAGGGCGCAATTGCCTCGGGCACCTCGTAGGTCGACGGCGTCCCATACGGCGTGATGGGGATGGAGCCGAGGGAGACGACCGTCTCGATCATGTCGTAGCGGTCGAGAGGGATGTGCGCCACGGCAAATCCGGTTGCCGTAGGCGGATGCGCGTGCACGACGGAGCGCACGTCATCGCGATCTTTGTAGCAGCGCAGGTGCATCTTGATCTCGGAGGAGGGGCGGTAGCCCTCGTTTGCCTCGAGAATATTCCCCTCGCGGTCGATGCGGACGAGTTTCTCGGGCGTGATAAAGCTCTTGCTGATGCCCGTCGGCGTGGCGAGTAGGGTGTTGTCGTCGAGAAGTACGGTGACATTGCCGTCGTTCGCGGCGACCCAGCCGAGCTGCCACATCTTGTGACAGACGTCGCAGATGGCGTCCTTTGTTTCCTTTATATTCATGATCTGATCCTTTCAGGCGTCGGTGACGACGCCCTTTTGCAGTATGATATTGGCGTAGAGGGCGGATTCGCCCGTGGTGACAATGGCGTATGCCGTGCGCGCCTCGTCGTAGAAGCGGAACCGCTCGATTGTGCCGACGGCTGCCGCGCCGCGCGCGTCATGCTTTGCAATGATCTCCTTGTACGTGTCCCAGATCGGTGTTTTGACGGGATCGCCCGGCATGACCTCCATGAGGCTGACCGGTTTGTCAACGTAGGGGTCGAGCGGGAACAGCGTGAGGATGGCGTCGAGGAGTTCGGGAACGCCGTGTCCGTCGGCGCGGATGACGATGCAGTCCTTACCGACTGATTCGGCGGGGAAATTGCCGTCGCCGATGACGATGCGGTCGCTGTGTCCCATCTCTGCAAGCACCTTGAGCAGCGCGGGGGAGATGATCTTGGGGATTCCTTTCAGCATGGGGTCAGCCCCTTCCATTTTTCGAAATGTGCGTCCCATTGGTCGCTGTTCTTCGGCTCGTAGGCGGTGATGTCGGAGGAGGCGCGGATGAGTGCCCGTGCCTCGGCGAGATCCTTGACCTCGCCCGCCGCAATCAGCTGCAGGGCGATATTGCCGAGGACGGTTGCCTCAATGGGGCCCGCGAGGACGGTGCGCCCGCACGCGTCTGCCGTGAGCTGGGCGAGGAGGCGGCTCTGCACACCGCCGCCGATGAGGTAGATCTTGTCGTAGTGCTTCTTTGTGCACTGTTCGATCTCAGTGAGTGCCGCGCGGTAGGAGAGCGCGAGGCTCTCGTCGATGCAGCGGATGACGGCGCCCACGCTCTCGGGAACGGGCTGCCCCGTGCGCTCGCACGCGGCGCGAATGCGGAGCGGCATGTCGCCCGAAGGCAGGAAGGCGGGATCGTCGGGGCGGATAAAGGAGCGCTGTGCGGGCGCTGCCGCTGCCATCTGCTCGAGTTCGCCGTAGCTGTACTCGTGCCCCTCGCGCATCCATTGACGGCGGCTTTCCTGTATGAGCCAGAGACCGATGAGATTCTTGAGGAACGAGATCCGTCCGCCGTAGCCGCCCTCGTTCGTGATGTTGTACTCGGCGGACTCCGCGTTGATGACCGGCTCCCTCAGCTCCGTGCCGAGGAGCGACCATGTGCCGCAGGAGAGGAAGATGAAGTCCTCCTCGCCCGTGGGAACGCCCGCCATTGCACTCTGCGTATCATGCCCTGCGACGGCAATGATCTCGGGGCGGTTCATACCGAGCTCTGCGGACAGTTCCTCGGTCATGTGCCCGATGGGCGTCGCCGTGGGCACAATCTCCGTGAGCATCTGCGCGGGCAGTCCCAGCGCGTCCAGCACCTCGCGTGACCATGTGCGGCTGCGCGCGTCAAGCATCTGGGTTGTCGTTGCAATCGAGTACTCGGTCTTCTTCTCACCCGACAGGAAGTAGTTTAAGAGGTCGGGCATGAGGAGCAGTGTCTTTGCACGTTCGAGGAGTTCGGGGCGCTTTTGCTTCAGCGCAAGCAGCTGGAAGATCGTGTTGATCTCCATGATCTGATTGCCCGTAATGCGGTAGAGCGTGTCGCGCGAAATCTTTTGGAACGCCTCGTCTGCTATGCCGACGGTGCGGCGGTCGCGGTAGTGGACGGGGTTTTCGAGGAGACAGCCGTCAGCGTCTAAAAGTCCGAAGTCCACGCCCCAGGTGTCCGTGCCAATGCTCGCGATCTCATGTCCGCGCGCCTTGAGGAGTCCCTGTTTCATCTCGTGAAAGAGCCGCAGGACATCCCAGTACATCGTGCGTCCGAGGTGGACGGGGTCGTTCGTGAAGCGGTGCAGCTCCTCCATGCGGATGCGGCTGCCGTCGTAGGCGCCAAGGACGGCACGGCCGCCCGAGGCACCAAGGTCGAAGGAGAGCACGCATTTTTCGTTTGTCATGAGAGCACGACTCCCCTCCTTATTTATACATGGGGCCGTATGCGGCGCAGGCGCGGTAGTCCTGTCCCTCCGCATCCATGCCGAATGCGTTCCATGCCGCCGGGCGGAATACGTCCGCATCCGCGACGTTGTGCATGCAGACGGGGATGCGCAGGATGGAGCAGAGCGTGATGAGGTCGGCGCCGATGTGTCCGTAGCTGATTGCGCCGTGGTTTGCACCCCAGTTGTTCATGACATCATAGGCGGAGCGGAACGCACCCTGCCCCGTCAGGCGCGGCGTGAACCATGTGCACGGCCATGTGTAGTCCGTACGCTTCCAGAGCTTATCCGAAACCTCGTCGGGCAGGTTCACCGTCCAGCCCTCGACGAGCTGCAGCACGGGGCCGAGACCCTTCACGAGGTTGACGCGCACCATCGTTGCGGGCATCTCGCCGCGCGTGAGGAAACGGGAGGAGAAGCCGCCGCCGCGGAAATAGCCATTGTCCGCAGGACACCACTCGGTCGCATCGAGGCATGCCTTCTGATCTTTTTCCGTGAGCTCCCAGAACGGCTTGATGACGGAATCCGCGCCGTCCTTAATCTCGCCGCAAGCGTCGAGGCACGCTGCGCCGGAGTTGATGAGGTGGATGAAGCCCTTGCCCTCCTTCGCGCGGCCCTCGAGCTCGTAGCCCGTCGCCTTCTTGACCGCCTCGGGGCTCCAGTAGGTGCGCACGTCGGCAAAGATCTGGGCGCGGTTCGTGAGCAGTTTGTTGAAGAGCATCGCGACGCCGTTCAGCGTGTCGTTCTCCGTCGCGAGGACGTACGGCTCGCGCGCGCCGTTCCAGTCGAACGAGGAGTTCATCATCGCTTCGGCGAAATCGCCGTTCGGGTAGAAGTCCGTCCACTGGCGCTGCCCCTGGAAGCCACCCGCAATCGCGTTGTGTCCGAGCTGCTCCTCCTCGCATCCCTTCGGCAGATTCTTGTTGCCGTTGTAGAGATCCTTGATGATGCACATCATCTTGACGACGAATTCCCACGCCTCCGCCTTCTCGGCATCGCTCTTGCGGGCAAATTCGGGGTTCTTGTCAAAGCCCTCCTTGCAGTGCTCCTTTGTCCATGCGAGTGCCTTCTCGTACTCGACGGGATCGTAGACACCCTCCGTCATGCGGCGGATGATCTCGACCTCGTCCACGGACTCAACGCGCATGCCAAGATACTCCTCGAAGAACTCGGGGCTGATGATCGAGCCGCCGATGCCCATCGTGATCGCGCCGATCTGCAGGTAGGACTTGCCGCGCATCGTAGCGGCGGCAATGGCGGCGCGGCCGAAGCGGAGCAGTTTCTCCTGCACGTCGGCGGGAATGCCCTCCGCGTCCGCTTCCTGTACGTCATGCCCGTAGATACCGAAGGCGGGCAGCCCCTTCTGCGCGTGGCTTGCGAGGACGGATGCGAGGTAGACTGCGCCCGGACGCTCCGTGCCGTTGAATCCCCAGACGCCCTTGATCGTCATCGGATCCATGTCCATCGTCTCCGAGCCGTAGCACCAGCAGGGTGTGACCGTGAGCGTGATGTCCACGCCTGCACGGCGGAACTGCTCCGCGCACGCCGCCGCCTCGGGGACACGCCCGATCGTGGAGTCCGCAATGATGACGCGCACGGGATCGCCGTTCGTATAGCGCAGATTCTCCTCAAAGAGCTTCTTCGCTGCCTGCGCCATGCCCATTGTCTGCTCCTCGAGCGCGCCGCGCACGTCGAGCACGCCGCGTCGTCCGTCGATCGTCGGACGAATGCCGATGACGGGATAGCCGCCGATGCATCTAGTTTCTGCCATGATAAATTCCTCCATTTCGCCTTGCAATTCATCATGTTGATGAATATTTTGCTTTCTGTTTATGCCTATATTATAGCGTTGAAGAAGTGTTCGCTCTTGTGCTATACTATGTAAAAATAGTACGATTTTATCTTTTTGATAAAACGGGCATAAGCTGAGAAATATTACCAATGCGGTTAAATGGGGAAGGATATGACAATCTTGACTAAAAATACGATAATATTATCTTTTGCGAAATGGAGGGGCGCATCGTGAAACATGAGGGGTACAACGAATTCCGTACGCGCGGACGCTTTGATTTTCCGATCGAATTCCATCATGTGGATCACCATCACCCACGCTTTCACATGCCCTATCACTGGCACATCGAGTATGAGATCGTCTACGTCCTGCAGGGCGGACTGACGCTTTCCCTCAACGAGGACACCGTTCAGGCGCGTGCGGGCGACATCGTCTTTATCCGTGACGGTATCGTTCATGGCGGTGCGCCACAGGATCAGGAAACGGTCTACGAGTGCATCGTATTCGATATGAAGAAACTCCTGCACGGAAGTCAATGTACGGGGGAGCGTGTGCGCAAGATCCTCGAGCATGAACTTCTCATCAATAAATACATCCCCGGTGAGACGCACGATGTACCGCAGATGATCGCCGCGCTCTTTACCGCGATGAAGGGCGCGCGTGAGGGCTATGAGCTGATCGTCACGGGGATGCTTTACAGCTTCATCGGTGCGGTGCTGCAGCATGGCCTCTGCCACGTACCGAATGCGGCACTGCGTGAGAGCAGCCGGCGGCGCGTCATGCAACTCAAGAAGACATTCCAGCTCATCGACAATGCCTACGATCAGCCGCTCACCCTCGGCGATCTCGCGGCGGCGGCGGGACTGACGCCGAACTATTTCTGTCGGTTTTTCCAGAAAATCACAAACCGCAGCCCCATCGACTACCTGAACCACTACCGCATCGAGGCGGCGTGCATCCGCCTCGCACACAGTGGTGAAAGCATCACGGAGATCGCACTCGCGACAGGGTTCAACGACATCAGCTACTTTATCAAGACGTTCCGAAAGTATAAGGGCATCTCGCCGCTGAAGTATCAGAAGGCAAATTCTGCTTGACAAAAACCATATTTTATATATAATACATAGCTATAAAATATGTTATTCCGTTTGGGTGAGAGGGGAATCGCCATGAGTGAGCAGAACTATCATTTTGAGACCTTGCAGGTGCGCGTCGGGCAGGAGGAAGCCGATCCCGTCACGGATGCGCGTGCGGTGCCGATCTATCAGACGACCTCGTATGTCTTCCACAATGCGCAGCACGCCGCCGACCGCTTTGCGCTCAAGGATCCGGGGTACATCTACGGACGTCTGATGAATCCAACGCAGGACGTCTTTGAAAAGCGCATCGCGGCACTTGAGGGCGGCACGGCGGCACTCGCCTTTGCCTCGGGCGCAGCGGCGATCACGGCGACGATTCAGGCACTCGCCCACCAGGGCGACCACGTCGTCGCGCAGCAGACCATCTATGGTGGTACGTACAACTTCCTCGCGCACACGGCAAAGACGTGGGGCATCGACGTGACCTTCGTCGAACCGAAGGCGGGCGCACAGGGCTTTGCCGACGCCATCCGTCCGAACACGAAATGCGTCTTCATCGAGACCGTCGGCAACCCGAACGCCGACCTCGTGGACATCGAGGCCGTCGCCAAGGCGGCACACGCACAGGGCGTTCCCGTCGTCATTGACAACACCTTTGCGACGCCGTACCTCCTGCGCCCCATCGAGCACGGTGCGGACATCGTCGTGCACTCCGCGACGAAATTCATCGGCGGGCACGGCTCCAGCCTCGGCGGCGTCATCGTCGAGGGCGGCACCTTCGACTGGAAGGCATCGGGACGCTTCCCGCACCTCACACAGCCGAACGAGAGCTATCACGGCGTGAACTTCGTCGAGGCGCTCGGCCCCGTCGCCTTCGTCACCTACATCCGTGCTCTCCTCCTGCGCGACACGGGCGCGGCGATCGCCCCGTTCAATGCATTCCTCTTCCTGCAGGGGCTTGAGACACTCTCCCTGCGCGTCGAGCGGCACGTATCGAACGCACTGAAGGTCGTGGACTTCCTCGCGAAGCATCCGAAGGTCGAGCGCGTCAACCATCCCTCGCTCCCGCATCATCCCGACCACGCCATCTACGAGCGGTACTTCCCGCAGGGCGGCGTATCGATCTTCACCTTTGACATCGTGGGCGGGCAGGAGGCGGCGTTCCGCTTCATCGACCATCTGAAACTCTTCTCGCTCCTCGCAAACGTCGCCGACGTCAAGTCGCTCGTCATCCACCCTGCGACCACCACACACGCCCAGATGAACGACGCCGAGCTTGCCGCGTCCGGCATCGGCCGAGGCACGATCCGCCTCTCCATCGGCATCGAGCACATCGACGACCTCCTCGCCGACCTCACGGCGGCGTTTGACGCCGTCTGAGCAGCTCCCTTGGCAAAAGCAAAACCTCTGCGCGAAGGATGTTCATCGTGCAGAGGTTTTTGCGTTAGGGAATCGCTGATCAAATGAAGTCCTTCAGATTGGCGCAGATTTTCCGCCGAAGTAAGGGCAAAAAGGGGGCATCAAGATGACAGTGCCGAATTTATCCGTGTATCCTTAATGTTTTTCACAAAATTTCGTATATGATAGAAGGATTTTCCGCATTTACGTCGAAAGCGTTTTAGAGTACCTATATGTGGATGCTTCGGATTTCTGACCGGACGGTCGCAGACACTTCCTGTCTCCGGGCACCACGCGGTATGGACGCGCAGTACCTCATCGGTGATGAGGATGCCCTAGGGGAAGGAGGGCGGCGATGTTTCCGGAGATACGGCTTTCTGCACTCATTCTCACCGTCCTCATCAGCGTTGCCCTCGTGGTCGGACTGATCCACTATGCGCCGCCGCTGACGCAGACGTACTACTGGCGGCTCGGTGGACTGATCGCGGGCGCGGGGCTGCTCGTCACGCTCTTTGACCGCCTGATGGCGGCACGGGCGCGGCGGCGTGCGGCAAAAAAGCCACCGCTCTCCTTTGAGGAGGAGCAAACCGCCATGCCCGCTGCGACAGAGACCATGACGGAGCGCCCGTCCGTCTCCATCTTCCCGGCAAAGGCAGCTGCTGTGCCCAAGGCCCCGTTCCAACCGGCGGGAAAGAAATTGGCGGCGAAAAAGAAAAAGGCGAAGGCACACGCGAAGAAGAACGCTGCGAAGTCTACCCCACACAGGGCGGCAGCAACCCCTTCGGCGGCAGTCGTGGCGGCAACACCGCCCGCGAAGAGCCCGCCGCCAGCACCCCCACCGACAGAGCACCTGCCGGATGGACTCGATGCGCTGCTCGACATCGCCTATGCGTCGGCAGAGCCCGCGCCCGAGCGCGCCGTCGCCGCCTACCGAAAGGCACTCGCGCGCTACCCGCAGGACTCCTACATGCCGTATCTCGTCATCGAGCTCTCCACGCTCTACAAGCGCCTGGGGAACTACGACGCGGCGCTTCGTCTCTTTGACGAGGCTCTCGCGCTGCCCATCGTTGCAAAGAACGCCGTCATGTTGCAGGAGTTTCGCCGCTCCCGTCGCACTCTGCACGCCGTTTCTGATATGCTCCGCGCGCGGGGAACCCCTGCGCTCCCCTTCGGCGAGGTACCGGAGGACGTGCTGGCGGCGGCTGACCGACAGGCGGGCAATCATACCTGACATTTTATTAAAATGGAGGAATAAATATGAAAAAAAGCGTTGACATCCTAGGACTTCCCGTCATCAGCATCACAGAGGGACGCGAGCTCGGCATGAGCAAGACACTCCTCATTGATGCGCCGAACCGCATCGTGGCGGCGATCACGATCGAGGACGAGGACTGGTATCGCGGAGTCAAGCTCATCCCCTACGATAACGTGATTGCCGTCGGTGACGATGCCGTCACCATCAACAACAGCGAGAACATCCTCACGCTCGATGCGGCGGGCGACTTTGAGACCCTGCTCGACGACAACATCCGCGTCATCGGCACCAAGGCCATCACGCGCACGGGCGTCATCCAGGGCAACATCACCGAGATCTTCATCGGCGAGGACGGCAGCATCGAGAAATGCGAAGTCACGACGCCGGAGGGCTCGACCTCCGAGGTGACGGCGGATCAGGTCGCCATCTTCGGAAAGGAAGTCACGGTCATCTCGCCGGAGGGCGATGCCGTAAAAAAATCTGACGCAGCGTCTGCACCGGCGGCACCCGCTGTGACAGCCCCCGCAGCGGCGCCCGCTGCGGCTGAGCCGGTCGAGGAGACTGCCCCTGCGGAGGAGACGCCTGCCGAAGAGCCGGCTGCTCCGGAGGAGACGGCTGCCCCCGAGGCACCGGCAGAGGAGCCCGCACCTGCCGCAGAGGAGTCTGCCCCTGAGGCATCGGCAGAGGACGAGGCCAAGGACGCAGAGCGCGCGAACGAGGATCGTCATCGCCGCTTCCTCCTCGGCAAGAAGGCGACGCGTACCATCAAGATGGACAACGGTGTCGTCATCGTCGAGGCGGGCGCGGACATCACCGAGGAAGTCCTCCAGAAGGCCAAACTCGGCAACAAGTTCATCGAGCTCTCGATGAGCGCACAGTAAATAACATGGATGCGGCGAGGTGATTGCCTCGCCGTTTTTTCTTGCCATTTGCGGCATTTAAGGGAGCATGGATAAAAGAAGGTCTCCACCAGCCCTATGTTCTTTCGTCAGTGGTATACTATGGGGGGAAGGAACTCTCCATTAAGATGATGACGACAGGGAGATACAACCATGAAAAAGAAGCTTTTTTTGATTGCCTGCATCGGTGTGTTAGCGGCTGTTTTTCTCTTGACGTTCGTCCAGAGCTCGATGGGAAAAACGGATTTTATCCGGGAGGTGCTCGCTAAAAATGATGGGTTTGCCGCAGAGGGCAGCGGTACGACCGGCGGGGCTGCTGCCACAGAGGACAATATTTTCCGCGTGACCAATAGGCAGGAGCTTATTGCCGCATTGGGGAATCGCAAAAATACGGAACCTAGGATTTTGATGGTTTACGGAACGATCGACTTTGATACGGACGCGGATGGCAAGCACCTGACGATGGAAGATTATATGGCGGAGGGCTATGATTTTCAGCAGTATTTGGACGCGTATGCACCGCATAGTACCGCGTCGCAGCGCCGAAAAGAAGAGCTGGAGGAAAAAAGAAAACAATCTCAAAAAAATCAGGAAAAAAACATCATGGTTCATGTCCCTGCCAATACGAGCATCATTGGGATTGAACATGCGAAATTAAAGGGCGTGGATTTCGTCCTCGATGCGGACAATGTTATCATCCGAAATATTGTGTTTGAGGCCCCCTATGATGATTTCCCGTCGTGGGATCCAAACGATGGGCCGGATGGCAACTGGAATTCTCAGTATGACTGCATTACGATCCGTGGGGGCACGCATATTTGGATCGATCATTGTCATTTCGAGGACGGCTCACAGCCGACGGAAACGTATTTTCATCGTGAATACGAGCATCGAGACGGCTTGGTCGATATCACGAATCAGTCGGACGACATCACGATGTCATACAATATTTTTGAACGTCACAATAAAGCAATCTTGATCGGGAATAGTGATACAAAAACGGCGGACGATGGCAAACTGAATGTGACGCTGCATCATAACTATTTCCATAATTTGGTTCAGCGCGTACCGCGCGTGAGATGGGGAAAGGTTCACGTGTATAATAATTACTACCAGGCGGATGAGGAAAACGGTGGATATCCTTATGCGTATTCACTGGGCGTTGGAAAAAACTCAAAAATATATGCCGAAAATAATGTCGCAGATATCGACGGCAGGACGTATCAAAATTTTGTCAAGGTGTTTGGTGGAACGGAGTTTACTGCGGTCAATAATATCTTTAATGGCGAGAAAATCAATACATTTAGCGAGTATTTATCCCCGGTCGAGTGGACGCCTGATCGATCGATGAAAATCGACGATGTGAATGAGGTGAAGGCAAAAGTTTTACAGCAGGCAGGCGTCTTTAAGGAAGCGATAATTCCATAAAAATCATCAGAAAAAGGCTGCTGCACATTTGTTTCGTGCAGCAGCCTTTACTCCGTGGATATCAGAACACAATCCTGCCCCAGTCGCTCCGCGCAGCCATCACCATCGCCTCATAGAGCTTGATCTCGTAGAGGATGAGGTCGGCGCCGACCGCGTTGACGGTCTCCTGAAAGCGCGGCGTCTTTTCGATGATGGCGTCCGTGATCTCTGTGAGCGGGCGTGAGGACTTAACGGCATAACCGCGCGCACGTATGTGCTCGGTTGTTCCGTTGTTCGGAACGGTGGTGAAGGCGGTGGAGGGCTTTGCGGTGAGCTCGGCGACCTTCTCGTTGTCCTTTACCGTCGCGAAGTAGACACAGTGCTTTGCCGGGTCGTAGTAAAAGTTGACAATACGGACGTGCGGCAGTCCGTCACTCATCGTTGCGAGCGCGATTTCGTTCTGCTCTCGCATCATGCGTTCAAATTCGTTCCGCAGATTCATTTTAATCACCTCTTCATGCCATTATACAATACTTTTAATATAAAAGAAAGGATCGCTGATAAATTCCGTCGCTGTGATCTGCCGCTTCTCAGAACACAATCCTGCGCCAGTGATCCCGCCCGACCAATACAACCGCCTCAGTGAGTACGATCTCGTAGGGGATGAGGTCGTCACCGACGGCGTCGACGGTCTCCTGAAAGCGCGGCGCCTTGGCGACGATGGCATCTGTGATCGCGGTGATGGGACGGGCGGACTTTACCGCATGACCGCTGGCGCGGACGTGCTCGGTCGTGTTATTGTGCGGGACGGTGGTGAAGGCGATGGAGGGATTCGCCGCGAGCTCGACCACCTTCTCGTTGTCCTTGAACGTGACAAAGTAGACGCAGTGTTTCTCTGTATCGTAGTAAAAGTTCACAATGCGCACGTGCGGCAGCCCTTCGCTCATCGTCGCGAGGGCGATCTCGCGCTGCTCGCGCATGATGCGCTCAAATGCATCACGCAGATTCATCTCATCACCTCGTTTTCTTCTCATTATACAACATCGCCTGCATAAAAGAAACGAAAAGAAACGCCATCGATCAAACGTGACCGATGGCGTTTCCGCTGTTACGAAGAAAAGTTAGGATTCTTTTTTCCCGCCCAGTACGACCTTGCTGAAGATGGCGAGGACGCCGATAAAGACGAGGAGGCCGAGCATCTCGGCGGTGTCGGCGAATCCCTCGGGCGCGATGGCGAGTGGGCTCTCGCCGCCGCCGTTCGAGACGGAGACGACGATGATGCCGGCGAGGAGGACGCCGATGATGGACTCACCGACGATGAGTCCCGAGGCAAAGAGCGTGCCACGCCGCAGCCCTGCGCGCTCCGCCTCCTCTCCCTTCGTCTGACGCAGGTGACGGTTGACGAAGTAGCCGAGGACAGCACCGACGACGAGCGGCGTCTGGATGACGGGCGGGAGGTAGATGCCCATGCCGACGGCGAGCGGCGGCATGGCGAGGTTCTTCGTCGAGCGGCGCAGGAAGAGGTCGATGAGGACGAGCACGATGCCGACACCGATGCCGATGTAGATGTACTCCCATGCGAGCTTCTGCGAGAAAATGCCCTGTGCGATGGTCGTCATGAGCACCGCCTGCGGTGCGGCGAGTGCCTGCGCGGGATCCATGCCCGCACGCGGCAGCGCACCCGAGAAGCCGTATGCCTCATAGAGGAGGTTGAGCACAGGGGCGATGACAAGCGCGCCGATCACGCAGCCGATGAGGAGCGCGACCTGCTGACGCCATGGCGTTGCGCCGACGAGATAGCCGGTCTTGAGATCCTGCATATTGTCATTCGAGATGCAGGCGATCGCGAGGATGATCGATGTGGTAAAGATGGCGGTCGCCGTCGCGAATTTCTCACCGCCCGGCAGCGCGAAGATGCCGAACGTGGAGCACAGCGCGTACATGACGAGCGATGCGACGATGATGCCGAGGATGCCGATGCCCGAGATCGGGCTGGAGGATGTGCCGACAAGCCCTGCCATATAGGCGCAGGCGGCAGCAACGAAGAAGCCCATGAGAACGGCGACGCTGACGCCGACGAGGGTAAAGGCGATTTTCTGCCCGCCCGGGATCTGCTCGGGGCTGACAAAGGCGTAGAAGATGATGAGCAGTCCGATGACGGTGACAGCAAAGACGAGCCCGATACTCTTCATCGTCATGTCGATGTCCATGCGGTGCAGACCGCGCTCTGCACTGTCTGCGCGTGCACCTGCGATGGATTCTTTTACGCCGTCAATGACGGGGCGAGCGAGGCAGAGCAGCGTCCAGATCGCAGCGACGCCCATGGCGCCCGCGCCGATGAGGCGCACCTTCTGCTGATAGACGGTACCCGCGAATTTTTGCAGGGTCATGCCGTCGGGGAGTGCACCGGTGATGGTGAAATAGGGGACGAAGCCCGCCCATGCAATGGCGATACCGATCAGCATCGAGAGTCCACTCGTGATGCCGATGAGGTAGCCCGCGCCGACGAGCGCCGACGAGTAGCCGAGCGGGAGCTGCGTCATGCCGCGTCCGACGTGAAACCATGCGGAGAGGCTGCCGCCGAGCACCTGCAGGCCGTTCGTGAGGAATGCGATCACGCCCGCGATGGCACTGCCCGAGAGGATCTCTTTCAGTCCCGAGCCGTGCTGCTCGCGGCTATCGTCGTGCGAGCCGACCTTTAGGATCTCTGCCGCAGCAACGCCCTCCGGGTAGGCGAGGTCGCTGTGGACGACCATCGCGCGCCGCAGCGGGATGGTGAAGAGAACACCGAGACAGCCGCCGCAGGCGGAGACGACAAGCGTCTGCCAGAACTCAAAGTCCTGCCAGTAGCCGATCATGAGCATGCCCGGGATGATGAAGATGATGGCGGACAGCGTACCTGCTGCCGATGCCTGCGTCTGCACCATGTTGTTCTCGAGGATGTTCGCATCCTTCGCCATCTTGAGTACCGCCATCGAGATGACCGCCGCCGGAATGGCGGAGGAGAACGTCAGACCGACCTTGAGGCCGAGGTAGACGTTCGATGCGGTAAAGATGATGGTGAGGATTGCGCCGAGGATCATGCCGCGCATCGTCAGCTCAGGGAGCCGCAATTCGTGCTGCATGAACTCGTTTTCGGAGTGTTTCATGCCAATACCACCTATCTATAATAAAATGAAAAACATCTGTATTATAGCACGTAAATCTAAAATAGCAAAAAAACATTGGCACGCTGTGTCCTCTGCACTGGGAGCGATACGCCGAAAACAAAACCGCCGATGCGCTTTCTCGTCACGCATCGGCGGTCCTGAGGAAAATACGGGAAGTGATAGGTAACTCTCTTGCATTCAAACGATCCATGCTTCATTCCGCATCGCTGCTAGCTTGAGATGCGGAACTTTCCGGCGAAAACGCTGAGAAAAACCACCACGACATGTTCTCTGTGCGCACATTCTGTTCCGCTGAGGGGAACGTCCTCCTCGTCATGCGCTAATCCATGCCCTCTTGTGTGCCCACCCCACGCGGGCTGCCGCATTCCCTGCCGCACCTTCGCTCGGCCTCCCCGTCCGATCCACCGGCGCGGGGGACACGGTGCAGTCCTTTGCGGCCACTCAATAACCCATCGGAATCTCCTCCCAGTCCGTCGTGGACGCTGCGGCTGCTTCCTCACTCAGCCAGCGAGGTGCATCCCGTGTCCCTCTCCAACAACCGTCGGTCAACACGGTGGGAAATCCCCGAAGGAGATACGCCATGCGCTTACGGATCACATGGGGGCAGCCTGTCCTGAATCAGCCTGCCGCTTTAATATCTCCTTAACTATCCTTAGTATAGTAAAACTTCAGAAGATTGTCAACGCATTTTTGAAAAAATTTTTGCTGCCGATTGACAAATGTAGAAATCTGCAATAGAATGACATATAAATTTACTATGTGATTAAGGAGATGAAACGATGGGATATCAGCTGTGGAACGCACTGGAGGAGCTGAAGTCGGACGTGTATGAGTGGGTGGATCTGACGCACCCGCTGAACAACGACAGTCCGTGCTGGGCGGGGATCCCCGAGGGCTCGGTGGAGCTCTCGAAGACGTGCTTTGACTGGGGCAATCCGATGCTCGACTGTCTCATCCAGACGTTCAAGTTCCCGGGACAGTTCGGGACGCACATTGACTTTCCGGGACATTTCGTGCGCGGCCTCCCGCGCGCAGAGGCCTTTGGTGCGCGTCACATGCTCTATCCGCTGTGCGTGATCGACGTGACGGAGCAGGTCGCGCGCGATGTGCACTATGCGGTGACGGTGGACGACATCAAGGCGTACGAGGCGAAGTACGGCGCGATCCCCGACGGCGCATTTGTTGCACTCTATACGGGGTGGAGCCGTCACTGGCCGGATATGGATGCGATCTCCGGGATCGCCGCGGACGGCAGTGAGAACTTCCCGTCGTGGTCGATGGATGCGCTGAAGTATATCTATGAGACGCGTAATGCCGCGGCGAACGGACACGAGACGCTCGACACGGATGCCTCGACGGAGGCGGCGAAGGCGGGGGATCTCGCGTGCGAGCGCTATGTCCTCGGCAAGGGGAAGCTGCAGGTCGAGGTGCTGACAAATCTCGACCGCGTGGCGCCGGCAGGGGCGCTGCTCTTCCTCGGGTGGCCGAACATCGAGGGGGCGACGGGGCTGCCCGTACGCGCGCTGGCGATTACGCCGAAAAAGTAAGGGAATGACCTGCGGCGGCAGAGGTACTGCCGTAGCCTTTGAGCCGTTTTGCAACGCCGATACCGACCGGCTTTGCAGGCGGCTCCTTTTGCATCTGTGGCAGGACTTTTGCGCTGTGTATCGAATCATAAAGAGATAACTTGTGTGCTTAGGAGACGATGAATTGCAGAGTAAATACCTCGATATTGAGAAGAAAGTAACGCACGGGGAGCGCCTGACGTATGAGGACGGCGTGGCGCTCTTTGCCTCGCACGATATCGCGTGGCTCGGCGCGCTCGCCGACCATGTGCGCGCGGAGAAATGCGGCGATATTGTCTACTACAATGTGAACTGCCATGTGAATCTGACGAATATCTGCATGGCACACTGTAAGTTCTGCGCGTTCGGGCGCGACGCAGAGGATGCGGGCGCCTACGAGATGAGCGCGTCGGAGGCGGTGGCACACGTCGCGGAGGCGATGCGCGACCCGCATCTCGCGGGGCTGCACGTCGTGAGCGGGCTGCATCCGACGTGGACGTTTGACGACTATCTCTTGCGTCTGCGCACGCTGCACGAGGCCTTCCCCTCACTCTACCTGAAGGGGTTCACGGGCGTGGAGATCACGCATTTTGCCCATACGTCGGGGCTTCCCGTGCGCGAGGTGCTCCTGCGCCTGCGCGAGGCGGGGCTGCAGTCGATCGCGGGCGGCGGTGCGGAGATTCTCTCTGACCGTGTGCGCGGGGAGCTCTGCCCGAACAAGGCGACGGCGGATGAGTGGCTGGCGGTGGCGCGCACAGCGCATGAGCTCGGCATCAAGACGAATGCGTCGATGCTCTACGGACACATCGAGACGCTCGAGGAGCGCGTCGCGCACATGATGCGCCTGCGCGACCTGCAGGACGAGACGGGGGGCTTTCAGACGTTCATCCCATTCCCGTTCCTGCCATCACATACGGAGCTTGGAAAGACGGTGCGGCAGACGTCGATGTGGGACGATCTGCGGACGATTGCGATCGCGCGCCTCCTGCTCGATAACTTCCGCAACATCAAGGCGTACTGGGTGATGCTGACCGTGCCCGTGGCGCAGGTCGCGCTGTGCTTCGGTGCGAACGACATCGATGGCACCGTGCACAAGGAGACAATCCTCCACGATGCGGGGGCAAAGAGTCCGCGCGCCCTCTCCGAGGATCACATCATCCGTATCATTCGCGAGATCGGACGCACGCCCGCCGCGTGCGACAGCAATTTCAACATCATCGAGACGTATTGAGGGCGGGGAAGTATTCTTCGCGCAGATACCGCGACAACAAAAAAGACGGCGTTTGCCGTCTTTTTCTTTTCTGCCCGCCTTATCCCTTCCGCTCACCGACGTTCCCGTCGGCATCCACCTCGAAGTAGGCACTCTTTTCCTTCCACGGGTATTTGTACTCGAGCACGACGGTGTGATCGAGTAAGATGTGCACGGCGATGAGCTGTGCGGTGCCGTGCTCATCCGTATGTTTCACCCATGCCCCGCTGTCGATGTGATCCCTGACCTCGGTCAGCCATGTGAGGGGGAGCTTGGACATGCCCGCCTCGTTCATGCGGAATACGATCTCCACCTCTGTATCTCCGGCCTTACGCGGGAAATGACAGTAGGGCGCGTTGCGCGTGTAGCTGCCCGCCGATATGGGGGAGAAGAGGCGCAGGACGCGGGAGAGTCCCTCCTCGTCGACGCGGATGCAGAGGATGGATCGCTGCTTTTGGTACATGTCGTCGACAGCATCTGCAGCCGCGCCCTCCTGCGGAGGTTCGGCCACACGCGATGCCTGCTGCAGCTCCTCGTCATACGCGCCGTCGACCCAGTGAAAGCACATCTGCTCAATCGTTGCGCCCTCCTCGATCTCACGTTCCAGCGTCAGGAACTCGTGGTCGTCCGGCACGAGGGAAAGCCCCTGCCGCACGGCGTCCAGCGCACCGTCACGGTCGCCGAAATGGGCACGCAACTTGCCGAGCTCGAGATAGCACCACGGATAGTCCGGCTCCTCGCGCGTTCCCTGCGCGGCATAGCGGAGCGCCTTTTCCAGATAGCCGCAGTGCATGAGGGCGACGGCGTAGCGATAGTACCACGTCCCACATCCGTGCGCATTCGGCTCGGAGTCCGGCATCCACTGTATTGCTCGGTAGAAGTAGGGGTATTGATCGACATTGTTGCACGCGTAGGCATACCACAGCGCAATGTCGCGGTCACGATGCGCCTCCTCGCGTGTGAACCGCCCCTTGATGATGCCGTTCTTGATGTATTTGTTCAAATAGCTGAGCATTTTGAGGAAATAGCCCGTGGATCCATCCTCCATCGCCTCGAGTTTGGCGACGGCCTCCGCTGTGAGCAGGGGGCCTTTTTCTGTGTCGGAGCTCTCCGGCGCGGCGGCGTCCTCCTCCTGTGCGTCGCGATCAAAAATGTTGACGGTGCCCGCCGCGTCCCGTCGGAAGGAGTGAAACACCGCCCACGGCAGATTCGTCCTCTTGAGAACGGTTTCTGCGGCGACGAGGACGGCGTGCAGATCCCACGCGAGAAAGTCCAGATAGCCGCAGCTAACGCCCGTTGCTCCGCCGAGGAAGGTCACCGCGTGCAGACAATCGGTCTCCTCCTCGATCGCCTGCATGAGCGCATCGCGAAAATCGAGAATCTCGTCGGCACTCTCGTGCATCTCGTCCGTCAGCGGATAGGCGATAAAGCCCGCCGCGATCCCATCCGCATGGTAGATGTCCACGAGCGTCGCATCACTATCCATATAGGAACTGAGGAGGGCGGGCAGGCGCGTGTTGCCCGCATAGACATCGAGCCGCAGATCCGCATCGTCCGATGTGTCCGGCTCGCGCTCGTAGGCGAGATAGTCGTGGTCAAGGTACTCCTCTGCATCGTTCGCGAGGGAGTACCCCGCCTCTGCGAGTGCCTTCGGCAGATCCGCCAGCAGGGTCGACGGCTCCTCGCGCGGCGCATCGAGGAGATCAAAATCGTGGATGAGGCGGATGGCGGCGATCTCGCCGAGTGCCTGATCGACGATGGTGGAGAGCATCCACCATGCGCGGTTCTCGTCCTCTTTCAGGAGTGGCAGGAGCTTTTCACAGTAGACCGTGAGGGCGATCCCGTCGCCATCGGGCGCGAACCAGACGGCGACATCCGTCATCTCGATGCTGTAGTCGCCCGTACGCAGGGTACCAAGAGAGGCGGTGCGCCCGACGCGGATGTCCCAGTGCTCGCGCACAGAGGCGGGGGCATGGCGCGCGAAATAGACGAGCGGAAAGAGTTTTGCGCGCATGCCCTCGGGGGTGAGGATGAGCTCATATTTCTCGCCGCCCTTTCCGAGCTCGAATGGGACATCGTCAAAGGCGACGTGCAGCGCAGCGCTGCACCGCTCGATGAGCTCCTCGCCGTGATCCGGTCCCGCATCCATCAGTACGCGCAGCTCCTCCTCTGCCTCGGAGAACGCGAGCCATGCCTCCTGCACGCGGATGCGGAACGGGCGCGAAAAGAGCGGGAGGGAGAGTCCGCGGCGGCAGTCCTCGATCATCTGCTCGGTGTCCTCGTCGCCCGGCAGCGCCGCAAGCGCCGCCTCAAAGTAGGGCAGGGCGCGGTTTTCCTGATCGAGGTAGTAGTAGGCAAAGCCCATGCGGAAGTTCCAGACGTGATCGCCCGCGAAATCCTCTGCGTGCGGCGCGAGGAGGTCAATCGCCTTTTTGAAATACCACCACTCGCTCGGCTGCGCGAAGTTGTTGTAGGCGCGCGCCAGCTCACCGTCGAGCTCGGGCGTGCGCTCTGCGGCGGGGATCTCCTCAATCGCCGCGATGATCTTCTCGTAATCTCCGTGATTGTGCCATGCCTGACACTGTTCCAGTAACGTCATCTGCTGCTCCTCTCGTCTGGTTTCCTCCAAAACCCTAATCCCACCAGAAATACCAAATGTGCGATTTTCGCAGGCTGTCGGCGAGCCTGCTGATGCTCATGCCGGGGCCGCCCTGCTCGATGATGTCGCTGCAGTAGGCGTACTGCTCCACGGCGCGTGCGGCGGCGTGCTCCGGCGCGACGGGCGCGGGGACGCGGTATTCGAGCGTATCGTAGGTGAGGACGGCGGGGACGGCGCCGTCCGTCTTGTGCCAGTACTTTGCGACCGCCATCTGCGCGGCGGTGTCGGGGCAGTCGTTCCACCCGCCGAAGGGCAGGTAGGTGAAGATCTCCCACGGATGCTTGACGGGGATCTTGGCGAGGATCACGGGATGCGTTTTCTGCGTCTCGTAGTTCCAGTAGCCGATGGGGCGGTCATTGATGTCACCCATCGTGCTCTCTTTCACCGTCATGTCCTCCGTGCGCTCGGCACGCCGTGTCATGAGGATTTTTTTGCCGTCCTTGACCAGCTTCTGCGCCATGCGCTCGCGGTACGCGATGACGGCGTCTGCGTTGAATTCATAGTCCTCGAATGCGCCCTTTTCCGCCTCGGCGTTCATCGTCAGTGCCTCCCAGAGCGTGTCGCTCGGGACGATGATGACGGGGACGATGCCGTCGCGCGCGGCTGTGCGCGTGGCGTAGCTGTACCATGAGGCAATCGGATCGTCGTCCACCAGCGGCGGGAGGTACATCAGAGAGCAGCTCGCCCTGCTGGCGTTTAGGTACTGCATCGTTGCGATGGAAACGTCGCTCGGCGTGGCGTCCACCTGCTCCTCGGTGTTGCGCTTCCACGCATCCCAGTGCCGCGCGATGAGCTCCGCCATCTCCCGATAGAGCTGCTCGTCGAATGGGACGAAGAGATATGCCTCGTCGTCAAACTCCTTCGAGTAGTATTTTTCTGCTCCGAAATACGCGAGGGCGTGATTGTCGACGTCCGATGGGTAGGAGGGAGCCTCGCCATCGTAGTAGTAACGCGCGAACGCCGCGCCCTCCTCGTTAAAGAAGCCGCGCATCAGGATCCCGTGCAGCTCGTCGCGGAGGAAGGGGCGCAGGTCTGTCTCCGCCGGGTGCTCCTTTACGGCGCGGACGGTCGTCTCGTACTCTCGGATGAACCAGTCTGCCATCAGGTCGCGCAGGATGCACCACCGCAGGTAGACCGCCATGTGGCTGTACGCCTCGATCTCATCGACGGGGAGCTTCTTCTCGTGCAGGCTGGAGAGATGCCACTCCGCGTTGTCCATCACGAGATCCTCAAAGTCCTCGGGGGCGCATGCGCTGCTCCGCTGCGGGTCGACGACGAAGCTCACGTGCCGCTCGCCAAGGAGGTTTACCAGTTCCTTCGCACTGCGGTCGAATTTGTAGTTGAGCTCGTCGCGGTAGAGCGGGATGATCTGATAGAAATTGACCTCGTCGCCGTCCGGCAGGGTGCAGACCGTATTGTCGCCCTTTACCTGCGCCCCGATGATGAGGGAGGCGGTCAGCTTGGTGCTTTTGGCGTAGTTGTTCGTCCTGCTGTCGATGGTATGCCCCCAACCGAGCCATGTATCATCCTCGATCGGCAGACGTGCGAGGCTTTTCAGCAGGTGGATCGGCCAGTAGTACTCCTCGTCGTCCTCGTGGATCTTCCAGTCGGGCGGCAGGGCAATCGCGAGTTCCGCGCGTTCGAGCTTGTACTCGGCGAGCTCTTTTGGGACGTTCATGCGATGCGCCCCCATCCCGAGGGTGACGAGCATGTAGTAGTTCCGTTCCTCGGTCGGATCGACGATACATATATCCAGATGGATGTCGGGTGAGACGACCTCGTGAAAGACGTTCGCGTACGTGCCGAAGTTCGTCTCGATGAAGTCCTCGACGGCGGCCATCTCCTCCTCGGTGTAGACCTCCGTAGGCATGGGCTTCTTCCCCTGCGAAGAATTATTGCGGACGTTTTTTTTCATCGTGTTCTCCTTTATGACTGAGGAGCAGGCTCTCCAGCATCGTTTCCACTAGGGCGGTCGGCGTGACGACGAATCCCTCCGCCGTGATCGTTTTATTGAAGAAATCGACGGAACCGTCGTGGTCAAGGAAGTGGTTCCGCGTCAGGTATTGCTCGACCTCGTCGAGGGTAAAGGCGCAGTCCCTGAGCGCCGTGTCAGCAAAGGCGTTGGCGTAGTGAATGCTCTTCATCGTGCGCTTTAGCCTTGTCGTCGGATAGGCACTGCATAGTGCCTGTCGGAGCGCTGTCGCCATCTGTGCGGGCGAGGCATCCTCTGTGAC
>CAUTTS010000027.1:0-25982 GCA_963541465.1 uncultured Selenomonas sp.
GAGCCCACACGTACGCCTGCGAGACGATGCCCCTGCGGCGCGAGAACCTCGTGGGCAATACGAATGGCATTTGGGATGCCCGAGTGGAGCACATCATAGGTATCGACGAGGAGGACGGTGGCCTGCGGATAGATCTCCGCGTATTTTTTGAACGCCGTGTACTCATCCTCGAAGAACATGACCCAGCTGTGCGCCATGGTACCCGAGATGGGGATATTGAACTGCTGCCCTGCCGAGACCGTCGCCGTCATGTCGATGCCGCCAATGTACGCCGCGCGTGCCCCATAGGTCGCCGCATCCATGTTGTGCGCACGTCGCGCACCGAAGTCCGCGACCTTGCGCCCCTCGGCAGCACGCACGATGCGCGATGCCTTCGTCGCGACGAGGGACTGATGATTGATCTGTGCGAGAATCGCCGTCTCCACAAGCTGTGCGTCGATGATCGGCGCGACAATCGTCATGAGCGGCTCATTTGGATAGATGATCGTCCCCTCGGGCATGGCGTAGATGTCCCCGCGGAAGCGGAAACCGCGTAAAAAGTCCAGAAATTCCTCAGAGAAGAGGTTCTGTTTGCGGAAATAGGCAATGTCCGCATCGGAGAAAGAGAGATTCTCCACGAACTCGATGACGTGCTGAAGCCCCGCGAAGATGGCATAGCCCCCTTGGTCGGGAACGGAGCGGAAAAAGAGATCGAATGCCACGCGAACATCGCGGTTCGGCTGATGAAAATATCCATAGGACATGGTCATCTCGTAGAAGTCCATCATCATGGATAGATTTCGCTTATCAAACTGTGTCACAGCGCGCTCCCCCTATCGGGCATAGAAACAAGACAGATCAAATCGAATCTATTATATCATTTTCGCGAGAGCCACGCAAAGATTCTTTATTTTCTTTTGTTTTAGGAATCGCTGATAAAATGAAGTCTGTCAGATTGGTGTAGATTTTTTGTCCTGTCAAGGAGACAAACCGGACGCATAGCCAAAGCTATGTGGAGGATTTGTCGACGATGGCAGGGCGAAAAAGATGCGCCAAGATGGCAGGGCCGAATTTATCAGTGCTTCCTTCATTCTGCTGCTCTAAAAAAAACTGATCTTCCTGTGACAGTGTAACGTGCGCAAGGAGCTCGGGACGATGCCGCAGCGTCGTGAGAAGCGCCTGCTCACGCCGCCAGCGGGCGATCTCTGCATGGTTCCCCGAGAGGAGGACGTCGGGCACGGTCTTGCCCTCGAAATCACGCGGGCGCGTGTACTGCGGATAGCCGAGCAGCCCATCGAAGAAGGAGTCCGTCGCGGCGGACGCGGCATCACCGAGCACGCCCGGCAGCATCCGTGCCGTAGCGTCCACGGTCAGCATAGCAGGAATCTCCCCACCCGTCAGGACAAAATCGCCAACGGAGATCAGACGATCTGCAAGATCGTAGATCCGCGCGTCAAATCCCTCGTAGTGCCCGCAGATGAGCACCAGCTGCCCATAGGATGCGAGTTCCTTCGCCGTCCGCTGGGTGAACACCTCACCTGCAGGATCGAAGATGATCGTGCAGCGGTGCTCCGCATAGGCGGCGGTCTTCCCGTATACGTCACGCACGGCGGCGTACATGGGCTCGGGCTTCAGCACCATTCCTGCCCCGCCGCCGCACGGTGTATCGTCCACATGATGATGCTTGTCCGTCGCGTAGTCGCGAAAATCTGTATAGTGGATGTCGATGATGCCGCGCTGCACTGCACGGCCAATGATGCTGCTGCCGAACACGCCCGCAAACATTGCGGGAAAGAGCGTCACAAGGTCAATTCTCATAGCTGCTTCATCCTACTTTCTGCATATCCTCCCCATTATAGCATGAAGCCCCGGTCAAATTGCGCCGTCTCTGCAAAATATTTGATAAGCATATTCAGAAAACCTCCGCTTTGATATATAATATAGGGGTAAGACAATGGCAGTGATTCGGAGCAGTCCCATGGAAATCAATCTTGCACATTTCAATGTCAGTATCGGACGGCAAAAGCCCGAGAATATCCTCCACAGCGATGTCCCCTGCCCGTTCTGCGACACATCAAAGCTGACGGGAATCATCGAGAGAGACGGCGACATCATACTGCTCAAAAATAAATACAACGTCATCGAGGAAGCCGACCAATTTGTCCTCATCGAGGGGGCAGACTGCCACGCCGATATTCCCGATTATTCCAAGGAACATATCCGCCGCCTCATTTCCTTCGGCATGCGGCATTGGCAGCGGATGCGCACGAGCGGCTCATACGATATGGTGCTCTTTTTTAAGAACTACGGGCCATATTCGGGCGGTACCATCCGCCATCCGCACATGCAGCTCGTCGGTTTTCCTCATTTTCGCCCGGAGCTTTCCTTCTCCCGCGAGGAGTTTGAGGGGCTGACGATTGACGAAACGAACGACGTGAGATTCACGCTCTCCACGCATCCGCGCGTCGGCTTTCGCGAGCTCAATATTATCCCGCGGGATGCACGTGCGACCGATGTGATCGCCGACTACATACAGATTGCCGTGGATTTTATCCGACGACGCAACAACAGCTATAATATCTTCTTTTATCACGACGGTGCGGATGTCTTTATCAAGATTCTGCCGCGCTTTGCCACCTCCCCCGTCTTTATCGGCTACAACATCCGCCTACTCCCATCGAATCTTGAGGAGATGCGGGATGAGATTCGAACCATATATTTTGAAAGCGACCATACCAAATGCAGGACATGAACGACACGATTGAAGAAATGCCACGCCGCAGGAAAACGCGGCGCAAAAGCAGCGCACGAAAGAAGCCATCGCGCAGAAAAAAAACGCCCCTTTCCATCGGGCGTTTTTTCATGATACTGATTCCTATACTTCTTCTCGTCTGTGCGGGGACGTTCTTCTTCGCTCCGCATACGTGGCAGGAGCTCGGTGCGCTGCTGCCCGAGGCGGAGCATCAAAAGCCTGCGAATCAGCTGCATGATATCCGCGAGCCGGATGCGGTCGATCGGATTCTGCGCGTGCTCTTTGTACGACGCGCCATCGATGCGCGTCTTGACCGTGCGGACTACGTCCCCATCGACCGCATCGCCCCCGATCTGCAGCACGCCATCGTCGCGGTAGAGGATCACCGTTTTTATGAGCACCATGGATTCGACATGACAGGCGTGGCACGCGCGACCCTCGTCAACATCCAACACGGGCGCATCGAGGAGGGTGCGAGCACGATTACGCAACAACTGGTGAAGAACCTTTTCTTCGGCAGCGAGCAGACCTTTGCACGCAAAGCCGAGGAGCTGCTGCTTGCCCTCGACATCGAGATCGCCTGCTCAAAGGAGGATATCCTCGAAATGTATCTGAATGTCGTCTACTATGGTGGCGGATTTTACGGTGTACAGGCGGCATCCGACGGGTACTTTGGAACGTCCCCCGCTGCACTCGATCTGCCCGAGGCGTCCATGCTCGCGGGCGTTCCGAATGCACCGTCCGAAGTCTCGCCATTCGTGAACTTCATCGCGGCGAAGAAGCGACAGGCCATCGTGCTGGATACAATGCAGGCACAGGGAATGATTGATGCGCGGACGGCGGAGGATGCGAAGATGCAGGCTCTCATCCTGCGCCCGCGCCATTAGGAAGTTGATGGAATCGCTGATCAATTCAGCAGCGATTCCCTAGCGGTCGATGAGCGCTGTTCCCTCCGCAAAGAGTCCCGTGCGCGTCACGTATGCCTCGGCGGGATCGACTGGCAGAGCAAAGTCCCGCGCCATCACGCTGAGCACCTCGATGGGCTTCACACTGCCATCGGGGCTGACTACGAGATTCATCCAGAGAATGAGGCATCCATTTTCGTACTGAAAGGAAATGGGTGCCTTTATGTATTCCTTCGTCTCTATGCTGCGGCTCTTCTTCGGGGTCACGCGCTCCCACACGGCGTGCGCGGCACTGTTGTAGCGGCGTACGCTCTCACGTACGGGCGCGAGCTCTCCCTCGTAGGGGATCTTGAGGCGATAGCGCGCCTCATCCACATCCGCCATCAGGGCGCGGTGCTTCCCCTCCTGAAGGCGCAGACGGATAATCTCCGCCCCGCGCGGGAGCTGAGCACGCAGACGCTGCATGACCTCATGGGGCGGCAGCTCCTCCGTCATCTCAAAGTCCACGTACTCCGCATCGCTCGCTGCGCCCAACGAGAGTGCCGAGGCAAAGGCAACCTTCATGTGCGGGTTAAAGCCCTCCGAGTACGCCATGGGAAGTCCTGCGCGCTTGCACGCACGGACAAAAAGGTTTGCATAGTCGAGATGGGAGACGTAGCGCAGCTCCTCCCCCTTCGTGATGAGTCCGCGATAGCGTACGGTCATGCGTTCCTGCGGCGCGCACCCCTGTGATGCAGGATCAGCAGTCACACTCGTCCCCTCATGCTCTGCCTTCCGTTCTTCCTCGCCGGCATAGTCGATCACATCGACGCCGAGCGTCGGACAAATCCCGCAGCCCGTACAGTGCGTACGGCGGCAGTCCTCCGTAAGAGACGCTGTGAGTGCCTTCTGCCACTCCGCTTTCAGATAGCGTTCGAGTACGCCGGGCGAGGTGTGCGCCCACGGCAGCGGTTCACCGATCGTGCGCGTGCGGCGGCTATAATACGTCCAGTCGATCCCGCAGTCTGCAAATGCGGCGAAATAGTGTGCATCGTCGAAGAGATCCGACCAGCCGTCAAACTTTGCCCCGCGTTTCCATGCAGCATACAGAGCTGGCGCAAGGCGCCGGTCACCGCGCGCAAAGATCCCCTCGATCACAGAGATCCGTGCGTCGTGATAGTGGAACGTGATGGCACGATCCGTGATATGCTCCTTCAGGAGCTGCTGACGCCGCTGAAACTCCTCAATCGAGAGTTGCCCGAACCACTGAAATGGTGTGTACGGTTTCGGCACGAAGCAGGAAACGGAGACGGTGACCTTGCACCCGCGCCGTCCGCGAATCTCCGTATAGAGATCGACGACCTTCTTCGCGAGGCGGGCGATCCCGATAATGTCCTCATCCGTCTCCGTCGGCAGCCCCATCATAAAGTAGAGCTTCACCTGCTTCCACCCGTGGCGGAATGCCGCCCCGCATGCCGTGAGCAGATCCCCCTCCGTCACCCCTTTATTGATGACGTCGCGCAGACGCTGCGTCCCCGCCTCGGGTGCGAAGGTCAGCCCGGACTTGCGCACGCGCTGTACCTTCTGGGCAAGCTCCACGGAAAAACTGTCAATGCGCAGGGACGGAAGGGAGACGCTGACCTTCTCGTCCCGATAGTCCCCGATGAGATCATCCACAAGACAGCCAAGCCCCGAATAGTCCGCCGAGGAGAGCGAGGTCAGGCTCATCTCATCGTAGCCACTGGAGGAAATCATCTCATGCGCCATCTTCCGCAGGCGCTTCTCCGTGCGTTCACGCGCGGGGCGATAGGCAATGCCTGCCTGACAGAAGCGGCAGCCGCGCGAGCAGCCGCGAAAGAGCTCAAGCATGGCACGGTTGTGCACAATATCCATGTAGGGGACGATGGGATGTTCTGCCGAGACCGCATCGTTCATGTCCTTCACGACACGCTTGTAAATCACAGGACGCGCATCGGGGTGAAGCGCATCCATGCGAACAAAATCTCCTCGTGCATCGTAGACAGGTGCATAGAACGACGGTACATAGATGCCATCCACGCCGAGCAGCTGGGTCAAGAACCCGCACCGTCCGCCCGGTCTGCCCGCTGCGTTCCACCGGATAAAGCAGTCGCAGATCTCGGGCAGTACCTCCTCCCCCTCGCCGATGACGAAGAAGTCGAAAAAGTCCGCTATCGGCTCGACGTTGTAAACGCATGGGCCGCCGCCGACAACGAACGGCATATCCTCACCGCGCTCCTTCGCATACAGAGGAATGCCTGCCAGATCGAGCATATTCAGCACATTCGAGTAGATCATCTCATATTGGAGAGAGAAGCCGACGAAGTCAAATGCACGAACCGCGTGGCGAGATTCCAGTGAGAAGAGCGGTATCCCACGCGCACGCATCTCCTCTTCCATATCGATCCACGGAGCGTAGACGCGTTCTGCCGCGATATCCGCACGGCGATTTAGAATCTCGTAGAGAATGGCGAGTCCGAGGTTGCTCATGCCGACCTCGTAGACGTCGGGCAGAGCCAAGGCAAATTTGCATTGGACGCTGTCCCAGTCCTTGTGGACGGCGTTCCATTCCCCCCCCGTATAGCGCGCAGGCTTCAGCACCGACTGGAGCATGCTGTGATCGAGATGTACCATTTCCTATCCCCCACATTGTGTCGTTCACAAGAAAAGGGACTGCGCTGCGCGAAGGCAGACAGCCCCGAAGTGTCTACAGAGTCAATGGTTCCTTAAGGAGGCACTGATAAATTCGGCACTACCATCTTAACGCATCTTTTTCGCCCGCTTTTCGTTAGCAAATCCTCCACATAGCCTTTGCTATGCGTCCGGTTTGCTGCCTCAATCGGACAAAAAATCTACGTCAATCTGGCAGACCTCATTTTATCAGCGATTCCTTAAAAGAGTAGCTTTTGTCGCCGCAGCTGGATGTTCAGCAGGATGGCAATCGCCATGATGTTGGTCGTCAAGGAGCTGACGCCGTAGCTCATAAGCGGCAGTGGTATGCCCGTGACGGGCATGATGCCCATCGTCATGCCCACGTTGACAAGAACGTGGAAGGCAATCATCGAGGTGATGCCAACCGCGAGCAGACGTCCGAACGTATCGCTCGCATTCTGCGCGATCCGTATCCCGCGCCAGAGGACGATGAGATAGAGGAGGAGCAGAACCGTGCAGCCAACGAAGCCAAGTTCCTCTCCCACAACGGAGAAGATAAAGTCCGTATGGTTCTCAGGCAGGAAGTTCAGCTGACTCTGTGTGCCGCCGAAAAGCCCCTTGCCGAAGAGCATGCCCGAGCCAATCGCAATCTTCGATTGGATGATGTGATAGCCCGCGCCGAGCGGATCGACGTTCGGATCCATGAACACCATGATGCGCATTTTCTGGTAGTCCTTGAGAAAATGCCAAAGCACGGGCATCGCTGCAAGTCCTGCGGCGAAGATGCCAAAGAGAAGGCGCAGTCGTATCCCCGCCGCAAAGACCATGCCGAAGAAGATCGCCAGAAAGACGAGCGACGTACCGAGATCCGGCTGCTTCAGAACGAGAAGGAACGGAACGCCGACATACGCCGCCACGGGGACGAGATCCACGATGGAGTCAATCTTATCGCGTTTTTCGATCATGGCGGCAAGCGCGATGATCATGATGAGTTTCGAGAACTCCGACGGCTGTATGCTGATTGGACCGAGCGCAATCCATCGCTGCGCACCGAGTGCCGTCTGTCCAACGAGCATGACAAGGATGAGCAGCACGAGATTGAACACGTAGAAGTGATTCCCATAGCGCTGCAAAATCTTATAGTCGAAGTTCATCAGAAACGCTGCAATGGCAATATCGACGATGATCGAGATGCCCTGCCGCTGAACGAACCAGTAGCGTTCCTCACTCGGTGTGTTGACATGGGTCGCACTGCCAATGATGACGAGACTCATGACGACAATCGCCGCAGCCGCGAGAATCAGCGTGACATCTGTACGGCGCAGAAGCCGTTTTGAGAGGATCATCTCCGATGCCTATGCGCACCGCCATGCTGTACGCTGACAACGGGGATGTTGACAACGAGTGCCATGGCATCATTCTCGTTCTCAAGCGCGAACTCCATCTCGCGCGTGTCGATATACATATACTTTGAAATGACCTGCACGATCTCTGCCCTCATGCTGTCCATGATCTCGGGCGAGACATTTGCGCGGTCATTGATGATAACCAGCTGCAGACGACGGCGTGCCACATCGCCTGAGCTCTCTTTCTTTCCAAGAAGTTTTCTCAGTGCTTCAATCACGCCAACGCCTCCTTACTTCTTCCCAAAGAGTTTTCCCTTGATCGTTTCCCAAAGGCTCTCTTTCGCCAACTCACGGAAGGGAACGTCCTCGCCGCAGAGCCGTGCAACGACATCGAGATACGCCTGCCCCGCCGGAGAGTCCTTCATCGTAACGCATGGCTCGCCACGGTTCGTGCTCGTCACGACCATCTCATCATCGGGAATCTGCCCGATGCACGTGACCGAAAGGATCTCGTCGATGTCGTCCATATCGAGCATATCGCCCTTTTCGATCATCTTCGGACGGATGCGGTTGACGACGAGGCGGATGTCCTCCTTGTCCGCGCGCCCGAGCTCGCCGATGATCTTGTCTGCATCACGCACCGCCGAGATCTCCGGCATGGTGACAACAATCGCCGTATCGGCGGCGGCGATCGCCGTCTTGAATCCCTGCTCAATCCCTGCGGGGCAATCGATGATGATGACATCGTAGGAACGACGCAAATCCTCGCAGAGTGCCGCGAGCTCCTCGGGATTCACGGCACTCTTGTCCTTGACCTGCGAGGTCGGCAGCAGGTAGAGTGAATCGTATTTTTTGTGGCGGACAAGCGCCTTTTTGTACGGCACATGCCCCGATGTCACATCGACGAGATCGTACATGATACGATTCTCGAGTCCGAGCAGGAGATCCAGATTGCGCAGCCCCGTGTCGGTATCAATGAGCACGACACTCTTGCCGCGCATGGCAAATCCGACGCCGATGTTCGCTGTCGTCGTCGTTTTTCCGACGCCCCCCTTACCCGATGTCACCACATAGATTTCACTCATACCTTAGAACCTACCTCTCTATTGGTTCAATGACGATCTGACCGTCTTTTACATAGGCACGCTCTGCCTTGCCGCTGTCTTCGGGCTCATCCGGGGAGCGCGCCACATAGTTTGCGATCCGAATCTGGGTCGGCATCAGCCGATCCGCGATGATGAATGCCGTCGAGTCCCCTGCTGCTCCGGCATGGATCACGCCGCGGCATGTGCCGCGCACATCAATGCTCCCCCCCGCCGTGATCTGCGCCCCGGGATTGACGTTACCGAAAACGATGACCGAGCCCTCGGTCTCAATCGCCTGACCGCCACGCAGCGTCTTATCGACAACGACCATCTGCTGCAGCTCCGGCTCGCCCTTCCCTTTGGCGGACGGCGACAGGGCAGATGTCTGCGGCGATGCGGCCGGCGCGGGCTGATCTGCCGCAGGCTTTGCCAGCCGGCAGATCAACCCGTGCGTCCGAAAGAGCTCCTGCACATCGGCAAGTTCTCCCTGCGAGAAGCGATCACGCGGAACACGAACGAGCGTGCCGCGCAGAAAGAACCCAGCGCCCGAGTCCAGTTTCTTCCCCAGTTCCTCCATGATCTCCGAAAAGGGCATGGCGGCGGGAAAGGCAAGCGACAGGCCGCCGTTCTCCCCTTTGATCTTGATCTTGTCCTCACTCATTTCCATCCCTCACTTGCTCCCTGCGGGCTGCTCACGATCCAGACCAAAGGCGGCTTCCATAATCCTGCGCCCGATCGGCACAGCTGACATAGAGCCAAAACCACCCTGCTCCACAATCACGGCAACCACAATATTTGGATTCGCAAACGGCCCATACGCCACGAACCAGCCGTGGTCGCGCCCCTGCGAGTTCTCCGCTGTCCCTGTTTTACCGGCAATATCAATCGGAAATCCGGCGAACACGCCGGCTGCCGTACCGAACTTCGTCACCTCGTGCAGTCCCTCCTGCACCTGACGAATCACCCCTGGATTGACATCCAGTTCGGAGAGCAGGACGGGCTGAAAGTCGCGCACTGTATTGCCGTTGACATCGACAATACGCTGAACGAGATGTGGCTGATAGCGTCTGCCATTCGCCGCAATCTCCCCCATGACCATCGCCGCCTGAAGCGGGGTTACAAGGTTGAACCCCTGTCCGATCGCCGCATCGAAGGTCTCAGAGAGATACCAGTCACCGTCCTCATAGTTGTCCTTTTTATACTGACGATTCGGCACCAGACCCTCCGCCTCAAACGGGAGATCAATGCCCGTGCGCTGTCCGAGACCGAACATCCGCGCATAGCGTTCGAGTGTATCGACACCGAGACGGTTGCCCATCTCGTAGAAGTAGACGTTGTCCGAGTGCGCCATTGCCTGCTGGAAGTTGATCCAGCCGAGTGCCTCGCCGCCCGCGTTCGTCTTGGGGATGATCCAGTGGCGGCCGGAGTCGAAGATCTTTTCCTGTGGCGTTACCTTGTGCTCTGCGAGTGCCGCTGTGCCCGTGACAATCTTAAAGGTCGAGCCCGGGGGGTACTCTCCCGTAATCGCCTTGTTGTCCATGGGGTGAAACGGGTTGTTGTTCAGGACATTCCAGTTCTGCGTAGAGATGCCACCCGCGAAGAGATTCGGGTTGAATGCGGGGCGGCTGACCATGGCGAGCACCTCGCCCGTCTGCGGGTTCATGACGACAGCAGCTGCCGCGTTCGCATGGACGATGGCAAGCTGCTCATCGACGGCGCGCTCCGCAGCCTCCTGGATGTGCTTGTCGATGGTGAGGACGAGATCATTGCCCGGTACAGGGGACTGACGTCCGAGAATCTGCACGGGGCGTCCCGATACATCAACCTCTACCTGATCGCCGCCCTTGACGCCGCGAATCTCCTTATCGTAGACGCGTTCCAGTCCGAACTTGCCGATGATGTCGCCGGATTTATACCCCTCGTCCTTGCGCTTTTCAAGCTCCATCTCGTTGATTTCGCTCACGTAGCCAAAGACGTGTGCCGCATACTCGCCGTATATGTAGTCACGCACGGGAAGAACCTCGATGACGACACCGGGATAGTCGTCCTTCTGCTCCTCGATAATGGTGACGATATCGGGCAGAACGTCATTCTTGATGCGGATGGGATCAAAGCCGACGTGAGCATCGATCTTTTTCTGAATCTCGGCGACAGGAACATTGATGAGCTTTGAGACGCGCGCAATCACCTCGGGGGAAATCGGCTCCGTCAGCGGCAGGAGTGATACCGTAAAACCGGGGCGGTTCGTGACCAGCAGTTCTCCGTTCCGGTCGAAGAATGTGCCGCGCGCCGCCTCCGCCGGAATGATGCGGATGCGGTTGCCCTCCGCCAGGCGTGCATAGAGTTCCCCATCGTAGATCTGGAGATACGCCGCGCGCCCGATGAGAACAGCGATGATGAGAACGATCACACCGCCGAGGACTTGCAGACGTCCGCTGAAATCTTCATGTTCGTTCAAAATTACACTCCGAGAAATCTGTCTGAGGGATCAATGATACACTCCCTTATTGTGGTTCATTTATGCGCCGACTGATATAAAAGGTCGCCCAGTGAATCGGATAGGCAAAGATCACCTGGAATAAGAGCAGGACAAAGAGCACGCGCTCCATGTGCAGAAAGAGATTGAAGCGATAGCCGAGCAAATACACGATCAGTGCCGAGCACAGATACTTTGCCAGTGTCGCTGCAACCGACGCCATGAGTGGCAGGAAGAACTGCTCCTGCAGTACGCGATCCGAAAAGCGACCAAAGAAGAGTCCGATCAGGGTCAGCAGGAAAGCGTTCAGTCCGAAGAATGCCCCCGCACTGAGATCCTGCATGAGACCAAGCGAAAAACCGATCAGTGCCCCCCATGCGCTGCCGCGCAGAAAGGAAAAGGAGACGGTTGCCAAAACAAGGAGATCAGGAACCACACCGTAGATGGAAATAAGCGGGAGAAAGGAAAACTGCAGAACAAAGAGGACGAGGAAAAACAGGACAAAAAGCCGATATTTCTTCACTGTGCCGCCGCCTTTGTCTGTGTTGCCGAGATCTGTGCCGCTGCCTCAGCTCCTGGGCTGAGGGGCGTCGGTTGGATCGGCGCCGGAGGTGCTTCGCGTGACGCCGTAATGATCGCGACATCCTCAAGCCGCTGAAAATCCACCGCAGTCTCGATGACAGCGACCGTCAAAAGGCCGCTGTCATCGCTGTGCTGTGCAGCGACATGCCCTACGGCAATCCCCTTGGGATAGATGCCGCCAAAGCCCGATGTGACGACCGCATCGCCATCCTCCACGTCTGCATTGCGCGGGATATCGACCATCTGCGGCATATAGGGATTGTCCATCGTTCCCGTCAGAATACCCGTCACGCGCGACTCCGGCCGCTGAACGATCGTACCGACCGAGGAGCGCGCATCGAGGATGAGCTGCACCTTGGAGGAGACCGGGCCGACCTCGGTCACGTGACCAACGAGCCCCTTGCCCGTGACCACAGGCATATTCTCCCGCACACCGTCCTTGGAGCCGCGGTCGACAACGATCGTACTCGTCCACAGCTCTGCATCTCTGCCAATGACGCGTGCGGCGAGGAGATCGAACTGATGCGCTCCCTGCTTGTATGCCAGGAGCTCGCGCAGGCGTTCATTCTCTGCGGCGTACTCCGCCGCTGTCGTGTTCTCCTGCCGTAGCTGCTCGACTTCATTTTTGAGCATCTTGTTCTGCTCATGTACCGTTGCAATCTCCCACACGTTCGCCGTAACGGTTTGGATCTGCTGTCCGATGAAGGACGCCGCCATCTCAAATGGGGCGAGCACCGTGCCCACAGTCCCCGTCGATGCCGTAACCTGAAAGCGCCCGCGTGCCGCAAAGAAAATGATGCAGAAGAGGGCAAGCAGAACAAAGAGCAGTGCCCAGATCTTACGCCCGGACTGCCGTGCCCGTTCGAGTCGGTCAATCATTGTTTCAATTTCTTCGAGGCCATGACGACATTCTTGAGCAGCCCGATGTTCTCAAGCGTACGCCCCGTCCCCTCACCAACGCAGGAAAGCGCATCCTCCGAGACAAGCACGGGCATCCCCGTCTCATGCGAGAGCAGCTTGTCGAGGTTCATGAGAAGTGCGCCGCCGCCCGTCATCATAATACCGTGATCCATGACGTCCGCCGCGAGTTCCGGCGGTGTCTTCTCCAATGTGTTCTTCACTGCATCGATGATCTTATAGATCGGCTCGTTGAGTGCCTCGCGGATCTCCTTGGCATGGATCGTGAGCGTCTTCGGCAGGCCGCTCACGAGGTCGCGTCCGCGAATATCCATCGTACGATCCGTATCGGGCGTCACAATCGCCGTGCCGACGGAGATCTTGATCTCCTCTGCGGTGCGCTCACCGATCATGAGATTATACATGCGCTTGATGTACTGAACGATGGAGGAATCCATCTCATCGCCGCCGATGCGGATGGAGCGGCTCGTAACGATGCCGCCGAGCGAGATCACGGCGATCTCCGTCGTGCCGCCGCCGATATCGACGACCATGCTCCCCGTCGCTTCTTCGACAGGAAGTCCCGCACCGATTGCTGCTGCCATCGGCTCCTCGATGAGATATGCCTCTCGCGCGCCCGCCTGCTGTGCAGCATCAATGACGGCACGCTTCTCCACCTCGGTGACTCCCGAGGGCACGCCGACCACCACACGCGGACGAACAAACGACTTGGAACGCATCGCTTTACGGATGAAATACTTCAGCATCGCCTGCGTCACGTCGAAGTCTGCAATGACGCCATCCTTCATCGGGCGAATGGCCACAATATTGCCCGGTGTGCGGCCGATCATCTGCTTTGCTTCCTCGCCCACCGCGAGAACGTCCCCTGTATCACTTTTTATCGCAACCACGGACGGCTCACGCAACACAATTCCACGTCCTTTGACGTGAACGAGCGTGTTTGCCGTACCGAGATCAATCCCCATATCGTGTCCACCAAAAAGACCAAACATTGTTAATGGAGTCTCCTTCCGCAATATGTGTAGCATGATATACATCCGCGCATTGGCAGAGTTTCTAAATGAAGAAGATATACTCCCTGCCATCTGTCAATGGACGTGCAGAATCAGTATAACATAAGAAGTGATTTTTTTCCATGTGACACGAGATTTTATCAAGATTTTATTTTATAGAAACAAAATCACCTCCCATCTCTTTCTATCCATACGTATTCGAGCCTTCTGCGATATGCCTTGACGGGAACACCATTCTTCCTCTATAATGAGGATAGGATTATATGTAAGAAGGAGACTGAAGCAGATGGAGATTCAATCAAGGCTGCTGACCGTAGATTTTTATGATTGTAAAGGCGATCGGTGCAGCACAGAAGAAGCCCTGCGCGATCAAGTCTCTGATGCACTACGCACGGTAGGGCTGTCGCCCATCGAGATCATCAGCAGCGGACAGGAGAGCGGCGTGCTCTCGCTGCTGGCGCTCGTGCCGGGCGGACATGTCGCCCTCCATGTGCACCCCGCCATGCGCCACGTCTCCCTCGACGTCTACCTCTGTCGGGAAAACGTGGCACTCGACCCCATCACCCACGTCCTGCGCAAATTTTTCCAACCGGACAAGATCAAGAGTACACATCTGCGGCGTGGTGATTTCCGTGCACCAACGGAGATCCGCCCCAAGACGACGACGCGCGTCGCCCCCATCCGCAAGATCAAGAGCACGGGCGCAAAGGTCATCCGCATCCTTGCACGCAGAAATCGTCACTGACCGATATACTTCAAAGGGACTGTTGTACGAAGTTTACAGCTTCGTGTAGCAGTCCCTTTTGCGTGGATACGAATCATTTCAGAAAATCCGCATCCCGCCTCTATTTCACACGTTCCGCCTGCTTCATCGTCTGGCTGTAGCCATCGACGAGATAGTCGCCAAGCAGTCCAACCTTGAACTTGCCAGGATCTCCCTCGGGGAGTAGATCGTTTGCCGTCAGCAGCATGTCGAGTGCCTCGGCCGTACGCGTCGCCGTTGCGCTCATGTGCATAACGAGGATCGCGCCGCGCTTTACCGTACCGTTGTCCTCATGGGTGAGACGGTGCAGGATGCCGACCAGTGATTCCATCGAGACGGCAGAGTAATCCTCTGTGCTGCCGCTGCCGTTGACGATGTAGGTAAACCCGTTGTTCAAAATCGCCTCTGCGCCCATACGGCTGACGGCAAGTGTCGGCGGACGCAGCAGGCGCGTCAGCACTGGACGCCCCGACGGGAGCTTCATATCGCCGACGGTCATGAGGAGTTTCTCATAGGAGGAACGCACATCCTCATCGTATTCCTGCGGGCTCTGGACAGGAACCTGCCGCCCCTTTTCATCCTGAATCGTCATCGGTTTATGCCGATTCGTATGGCTGCCGATCTCATTCCCCTCTGCAGCAATAGCGCGCAGGAGGTTCGGATTGTTGTGGATATTCCACGTGATGATAAAAAACGTCCCGTGGACGCGGTGCTTGTTCAGCACGGAAAGCAGATGATTGATGGAGTCGTCGCTCCCCCAGTCGTCGAAGGTGAAAAAGACCGTATTGTCCGCCACCGTCTTAACGACGCCCGTATGATCTGCCTGACGCATCTCCGCGCGTGAAAAGCCGAGCATACGATCTGTCTCACCCACCTCGGGCGCACCGATGTAGCGTTTCAAGAACTCATTGAAAAATGTTTTGCCCGTCAGTTTTGGTTCACGGACATAGGGCTGCATCTCCTGCGGCAGTGCCGCAGTGTTCACCGGATAGGTATAGAGGTGCGCACGGTCGCTCAGTGCATCCTGTACCGAGCAGACCTGATAGCGAGACGCTGCACGTTCGCTCTCTGCCTGCGCATCGGAAGCACGCGACGGCGCGTAGGCGATATTATCCACTTTCTGTGCCTTGATGGCGCGAAGCATATCAGCGGCAAGTCCCGGACGCGTATAGAAATCCATACGCAAATAGACGATTTGCCCACGGTTCAGTGAGGTTGTCCACCGCCCAAAAATCTGCGGCATGATCTCTTCGGAGGACTGCGCATCCTTGTGCTTTGACTGAACGACATTCACGCTCTGCCCCACGAGGACACAGCCCAGCGCAGATACGGCATCGGAAATGGCCGGCTCATCCGCGCCTGACATCTGACGTACGATATTTGTCGTTACGCCATACCGCGTACGGAGCGCCGTCTGGATCCGCTGAATCTGCGCCTCATAGGCGGCCGTATCCGCGCCTGCCTCCGTGCGCAGTCCGATCCCGAGATCCTGTCCTGCCGCCACAATGCGGCGGATGTTCTCGCCGTTGCGCTGAAGTTCGCGCTCCGTCACGAAGAACGTTCCGCGCATTCCCTGTGCCGCCATCTCCGTCAGGATTCCGTCCAGCTCCGCACCTTTGGACAGTCCGCCAAAGGTAAAGATCACCGCCGGTTTTGTTGTCGGGATAAACGACAGACGCTCGACGTGCGTACCGCTGTTCTCCGTATGCGGAGCGGCAGCACGACCTGCCGCAGATGCTGCTCCTCCCCCGATCAGAACGAGACAGAGAAAAAGCAGAATTCCATAACTTGCCTTCTTATGCTGCATTGCTCTCCTCCTTTCGCTGTTCATCGGCTGCGCACTTTGCCAATCTCATGATTTCCTCCCATGCGCCAGATACTGACCTGCTCGACGCCTTGATTTGCCGCACAGGTAATCCACGCATTCAGTGTCTCACTGTCCGCATACCAGACCTCTGTTTTGTGCCCGTCGATGTCAGCCGTGAAGTGGAGTGCCGCGCTCTCCTCATCGCGCACTGGCTCAGCATGGGCGCGCGCAGCTAGCTCCTCTGCCTCGCGCTGAGTGATGAAGCGTTTTTCGCCGCTCCCCCCCAAGATCACATGATGATCCTGCCACAGGCATCCACCCGTTGCGAACGCGACGGACGGACTGCCCGGCAACGCATGCATCCGCTCGATGGTCTTCTCGATAAACGCCCGTTCTGCCTTCGCTCCCGGCCCGCTGTGTTTTCCGTAGAGATTGTAGAGCATGACGACATACTCCGCCCCCGGTGCGAATCCGGCATCAAACGGCACAGACGGCTCGAGGACGATCCGCAGCTTTAACTGCTGCTGTACGCACGCAACGATCAGACGATAGGTAAAGATCATGTAGCGATCGAGCAGCGGCTTTTCCTTGGCAAAGTTCTCATAGTCCAGCTCCACGCCATCCGCGCCAAGCTCGCGGGTCAGACGGACAATGGCATCGACGTTGCGGTCAATCGAGGCATCATCGTGCAGAATCCGCCGCAGGAGTTCGCGATCCTTTTCCACACGCTTTTTTCCGAGGACATCATTCGTAAAGCTGAGATAGGTTTCCGCCTTGCCCTTTTTCTGTGCTGCAAGCATCGTGCGCACCTCGTCGGGGACAAGAAGCGCATCGTTTTCATCGTAGCACACAGCAAACAGGGAGACAGCCTCCACCTGACGGCGCAGCACCGCATACTCGGCCGCACCGTCCTCCCTATCCCAGTAGGTCTGCCAGACCGTCAGCCGAACCGGCGGATGCTCCCCACTGCGCAGCGGCTCTGCACCCGCGCAGCTGCTGAGGAGAAGCGCAAGGAGAAGGAAGAGTACCGTCACAGAATAGCGCATCGTTTCTCCTCCTTTCCTATAGCTTGATAAACCATTCAACCAGCTTCAGCCATATCTCCTCTGCGCGGTGCACTGCCTTCTCCCAGCCCGTATACTCACTCGTATAGATCACGCGCTGGCGCGCGGCGTCATCTGCGCCGACCGTCACCTGGAACTTGCGGAATACGGCATCATACACATCGTCGGCCAGGTTGCGCTGACTCCACGCCTCCCCCTGCCACGAGGCACCGAGGAAGATGCTGCCGCGCTCGGAGACCTGTACCGGTATGTCCTGCGGCAGCGCCACATCATCCAGCATAATCCTCAAGGCATTGTCCCGCAGGTGAATCACGAGATGATGACTGGAGCGCCGATGAAAGCTCTGCTCGCCCTCGTATGGCTCCGCACCATCTGCCACAGAGGCAACGGGTGTATTGCGGATCTCCTCCGCCCTCCCGAGATACTCCTCGGCGCTCACTGGCGACGGTGCATAGCGCGCAAACGCCTCGTTCGCGCGCACCATTGCATCACGCCGATCCTCCGGAACGGAGGGGATGGTCTCACCGAGGATCACAGGAATCTTTTCGCGATAGAGCTCCCGCGTACTGCCCTGCTGCGTCTCCTGCACGAGAAGCACATTGTTCACCAATGAGACACAGATCGACTGGCTCAGATTGGGTGTACTGCGCAGATAGATCTGCTGTGCGCCGAAGGCGTTCCCGTCTACATAGGTGTCGATGTTCAGATCACGCAGTTCGCTGCCCTCCTGCAGACGCGCATAGGCACGCCCTTCAGGTAAGGTCGTCAGGAGCAGCGACTCGTCACTCAGCTCGAGTGCCCCCTCGTGGAGATCCCAGGCACGACGGTTGTCGCGGTCGCCTGTCACGAACTCAAGATCCTCATTCGTATCGTACTTGATGCGCATGAGCAGATGGTTGATCGCCCAGTATGGCTGTGGCTGCATCCGCGTCAAATCATAGAGACTGCTGTCCCGTCGATTGAGCACAAAGCCCTCACGGTTGAAATTCATCGGGAACAGCTCGCGGATCCAACGCTCGTTAGCGGCACTGATGGGAGCGTTGTTGCCAAACTTTCCCGTATTCGCATGCATCAGTACATGGGTCATAGGGACGTAGCCAAGCTCTTCCTCGTAGATGTCGCGCAAACGCATATAGTCGTAGGCGACACGATCTTTCATGTGTCGCTCGCTCTCCATCGGCACGCCATCCGCATCGCGGATGTAATCCATCAGATAGTGATTGTACTTGCGTCCGAGATAGGAACGCACCATATCGAAACGGAGCGGATCCAGCTCTCCGAGATAGTTATTGTAGCGGTCGAATACGTTGATGTATTCCAACCGATAGCCGTTCGTCCCCATCTCCCAGAAGCTCGAATCCTCCATCTCGCGGAGATCGCGCGGCATGAGGAACTTCGGATCATTCAGAGCAAACTTCTCGGGATAGGTCATCATCGTCGCCTTGAAGTTGAGATCCTCCATGATCTCCTGTGCGAAGATTGCCGTATCGCGCCGTCCGTCCTCAAACATGAGGTAGAGGGCACGCGGCGGCAGATTCTTTCCCTGCTGATAGTAGTCCAGAATATCGCGCTGGCTGATCGTGACATAGCCCTGCCGATGCAGCTCCGCCAGATGGCGGCGCAGCTGATCCTTTCCGATCAGCGTGCTCGTATCGCCCATGCGATCCACGCCGAAATACGAAATGGCAATAAAGCCGTGATCCTCCGCATCGGCATCTGCCGACGCATAGGGGACGTACGTCTTCAGCGTGAAGAACAAATTGATGATAATCGCTGCCATGATGGCGAGCAGGAGCAGCTCCACGACAATACGGATGCGCTTGTGGCGGTTCTTTTTCTTTGTAAAATTCTCCTCACCCGGAAGATTCACCGCCGGAGGCGGGGGGGTCTGCTTTTCGTTCATCCTGCCTCCACCGCTTTCATCTTCTTCGCTGCATCCTTGTCCTGCTTACGCTTCTGTTCCTCGACATCCGCTGCCGTCATACGCGTGCCCCATGTCGTTTTCCAGAAGGTCACCCATGCAACGGGCATCTGCCACAGCAGCACGGCCTCATAGTAGAGGCAGAACCAGAGGGCATAGATCCACGTCGTACTGCGGCGGATGAAGAGCTGCGCCATACTCATGAGCAGCGCCATCATCAGCATACCGATGATGAAGCTTGTCGGGAATACGCGGTGCATGATCGGCACGTAGATCAGGTTGTAAAGCACAATCACAGGCGCGGCAATCGGCACGAGAACCCCCATATAGAAGCTGAGTGCCATGAACGGCTCCTTCTTCCACATGAAGCGCGATGCGATCAGCGACTCACGCAGCCACGAGCGTTTCCACCGCATCTGCTGACGCAGAAACACCTTGTATGAACGCGGGACAATCGTCATGCAGACGGCAGAGTCCTGATATGTCGTGCGGTTGTGGCGCAGGATGAAGTTTGTCATACTGCGGTCGTCGCCGAACGTCGCCTTCTGTCCGAGGAACCGCTGGTTAAGCCATGCATCCATGTACTTCAGCACGAGATCGCGGCGGTAGCACGAGAGCGGTCCCGAGAGACAGGTTGCCGCGTCAAAATACCCCTCCGCTGCCTTCATGACGCGGAAAGCGATGGAGTAGCGCACCGCCTGCATCTTGGTCAGCGCGTTGGTGTAGGTATTCGCGACATCCGTACGTCCTGAGACGCCGCCCATCTCCTTGTCCTTGAACGGCTGGACGATATTTCGTACCGCAAAGGGGTCGAGGAAGCTGTCCGAGTCCACGAAGACGAGCAGCTCATGCTTTGCCTCGCGCGCTCCGCGTGCCATTGCATCGCGCTTTCCGAGGTTCGCACTCTGACGGAAGAAACGAATGCGCTCTGCCACACGGTAGGCATGATCGCCCGTATCCGCCTCCTTGAGTTTGGCGATGATCTCCTCCACGCGCTCCGCCGAGCGATCCTTGGAGCAGTCATCCACAACGATGACCTCAAGTTTATCGACGGGATAGTCCTGATTGATGCAGCTGTGCACCGTACGCTGAATCCACTCCTCCTCCTCAAAACAGGGGATGATGATGGACACGCCCGGCGTATAGTTCGGATCGATGCGTACGGGGCGATAGAACGTCGCGAATAGATATCGCGTGAGAAGGAACATCGCTGCAATAATACTGTAAAGATAAAGCCACCGATTAAATTTGAAGTAAATCACGGACTCCGCGCGCATCAGCACGATGATAAGGGAAATAACGGCGAGGAAAAACGTCGCCGTCCACAGGCGGTAGTCGCGGCGGTTCTTTGCTGCGTACTCCGCCAATGTGGTCTTAAACTCGATCCCAAAGAGGATCTCGCCCGTATCCTTCCGGAACTTCCGCGCGACGAGAGCGGGCAGCTTTTTCACCTTCATCTCATAGCCCTCGGGGAGTGAGCCGGGGACGATCTCAAAGGTCAGCTTGACATCCTTATCGAACGAGGGCTCCTGCCCATCCGTCGTGGGGATCTGCACGAGAATGCCCGTCGTCGATATGTCGACGGCGCGTGCCTCCATAACAGAGCCATTCAACAGGTGAATCGTCACGGGGTAGTCGACCAGATAGCGCTGTCCGTTTTTCGCATCCTGCTCGTACCGTGTATAGTCCTCCGTCCGGAGAGTATCCACGGCACCGCGACGGCTGTAATTGCTGCGCTTTCCCGTGGCATCGGGCACATGTGAGAGGAGGCGGCGATCCTGTTTCTCCTCAAAGAGGATCTCCTGCTCCTGCGGACTGCGCACCGATTCGTTCTTCTGTTCATCCATGCGTCGGCGTTCCTCCTTCCTCCGTCGGCGGCGGGAGTGGTGCCGGCAGATAGCGTATTTTGCGGAAATCATGAATAGAGATCACACGCATCCCCTGCCCCTCCATTGCGGTCAAAATTTGATCCAGCTCATTGGCAGCATCCGGCTTCGGTGACGTCTGAGCCGTCGGAACGGGGTCACTCACCGTCGGCTTCTTATCGACGGCCGGCCGTTCATCGGTCTTCCCCGGATCCGCTGCCGGAACTTCGACAGGACGGTTGATCTCAACGGCAAGAATACTGCCGGGCGGCAGCGCAGTGACGAATGCCGCCGCGTCCTCCGCCGTATGGACGGAGCCGACACGATAGCGCACGTTCTCCTTCACTGCATAGGACAGGCCTGCGGCATGCACGGAACGCAGGAGCTCATCCGTATATGCTGTGCGCGGTGCGCGAAAGAGCTGCGGCGTCTGCGGCGAATAGGCGGCGACCGCCATCTGCGTCCGACACAGCTCCGCGAGCAGGCGATCCTGCTTCAATTTCTCTGCGTTGCTGATGCCCACAAAAGTGTAGTTTCCGATCTCCTGTCCCGCCTGATCGATCAGACGGATCGTCTCGGGCTGATCTGCTGCATTCTGTCCTTCGACAAAGAACACGACAGATACATCATGCTTTTTCAAAACATCCAGCAGCCGCGCTGCAAGTGGACGCTCGGGTAGGCCGTCGATGACGATGCCGACCACGCGCTCATCCCCCCGGAGACGCGTCACAACCTCGGCGGGCTCAATCCCCTCCGCGAGATGCTGACGGGCTGCCTCGATCTCATCATGCGCTGCATAGACCGCACTGAGATCCGTAATCTCCGCCCCAGCATCCGAGCGCTGCATCACATGATCCCGCAGATAGACAAGCGTACCGCACACGAACAGGAGCACAAGGACAACGATCAATGTCAGTTTCCGATAACTCATCCAATCCTCCGTGCCCGCTCAAAGACTCCAGTACTGATAGCCCTCTGCTGCTGCATCTTCCTTTGAAAAGATCCGCTTGACGTCGATCATCAGGTGTGGGCCGTCTGCACGGAAAAACTGCTGCTGGTCCGCCCATGTCAGCTGGCGAAATTCCTCGTGCGGAACGAGATAGATGATGCAATCTGCATCGCGGATCTCCGTCAGCGATGTCAGACCGATGTCGTACGTCTGGCGCAGATCCTCCGCATTCGCCTGCGGATCCACTGCCCACAGGTTGAGGCGGTAGTCGGAAAGCGCATGGTAGACATCTGCCGCCCGCGAGTTGCGCACATCGGGACAGTCCTCCTTGAACGTCATGCCCATAAGATAGACACGCGCCGTCGCCAGATTCACTTGCGCCCGCATGAGCCCACGCACGACTGCATTGACGACATAGCTGCTCATACGATCATTGATGCGCCGTCCCGTCTCGATCAGTTCGGAGTGAAAGCCGAGATTCTGTGCCTCATAGATAAAATAGTAGGGATCGATGCCGATGCAGTGTCCGCCGACCAATCCCGGGGTGAAGCCCAGCGCATTCCATTTCGTATTCATCGCATCGACGACCTCACCCGTATCGACATCCATGCGGTGAAATGCCATCGCCAGCTCATTCATAAAGGCAATGTTGATGTCGCGCTGCGCGTTCTCCGCCACCTTCGCCGCCTCGGCAACGCGGATGGTGGATGCGCGGTGAATGCGCTGCACCACTGTGCCGTAGACGGCGGCAATCGTATCGAGTGCCGCCGCATCCATCCCGGAGACGATCTTGACGATGTTCTCCAGACGGTTGACCGGGTCGCCCGGGTTGATGCGCTCCGGAGAATAGCCCACCTTGAAGTCCGTGCCGCCGCGCAGACCCGACTCCTCTTCGAGCAGCGGAAGACAGACGTCCTCCGTCACACCGGGATAGACCGTCGACTCATAGACAACGATGCTCCCCTTCTTCATGTGCCTGCCAATGGCGCATGTCGCCCCGCGCAGCGGCGTCAGGTCGGGCGTCTTGTCCCCGTTGATCGGCGTCGGAACGGCGACCACGTAAAACGTGGCGTCATCGAGCGCAGACTCGTCGTCGGTAAACGTGATCCGCGTCCTGTCCACATCATCAAAGGATGTCTCTCCGCTGGGGTCGATGCCGCTGCGATAGGCGGCAATCTTCTCTGCATTTCGATCATAACCGATGACTGAAAAATGCTTGGAAAATGCTGCGGCAAGCGGCAGTCCGACATACCCGAGGCCGATCACACACAGCTTTGCTTTCCCCTGCTTCAACTCGTTCAACATAGAAAATTCTGCCTCCCGCACTCATTCATCATAGTTTTTGAAATAGCCCGTCAGTGCTCCCCAGATCGTCCTGCTGCGCTCCCGTGTCGTCAGGTCTTGCAGATCATAGTACTCCAGCGAAAAGAGCAAATTCTTTTTCACCGTATAGGACCATCCTGCCCCCCATCCGCGGAACCCGCCACGCAGCGGGCCGTTCCCCGAGGCATCATAGTTCATGTAGTCCGCCATACCGTTCATCGTGTGGCTGACATAGGTCGCACTCGGCTGACGGTAGTATTTCAGCCAGTAGGAATAGGAACCCGGCCGCCACGCGCCTGCCCCTGGGCGCTCCAACGTGAAGACGTAGCCCGTACCGTTCCCGGCCGCGTGATCCCTGCCGTGAAGAACCATCGCACCGAAGTCGAAGATGCCAAGCGGGCGGCGATAATTCCCCATGTAGATCGTACGCACAGCACTGCCGATCTTATCGAAGCGGTAGACGCCTGCCTCCGTCGTATCCACCGCCGTCCGATAGGAGGCGGTCAGACCGGTCACCTTACGTGCGCGGTCGATCTTCCCATGCTCTAAGGTATAGGTAATGGGCACACCTGCAGAAAGACGAATGCCGCGGAACTTGCTGTCGTAGACGTTGCCCTCTGCCATTGTCGAACCGTACTGCCCAACCATGACATCGGTCACGCCCGAGCGTCCCATCAGGTACCAGCGGTCGAACTTCAGCTGTCCATCCTTGTCGCCACCGTCCCCTACAATGGTTTTCTCGGCCTCGATCATCCCCACCGCATGCCAATTGCCATCGATGTTGTAGTCGGGATAGATGCGCACACGGAGACGCGTCCGATCCTTGCTGCTCTCCTTTCCCGTCGAATGTCCGGAGTCAAGACGGATCTGACCGTCGATCTTCAGCCGCTTTTCGGGGACATCCGGCAGGAGGACGGGGGCATAGAGCTGCTGCTCGGCGTTCTCGCGGTCGGTATAGCCCGACGCCGCGAGGTTCTCAATGAACGCCGCACGCAGCCGTGCCGCCGCGTCCATCACCTCCGGCCGTACGAGGGGCACATCCTCACGCCCGTTGGGAGAATCCACTGCAGTGAGCCGTGTCAGAAGGCTGCTTTGCCGTTCCTTCAGCTTTTCATAGGCAAGCTCTCGTTTTTCACGGCGCATCTGCGTGAGCGCATCATCGCGTGCAGCCGATGTGAGCTGTATACGGGCAGCCTCGGCACGTGCCTGCAGCGGCCTCATAACCTCCAATCGGTTCACGCCGCGCATGGACTGACGGGCAAGCATCTCCTCAGCATGACGCGACGTACGCAGTGCCTGTTCATAGTTCCTGTGCGCGATCTGCTCCTGCTCCCGAAAGAGCTTGACGTGCATCTCATCGCGCACCATCAGCGCCGTGACGCGCCCATACTCATCAGCAAGTGTCCCCTGCTGGACCCGGTCGATCTCGTGCAGCCCCTGTGCCACAAGTTCGGTGAGCTCCTTCTCTGAAAGCGTCGACGCATCCCGTCCGCCTAGGTCGATATACCCATCGTCCGCCAGCTTCTCCACAGCGTCATAAACCCACGGTGCCGCTGCCTGAGCTGCTGCCGACATCGACAACATACCTCCCGTGATGCAGAGTACTGCTGCCGTCCTGTAGTGACCGTTACCCATCCGCCTTATCCTTTCATTAATTCATTTATTTTCTTTTAATTTGTTTCTCTCTTATAATTTAAAGAAAATAATTCCATAATTCTGTTTTCGAATAGGATGATTGACCTATCTATAACTATCGAGAAAAGTGCGGTAAACTTAATTTGAATTGCGTAAAATTTATAAAGAGGCATATTAATAACAATATCCTCTTCATCTATGCACAAAAAAACGCCCATACGATACTGTATTTCAGTTCGTATGGGCGTCGTCAATCGTCCCATGAATGGCGCAGTATTTCCCTATTTACGAGCTTATGCGCCTGCTTTCTTCTTTTGGCATTCGGGGCAGTACCCGAAAAAATACATCTGCTGAGAGACGATACGGTACCCCGTCACCGAGGCAACATTCTTGTCCAATGCCGGGAGTGCCGTAATCGGTACGTCCGCCACCCTGTCGCAGGACATACAGCGGATGTGAGGATGTGGCGAAATATCCGCATCGTAACGAAATGCCTCCTCGCCCACATTCAGCTCACGGACAATGCCGATCTCGCAGAACGCATCGAGGGACTTATAGACCGTCGCCAGACTCATGGTCGGATAGTCGGCGCGCAGCTCCTTATAGAGCGTCTCCGCCGTCGGATGCTCTGTCGTATCGGCGAGAGCCGCATAGACGGCAAGGCGTTGCGGCGTTACTTTTTTCTTGTTCCGGCGAAGGATGTCCGTCACTTCGCTCGGCGTTAATAATGTACGTTCGCGCATAGTAATCCCTAATTCCTATAAATCTAAAATCATTATTATTTATGTATTATAATACTCTATCCACGGGTTTCTGTCAATAGTCCTATATCGATTGATTGGCTGTCTCTTTTGCACCGCAAAAAAATCATGTTATAATGATGACGGAATCACAAGGGAATCGCTGATAAAATGAGGTATGCCAGATTGGCGTAGATTTTTTTTCCGATT
>CAUTTS010000028.1:0-25929 GCA_963541465.1 uncultured Selenomonas sp.
AGAAAAATTTATCGAAAAATTTTTCTTTGTTTTTTTTAAGATTTTTTAAAAAAGAGGTAGGATTTTTCCTTGCGTTATGGAATAATATAGGAAGATGTTGACGTGTGTCTGACGGATCAGACCGGTATGCGTTCGGCGACGGCGAGAAATGGAATGGGGGCCTTTGTTTTGGAAAAATCAACAGTCATCGGGCTTATCATGGGCGTGATCTCGATCTTTGTTGGTATGATTTTGAAGGGAGCACCGCTGACAGCACTCAACAACCCTGCGGCGTTCCTGATCATCATCGGCGGCACGTTCTCGTGTCTGTTCATCGGATTCCGGATGGAACAGCTGGGAAACTTTACCAAACTGATCAAGAAAACCTGTCAAGTCCCGAAGCTCCAGGAAAAGGGGCAGCTCGTACAGCAGTTCATCGAGCTGTCGCAGATTGCGCGCCGTGAGGGTATCCTCGCGCTGGAGAGCAAGGCGCAGGAGATCCAGGATCCGTTCTTCCGCACGGGTCTCGGCATGGTCATCGACGGCATGGATCCGGACTTCGTCGGCGATGTTCTCGACGCGGAGCTGGCGATCATGCAGGAGCGTCATGCTGAGGGGCGCTCGATGTTCACGCAGGCCGGTACATACGCACCGACGCTGGGCGTTCTGGGCGCGGTTGTCGGTCTGATTGCGGCACTCGGCAACCTGAATGATATCGATAAGCTCGGACACTCGATTGCAGCGGCGTTCGTTGCAACGATTCTGGGTATCTTTACGGGATACGTTCTCTGGATGCCGTTCGCGAACAAGCTGAAGATCATGTCGGAGCAGGAAGTCAGCCAGAAGCGCATGATCATCGAAGGGATTCTCTCACTCCAGGCAGGCGACTCGCCGACGGCCATCGAGGCGAAGCTCATGGTGTTCATCCCGCAGACGGAGCGTGAGGCACTGAAGGGAGAGGGCTGATATGGCACGTAAAAAGCATGCAAAGCCCCATGAAGAAGAAGCGGGCGAGGCTTGGCTCCTGCCGTATTCCGACCTCATGACACTCCTTCTGGCTCTCTTCATCGCTCTCTTTGCGATGTCGCAGACGGATGCATCGAAGATGCAGGCGCTCGCGCAGGCGTTCACGGCAGCGTTCAATATGGGCGGCCCGTCGTTCTTCAGCGGGATGGGACCGTCGACGTCGATGAGCTCGGCGACCGTGACCACGGGGGCGGACACGGCGGATGCCGCCTATATGAAGGAGAACAATGACCTCTCGGAGGCAAAGGCGAAGCTCGATCAGTACATTCAGGAGAACAATCTCCAGGATCAGGTGAGTACGGAGCTGAACGAGGAGGGGCTGATGATCCGTCTGAAGGAACGCGCCCTCTTCGCCTCCGGCTCTGCTGCCCTGCAGGGGGAGGCGGAGCGCATCGTGCCCGTGATCGCAGGGGTGCTCTCCTCGCTTCCGGAGCGCGTGACGATCTCGGGACATACGGACAATGTGCCGATTGCAACGGCGCAGTATCCGTCGAACTGGGAGCTGAGCTCGGCGCGTGCCGTCAGCCTGATGCGCGGTGTGATGGCGGTGCAGCCCTCGCTGAATCCGGCGCGGTTCAGTGCGCTCGGCTACAGTGAGTATCGTCCGATTGCGTCGAACGATACGGAGGAGGGACGTGCGCAGAACCGCCGCGTTGAGGTGTTCATCGCGCGCAGTATGCGCTTCTCCGGTGCATCGACCGACGGCAGCGATAATGAGCCGAAGACGGGGACGACGGCTCCTGCAGCGGCACCGACAACGGCTGTGCCTGCAGCGGGCAGTGCGGGTGCGGGAGCGTCCGGCGACGCGTACAAGCTGTCGACGGATATGCGTCCGGCGCCGCAGTCGCCCGGCGTTGTGCCTGAGCCACTGCGGCACTGACAGGTACGGCAGGGATGTATCCATGAATGTTGAAGGGATTATTGCGTGGCGCAATAATCCCTTTTCTGTTATGATAGAGGAGATGTCATGATTCTGGGCGTCGGCTGTGATATTATCCGTGTGGCACGCGTGGCGCGTGCGGCAGAGAAGGAGCATTTCCTCGCACGCGTCTATACGTCCGCTGAGCGCGCCTACGCCATGCAGCGCGGTGCAGGGGGGGTGGCGAGCCTCGCTGCACGCTTTGCGGGCAAGGAGGCGGTGCTGAAGGCGTTTGGCACGGGGCTGCGCGGTGGTACGCTCCATGATGTGGAGATTCTGCCTGATGCGCTCGGTGCGCCCGAGGTGCATCTTCACGGATTCTTCGCGGCACGTGCGGCGGAGATGGGCGTGACGCGCGTCTGGGTCACGCTCAGTCACGAGAAGGAATATGCGACGGCTTACTGTATGTTGGAGGGTCAGTGATGAACGTATCGTTTGCAGAGGATATGCGTCGGATCGACGGTGCAGTAGAGGAGAGCTACGGGCTGCCTGCCGCTGCCCTGATGGAGAATGCGGGGCGGCGCTCGGCCGAGGAGGCAGCGCAGTTGATCGGCGGCGCGGCAGGCAAGGTGTTCGCCATCTTTGCGGGCGGCGGCAATAACGGCGGCGACGCCTTTGCTGCAGCGCGGCATCTCATCAATATGGGCGCGCGCGTGAAGATGTTCTTCATCGGGACGGAGGAGCACCTTAGCCCTGCTGCCCACGCGATGCACAATGCGCTGCGGTCGATGGGAATAGAGATCCGTCCTCTCGCGGGCGACCGCGACTGGGACCGTCTGCGCGTTTCGCTGCGCTTTGCCGATGCGGTGGTGGATGGCATTCTCGGCACGGGCGTTAAGGGGGAGCTTCGCAAGACAGCACTGCGCCTGATCGAGGAGATCAATGCGGCGGGCAAGCCGACACTCGCCATTGATATGCCGAGCGGGGTGGAGGCGGATACGGGGCGGATTGCCTCCATTGCCGTCCGCGCTGATCGGACGCTTGCCCTCGGCCTGCCGAAGGTGGGGCATTTCCTCGGGCAGGGAGCAAATGCGGTGGGCGAACTGCTCGTCGATGATATCGGCATCCCCCATGACCTTCTTACCGGCGAGGGGATGCGGCAGTCACTCATCACACAGGATGCGGCGGCAAAGCTGCTGCCGCCGCGTGCGCGTGACGCACATAAGGGGACGTGCGGACGTATTCTCGTGCTCGCCGGTTCGCTCGGCATGACGGGAGCGGCGGCACTCGCAGCAGAGGCGGTACTGCGCGTCGGCGCGGGGCTCGTGACGCTTGCTGTGCCTGAGCGCATCTATCCCGTTTTGGCCGCGAAGCTGACGGAGGTGATGGTCGTCCCGCTGCCCGATGAGGGTATGGGCCATTTCGGTGGAGAGGATGCGCGGCAGAAGGCACTCTCACTCGCGGCACGTGCGGACGCCGTACTCATCGGCCCGGGCATCGGGCGTGCGGCGGAGACGGGTGAGTTTGTACGGCTCTTTGCCGCGGAGGTCAAGGCTCCGCTCGTGATGGATGCGGATGCGATCGCGGCGTTCACGGGGCATCTCGATGCGCTGCGTGATCTGCCGCAGGTGCCGATTCTGACGCCGCATCTCGGTGAGTTTTCCGCACTCCTCGGCGTGGAGACGGAGGAGGCGTCAGAGGATCTGCTCCGCATGGCACGGGACGCGGCGCGTGAGCATCAGGCGGTGTTTGTGGTCAAGGGGGCGTGCACCATTGTGGTCTATCCCGATGGCGATGCGTTCTTTACGACCTGCGGCAATGCAGGCATGGCGACGGCGGGCGCAGGTGATGTGCTCGCGGGCGCGATTGTCGGGCTGATGCGCCAGATGGAGAGCGGAATGACGCCGATCGTGGGCGTGTGGATGCACGGATATGCGGGGGATCGCGCCTACGAGAAGCGCGGAAACGGTCTGATCGCAGGCGATATTCTAAAGCGTCTGCCGCGTGCACGCAGAGAGCTGGATGCAGTGGCGCGGTAAAGGAAGCACTGATAAAATCGGCACAGCCATCTTGACGTATCTTTTTCGCCCGCTTTTCGTTAGCAAATCCTCCACATAGCCCTCGCTATGCGTCCGGTTTGCTGCCTCAATCGGACAAAAAATCTACGCCAATCTGGCATACCTCATTTTATCAGCGATTCCTAAATCCATTTGACAAGGACGAATGATGGGACTATGATAGGACGTACATTTTGAAAAAAGGAGGCACTTTTTATGGCAAAGGCGGATTTGGACTGGGAGAATTTGGGGTTTGCCTATCGTTCTCTGCCGCAGCGTTATGTGTCGAACTATGCGAATGGGGTGTGGGACGAAGGAGGTCTGACCTCCGACGCGACGGTCGCGATCAGTGAGTGTGCGGGGATTCTGCAGTACTGCCAGGAGGTCTTTGAGGGGCTGAAGGCCTATGAGACGGTGGATGGGCATATCGTGACGTTCCGCCCTGATCTCAATGCGGCGCGCATGTATGACTCGGCAGCGTATCTGGAGATGCCGTCCTTTCCAAAGGAGCGCTTCCTGGAGGCGGTTGATGCGGTGGTCAAGGCGAACTTGGACTACGTTCCGCCCTACGGTACGGACGCATCGCTCTATCTGCGCCCCTTTATCTTCGCATCGGGCGAGGTCATCGGTGTGAAGCCCGCCGATGCATATCAGTTCCGCCTTTTCGCGACGCCTGTGGGCGCGTACTTCAAGGGCGGCGTCAAGCCCATCCGCCTCTGCGTGAGTGCGTTTGACCGTGCGGCTCCCCACGGCACGGGGCATATCAAGGCGGGGCTGAACTATGCGATGAGCCTGCACGCCTATATGGCGGCGCATGCGGCAGGGTTCGACGAGAATATGTTCCTCGATGCAGCGACGCGCACGCACGTCGAGGAGACGGGCGGAGCAAACTTCCTTTTCATCAAGAAGGACGGCACGGTGGTGACGCCGAAGTCGCCGTCGATCCTGCCGTCAGTGACGCGCCGCTCGCTCGTCTACATCGCAGAGCACGTGCTCGGGCTGAAGGTGGAGCATCGCCCCGTGGCGTTCGAGGAACTGCATGACTTCGCAGAGTGCGGGCTCTGCGGTACGGCGGCAGTGATCTCTCCCGTCGGCTCGGTGACGCACGGCGACCAGGTGATCGCGTTCCCGAGCGGCATGGAGCACATGGGACCTGTGCTGCAGAAGCTCTACGATACGCTGCGCGGCATCCAGCTCGGTACGGTGGAGGCACCGGAGGGGTGGATCCACAAGATTTGCTAATTTTCTGACGGGCTTCATTTTATCAGCAATTCCTTGAATATGTTTCGGGACGGATGTATGTGGAGGGAATCCTGCACGCACCGTCCCGAAATTTTTTTTTGAGAGCTCCTCAGGTCACAAGGATTTTTCCCGTTCGGCTAGAAGTGTTAATATATAGGAATGGGATGCTTGGAACGTGGGGGATTGCCATGCCACTTGATTTTACGATGCCGACGCAGTTTCGCGGCATCCTTTCGACCATCACGCCGCTGGATGTACTGGACATTCTGATTGTGGCGGTCATTCTCTATCGTGTCTACGTGATGCTGAAGGATACGCGCGCCATTACGCTCGGCAAGGGGATTCTCGTCCTGCTCGGTGTAACGGTTGTGGCGAATTACCTGAACCTGCACGTGATTTCGTGGCTCCTGCAAAAGGCGGTGACGCTGCTCTTTGTTGCGCTCCCGATTGTCTTCCAGCCGGAGTTGCGCCGCGCTCTGGAGCATCTCGGACAGGGCAAGTTTTTCCGCCCCGGCACGCTTCTCGACGATGAGGAGGCGCAGAGCACGATCCGCGAGATCCGCGGCGCAGTAAAGATTCTCTCGGCGAATAAGATCGGCGCACTGCTTGTCATCGAGCGCGACATGGGGCTCAACGATATCAGTGCGACAGGCATCCAGATCGACGGTCTCATCACGTCGGATTTTCTGATGAATGTGTTCATTCCGAATACACCGCTGCATGATGGTGCGGCGGTCATTCGCGGCAAGCGGCTGATCGCGGCGGGCTGCCTCCTGCCGCTGACAGAGAATCGCTCGCTCTCGACGGAGCTCGGCACGCGCCACCGTGCGGCCATCGGGCTATCGGAGCAGTGCGATGCCCTTATCGTCGTGGTGAGTGAGGAGACGGGAACGATTTCGATCGCGGAGAACGGGCATCTCCACCGCCATCTGGACGGTGAACAGCTGACACATATCCTGACACCTGCGTTTGCCTACAGTTCGCGTTCGTCGATTCTGGATACGATTCGGAGCTGGAGGGAGAAATCATGAGCAGACTTCGCAGCCTTGTGCAGCATAATTTGCTCGCCAGGATCGCGGCACTTATTGTGGCCGTTATTCTCTGGCTCTATGTGATGAACGATCAGAATCCATCCATGGAGGCGTCCTATACCGTCCCCGTGGTGATGGAGCATGTGCCGGACGGCTATCAGATGCATGCCGCAGCCGACACGGTGACGCTGCGCGTGCGCGGGGCTCGTTCATCTTTTGTGACAGCGGATAACAGTGATTTCCATGCGCGTGTGGATTTGTCCGACTTTGCGGAGGGAGATCGTCTCTACGCGGTGGAGACGTCGATCCCCTACGGATTTGAGCTGATCAGTGTGTCTCCTGACCGGATCGACGTGACGCTCGACCGCATCATTCAGCGCGTGTTCTCGGTGCTGCTGACGGTCAACGGCACGCCGGCGGAGGGCTTCACGGTGGATCGCGTCCGCCAGTCCGTCGAAAAGGCGACGATCGAAGGACCGCGCTCCCTCGTCGATCAGGTCGCCTCCGTCGCCGCCTATTTCAATATGAATGGGCGCAAGGAGGACGTGACGATGGGGATTCCATTGGTCGCGTTGAATACGGACGGAAAAGAAGTGCAGGGGCTGACGATGCATCCGGACACGATGGAGATCTCGGTCAAGCTGACGCGCGGTCTCCAGCATAAGGTGGTGGAGGTGCAGGCAAAGCCGCGCAGTGATCTGCCGCCGCAGCTGAAGCTCGAGAGCGTGACGGTGCAGCCGGCGCGCATCGAGATCACGGGAACGAAGGAGGCGCTCGATCAGGTGGCGGGAATCGAAACGGAGGAGTTCTCCCTCGCGGATGTGAAGGAGAGCGGTACGCAGCAGGTAAAGCTGCATCTGCCCGCCGGCGTGACGGCGACGAATCCGACGGTGACGGTGGAGATCAAGGTTGGGCCGATGCAATGATACGCATAAAAAATCTCTTTGTGCCGTATGATGAGACACGCACCCTCACGGATCTTGCCGCAGAGCGGCTCGGTGTATCACCCTGTGCAGTGCACGGGGTGATTGTCGTTCATAAGGCACTGGATGCACGGCGCAGGAATGGGGCGCCGATTCGGTGGAACTATACGCTCGATGTGACGGCAGACGGCGCACGCGGCATCCTCACACGTCTGCGTCGCGACGCACAGGTCGGGCGAGCAGAGGAGCACGGTCCGCTCCGTGTCCCACCCTATACGCCGCAAGAGGGGCGTGAGCGCCCCGTCGTCGTGGGGTTCGGCCCTGCGGGGATCTTTGCCGCGTGGCTGCTCGCGCGTGCGGGAGCGGCACCGCTCGTTCTCGAGCGTGGGCAGGATGTGGATCGGCGCACGCGTGATGTGGCGCAGTTCTGGCGGACGGGGCAGCTCGACCCCGCGTCGAATGTCCAGTTTGGCGAGGGCGGTGCGGGGACGTTCTCCGATGGCAAGCTGACGGCGCGCAGCCGCGACCCGCGTATGAACGAGATCATCGAGGCGTTCGTCGCGGCAGGTGCGCCCGAGGAGATACGGTATCTGCAAAAGCCGCATATCGGGACGGATGTGCTGCGCACGGTGGTGAAGCGCCTGCGCGAGAAGATTATCGCGATGGGTGGCGAGGTACGCTTTGGCACACAGGTGACGGACATCACGATGACTGCGGGGCGGATCGCTGCACTCACGGTGAATGGGTCAGAGCAGATTCCCGCGCGTGCGGTGTTTCTCGGCATCGGACACTCGGCACGCGACACGTATGCGATGCTCCATGGAGCGGGTGTGCACATGGAGGCGAAGCCGTTTGCCGTCGGGGTGCGCATCGAGCATCCGCAGGACTTCGTGAATCGGATGCAGTACGGCGCAGCGGCGGGGAGCCCGTTCCTGCCGACGGCGGACTATGCCTTGACCTTTCGGGATGAGGAGGGTGGCCGCGGGGTCTACTCCTTCTGCATGTGTCCCGGCGGTCTGGTGGTCGCAGCGGCGTCGGAGGAGGGGCATCTCGTGACGAATGGGATGAGCAACTACCGACGCGACGCAGGGACGGCGAACAGTGCCCTCCTGGTGCAGGTCACCCCCGCCGATTTCGGCGGGGCGGTGCTCGGCGGGATCGATTTTCAGCGAGCGCTGGAGCGGAGTGCTTTTTGCGCGGGCGGCGGTGATTACCGAGCACCCGTGCAGGCGGTGGGCGATTTCCTCAGCGGGCGGACGGGAACGATGGATTTTGTCGTTGCTCCGACGTACATGCCGGGGGTGCGTCCTGCTGCCTTGGGTACAATCCTGCCCGATGCGTGCAGTGCGTCTCTGGCTCGTGCCCTGCGCCACTGGGAGCAACGTGTGCCGGGCTTTGGTGCGGCGGATGTGCCGCTGACGGGCGTGGAGGCGCGCTCCTCTGCGCCCTGCCGCATTCTGCGCGATACCGTGACGATGCAGTCGGTCAGCACAGCGGGCCTCTACCCGATCGGCGAGGGCGCAGGCTATGCGGGCGGCATTATGAGTGCCGCACTCGACGGCATGAAAGCCGCACTTGCTTTTTTGGAGCGAATACAGTAGATTATGGTGAGGATAAAGGAAAAGTGACTGTGTGGGGATCCGCACATTCCGGTGAACAGCAGATGATGCTGAAGATACACAGGAGGCTGTTATCGTGAGACTTTTTGGGACGGATGGCGTACGCGGTGTGGCGAATACGGAGCTTACACCGGAGCTGGCTTATCAGCTTGGACGCGCGGCGACACTCTATTTCGGAGCACACTCCAAGGTGCGGCCACGCATTCTGATCGGGCGCGATACGCGTGTCTCGGGCGAGATGTTCGAGGCGGCGCTGACGGCGGGCATCTGCTCGGCGGGCGGAGCCGCTCTCCTCGCGGGGATTGTGCCGACGCCTGCGATTGCCTATCTCGCACGTGAGCATAAGATGAACGCGGGCATTGTGATCTCGGCATCCCACAACCCGTTCCCCGATAACGGCATCAAATTCTTTGGCGGCGACGGCTACAAGCTGCCCGATGCCGTAGAAGACGAGCTGGAGGCTCTTGTCCGCAAGCTGCAGGACGGCGACCATGAGGCACGTCCAACGGGGAAGGATGTCGGCGTGGTGGAGTATCGCGATGACCTCCTCAACCAGTACATCGACTACGTGGTGAGTACGTGTTCCGAGCGGTTTGATGGGATGAGGATCGTCCTCGACTGTGCGAACGGTGCAGCGTATGAGGCGATGCCGAAGGTGCTGCGCCGCCTCGGTGCCGATGTCAAGGTGATCCACGCGCTCCCGAACGGGGTGAACATCAACGACGGCTGCGGCTCGACGCATCTGGACTCCCTGCGCCGTACGGTGCTCGAACGCGGGGCGGACATCGGTATCGCCCACGATGGTGACGCGGACCGCTGCCTCTGTCTCGATGAGACGGGAGCGCTGCTCGACGGGGATCATATTCTCGTCGCCTGTGCGGCGGAGATGATGCGCACGGGGCATCTGCCGCACAACACAGTCGTGACGACGGTGATGGCGAACATCGGATTCCACAAGGCAATCGCGGCGCTTGGCGGCCGCGTTGAGGTGACGGCGGTCGGCGACCGCTATGTCCTTGAGGAGATGCGCCGCGGCGGCTATACGATCGGCGGCGAGCAGTCGGGACATATCATCTTTGCGGAGCACGCGACGACGGGCGACGGGCTCATCACGGCACTGCAGGTGCTCTCGGCACTTCGTCGCAGCGGCAAGAAGGCGTCGGAGCTGAACGCGATGATGACGACCTATCCACAGCTCCTCGTCAATGTGCGCGTCAAGAGCAAGGCGGGCTGGGAGGAGAATGCTGCCATTCGCGCTGCCATTGCTGCGGGCGAGCGCACGCTTGGCAGCGAGGGGCGCGTCCTCGTGCGCCCCTCGGGCACGGAGCCGCTCATCCGCGTGATGGCGGAGGGCAGTGACCAGAAGCAGCTGGAGGAGGTCTGCACGGCGATTGCCGATGTGGTGAAGCGGGAGCAGGGGGAGGCCTGAGCACGATGTCGCACGTCTCGGCGGTGCTTCTCGTCCTGCTTGCCGGGACGATGTGGGCGGCGAGCGGGACGGCGGCACAGGATTTTTATGCCCAGTCACATCATCTCCCTGTGGAGCTGACGCAGGTGCGGCTCTTCCTTTCGAGCGGGCTGTTTTTCCTGCTCGCGTGGTGGAGCGGCGGGGTGCAGCGCGGCCTGCGCACGCTGCGCCACAGCCCGCGTCTGCTCCTGCGCATGGCGGTGCACGGCATTCTCGGCATCATGATCGTACAGTTCTCGTATTTCAAGGGGATTGCGGCGGGGGATGCGGCGGCGACGACGGTGATTTGCTCGGCGAGTCCCGCGCTGATGATCCTCTATCTCGCCGTGCGCCATCGGCAGCTGCCGCGCATGGCGGAGATGCTGACCGTGGTCGCCGCCGTGGCGGGGGTGTTCCTCCTCGTGACGGGCGGCGATCTCACACGGCTCTCTGTCCCTTCGGACTGCGTGGTCTGGAGTCTCGTCTCAGGGGCGACGTTTGTCTTTGCGATGATCTATCCCGTACATCTTCTGCGGCGCTTTGATCGCTTCTTCCTTCTTGCTGTCTGCATGTTCTTCGGAGGGATTGCCCTGCTGCCGGTGACGCAGGCGATCGCAGACGTCGTTGCCTTCTGTACGGCGCAGACATGGTTCGATCTCTTCGTGATCATCGGACTTGGGACGGTGGTCGCCTTCTTTGCGTTCGCCTTGGGACTGCGCTGGCTCAGCCCGGCAGAGACGGCGATCACGGCGACGATTGAGCCGGTCGCGAGCGTTTTCTTTGCGTGGCTGATCTTTGGCACGCATTTTGCCCCCGTGCAGGCGGGCGGGATTGTGCTCGTCATCCTCGCGATCCTGACGCCGAATCTCCTGCGGAAAGGGGGGTATACATGAAGATTCCTCTGCGCTATCAAATGTCGGAGTACGACTGTGGCCCGACCGCGCTGCTTGATGCGGTGAGCTATCTCTTTCCGCGCGCTGAGATCCCACCTGAGATCATCCGCAGCGTCATGCTCTACTCCCTCGACTGCTACGGGATGGACGGCACGGCATGCAAGGAAGGGACGTCGCGCATGGCGATGATGTACCTCACGAATTGGCTTGAAGGGTTCTCGCGTGCCACGCAGTTCCCCCTGACCTGCCAGTATATTGCGGGGCACAGCGTGCGCATCGATGCACACAGCCACGTCAACGATGCGCTTGCGCGCGGCGGCGTCGCGGTCGTGCGCCTCTTTTACGAGGTCGAGCACTACGCGCTTCTTACGGGCGTGACGGGGGATCGCATCCGTCTCTTTGATCCGTACTATGTGAAGGAGACAGAGCCCGCCTTCGCGCGTGAGGGCATCGAGGTGACGTGCGAGTATCCGCATGAGTACAACCGCGTCGTGCCCTTTTCCTGCTTCAACCGCGAGACGAAGGAGCTGTATGCGCTCGGTCCCGTGGCATCGCGTGAGGCGGTGCTGCTCTTTGACCTGCGGACAAGACGAACGGCAGACGCGACCATCGAGTATTTTATATAGGAGAGACTGCCTTTGGCGGAGACGACAGATATCATCGAATTTAAGGATCAGCAGGAGGCGTATGCGATTCTCGGCGATCGCGACGCTTTCCTTCAAATCATGCAGGAGGATTTTTCCTGCCGCATAGTGAGCCGCGGCAACAGCATTGCGGTGACGGGGGCAGAAGCGGATGCCGCCGCGGTGCGGACGCTCATCGGCGAGCTGCTTTTCTGCCATCGGCAGGGGATGCGCCTGACGACGCATGAGGTGCACTACGGAGCACGTATGGTGCGGGCGGGACGCACGGAGGAGCTGCACGGACTCCACGCCGAGGTGCTGCTCGTGACGGCAAAGGGGCGAGAGGTACGCGCCAAGACCATTGGCCAGCGCGACTATCTTGCGGCGATCCGCCGCAATGCTGTGACGCTCGGCGTGGGACCGGCGGGAACGGGAAAAACCTATCTCGCCGTCGTCATGGCGGTGGCGGCGCTCCGCAACCGCGAGGTCAGCCGCATCATCCTCACCCGCCCTGCAGTGGAGGCGGGGGAACACCTCGGCTTCCTGCCGGGGGATCTGACGGAGAAGATCAACCCCTACCTGCGTCCGCTCTACGATGCTCTGCAGGACATCCTCGGGGCGGAGGGCTATCAGAAGATGATGAGCCGCCAGCTGATCGAGGTCGCACCGCTCGCCTACATGCGCGGGCGTACCCTTGAGGACGCATTCGTCATCCTCGACGAGGCGCAGAATACGACGGGTGCGCAGATGAAGATGTTTCTCACGCGCCTCGGCTTCGGCTCGCGCATGGTCGTGACGGGCGACCTTGAGCAGGTTGATCTGCCGCGCGGTACGGTCTCCGGGCTGCGGCAGGCGTGTCAGATCCTGCGGGATGTGAAGGGTGTCAGTGTCGTTCGCCTTGAGCCGGTCGACATCATCCGTCACGAGGTCGTCACGCGGATCGTTGAGGCCTATGGTACATGGGAAAAGAGACGGGAGAAGCATGATGGAGATCACGATCGGACGAGAGCCGGAACATCTTGATGTACCGCAGGAAGATGTGGATGCCGTGCGTCGTGTCGTGCTGACGGTCGGAGAGTTATACGGCGTCATGGACGCGGAGGTCAGTGTGACGCTGACGGATGATGCGCACATCCACGTGCTCAACCGTGACTATCGCGGTGTGGATCGTCCGACGGATGTCCTCTCCTTTGCCCTCACGGAGAGCGAGGAACCCGAGATCATCGACGCGCCATGCGGCGTGGTGCTCGGCGATCTCGTGATCTCGCTTGAGCGTGCGGCCGCGCAGGCGGAGGAGTATGGGCACAGCTTTCTGCGGGAGCTGTCCTTTCTCACGGTACATGGGATGCTGCACCTCCTCGGCTATGATCATATCGAGGAGGAAGATCGGCTGGAAATGGAAGAGGAACAGAGGTATGTGATGGATGTACTGGGGATTGCACGATGAGTACCTATAAATCGGGATTTGTCGCCGTCGTCGGACGGCCGAACGTCGGGAAGTCCACGCTGATCAATGCGCTGATCGGGCAGAAGATCGCGATCATGAGCGACAAGCCGCAGACGACGCGGAGCCGCATCCTCTGCATCCTGACGGAGAAGGACGCACAGATCATCTTCCTCGATACGCCAGGCATCCACAAGCCGCAGGATGCGCTTGGCAGCTATATGGCGAAGGCGACGGAGGGTGCTCTGCGCGGCGTGGATGTCGTCGTCTTCGTCGTGGATGTGACGGAGAAGATGGGGGCAGGAGAGCGCTATATCCTCGCACAGCTTGCACAGGTGCACGCGCCCGTTCTCCTCGCTGTGAACAAGATCGACCGCATCCCACGTGAGGAGAGCCTGCCCGTGATCGCTTCCTATGCGAAGGCGTATGATTTTGCGGCGATTGTACCGATCTCGGCGCGCGAGGAGGAGAATCTCACGGGGCTGGTCGATGAGATCAAGGCAAAACTTCCCGAGGGGCCGCAGTACTACCCCGAGGATATGGTGACCGATCAGCCCGAGCGACTGATCATTGCAGAACTCGTGCGTGAAAAGGTACTCGAACTGACGCGGGATGAGGTACCCCATGCCGTCGCTGTGGACATCGAGGAGATGACGACACGCCCCAAGGGGGATGTTTTCATCCGCGCCGTGGTCTACGTCGAGCGCAGCTCACAGAAGGGGATTATCATCGGGGCGCGCGGTGCGCTGCTGCGGACGATCGGGCAGCGGGCACGCGCGGATATCGAGACGCTGCTAGGAGCGAAGGTCTATCTCGATCTTTGGGTCAAGGTGCGCAAGGACTGGCGCAGCAAGACGGGGGCACTGCGCGACTTCGGCTTTGTCGAGGAGGACTGACCGCCGCATGAGAAGGAAAGGGGGCGGAAGCGATGAGAAACCAGCTGGGGCATATCTATCGGCGTGCCATGCGACGCATCTCGCGCCGCTTTGTCAACGGGCTGCTCGTGCTCGTCCCCGTCGTCATCACGGCGTTCGTCATTGAGTGGACGCTGCGCTTCACCGAGGGGGTACTCGGGCAGTACCTGCCGTTCTACTTTCCGGGCATGGGGATCATTACGCTCATGGCGGTGATCTATCTCGTCGGCTGGGGCTCGACGAACTGGGCGCTCGCAAAGTTAATCTCTTTCGGTGAGACGATGATCGGGACGATCCCGTTCGTCAAATTTATCTATACGAGTGTCAAGCGTCTCTCCGAGGCGGTGCTCGACTCGAGCAGCAATTTCACGCACGTTGTTCATGTGCCGTACATGGGTGGGCGCGCCCTCGGCTTCGTCATGGCGGATCTGCCGCCGCGATTTCAGGAGGCGATGGGCGGCGGCTATCTCTGCGTCTTTATCCCGTGGAGCCTCAACATGACCTCGGGGACGACGCTCCTCGTGCGTGAGGAGGATGCCGTGACGATCAACATATCGAAGGAGGAGGCACTCCAGTATATGCTGACGGCGGGTGCCGTGATGCCAATGGCGGAGCGAAAAAAGGACATCGCGCAGAAGAATGTCCGCAAGACGTCTGCTGCGGTGAACGATGGATCGGAGAGGCACGCGTAGATGGCGGTCTACGGAGCGGAGGGGATCGTCCTCGGTACACGCAGCTGGGGCGAGGCGGACAAGGTCGTGACGCTTTATACGAAAGAGCATGGGCTCGTGCGGGCGGCGGCATTCGGCTGCCGCCGTCCTCGCAGCCCGCTGGCCGGAGCCATGCAGCTGTTCGTCCATGCGGATCTGCAGCTCGCGGAGGGGACACGGCTTGAGACGGTCAAGACGGCGTCCGTACGTGCCTCTCATCATCGGATCGCGGATGATCTCGCGGCGCTCGCCTATGCGACATTTATGGCGGAGGTCGTCTGTGCATTCATGCCCGAGGGCGTAGAAGATGCGCCGTTTTTCGAGACACTCGCACAGATCATGACGGCGTTTGAGACGCGGCAGCCGCGCGTCACTGCACTCGCCGCCGTGCTGCGCACGCTGGATGCGGCAGGGTTGCAGCAGACCTATGATCACTGCCTTCACTGCGGCACTGTCATCGAGGGCGATGCGTTCTTTCACGCAGCAGAGGGCGGTGCGCTCTGCGCGGACTGTGCGGGGGAGGGCACCGTGCCGTTTTCTGCAGAGCTGCGCACGCTGCTTACAGAACTTCGGCAGATTGACTGGAAGCATCCCGCGCCGCTGCGCGTGCGCGGCGGGGCACTGATGGCGGCGGAGAGCATGGTGCTCGCTCATGTGCAGGAACTCGTCGGTCGGCCGCTGCGCTCATTGGCATTCCTCGCGCAGCTCGGATGATTTTTGTGGTGATATATTTTTTGGTTAAAAATTTAAGCTATGATGAAAAAAACGTCGTAAAAAAAAAGGAAAAGTGAAGACGACGGCGAAAGTATATCAGGTAGAGTTTTCAATGCTTTTTCTGTGCGTAGGGAAGACTGAAAAAGAGAATGGAGGGGGAGTCTGTCATGATCATGCTGACGAAGTTCAACTCCAAGACGAACAAGAAGGGCGAGTTTGTTCTCAATGCAGAGATCATCGAGAGCATCGAGGAGACACCGGATACGGTCATCACACTCACCAACGGAAAAAAGCTGATCGTCGAGGAGCCGATGGAGGAAATCGTGCGCCGCACGGTAAAGTATCGGCGTGCGCTCTATCAAAATTAGTTGGCGAATTTCTATTCCTTTGCTATAATGAAAGAACAGTGTTCTTCTATGCGGCAAGGGAGTGCCCCGGTGTGGAGCCGCTGCGGCTTCGTAGTCATTTTTAGGGAGGGAATTTACTCATGGCGGAGGAAAAGGAAGAGCAGGTAGCAGAACAGCCGAAGCAGAAATCACCGATGTTGATGATGATCGTCGTGGTGGTTGTGGCGGTTCTCGTTGCAGTGGCAGCAGCCGGAGGGATCTCATACTACATCTTCTCACAGGCGGAGTCCCCGTCTCATGCGGAGGATGGAGGCAGCAAGGCGAGCCATGACCCGGGCGTGTTCTACAAGCTCGGCGACCCGAAGGAGGGCATTCTGGTCAATGTCGGCGGCGGTCGTGCCGGCAAGTATCTCAAGGCGGGCATTGTCATGGAGCTCAATCCCGGCAAGTCCGACGTGGTGAAGGACGGCAAGGTCAACCCCGTCGCGGAGACGAAGATTCTCGACACGACGATGCAGTTCCTGCGTGCTGCGCCGCTTGAGGAGTTCGACGCAACCAAGCAGGACGCGCTGAAGAAGCAGCTGAAAGATGCCCTGAATGACCGCCTTGGACAGGGATCGGTCTACGATGTTTACATCACGAGCTTCCTGCTGCAGTAAGTTCGATGAAGTACTGCACAAAGGGAAGGGGGAAGAGTCTTGGCTGAGGACGTACTGTCTCAATCCGAAATAGACAAGCTTCTTTCGGCACTTTCGGATGGCTCGGTTTCCGCCGAGGAAGTCAAGGCGGAGGAAGAGGAACGCAAGGTCAAGGTCTACGACTTCAAACGGCCGGACAAGTTCTCCAAGGATCAGATGCGGACACTGTTCATGCTGCATGAGAGTTTTTCGCGTCTCCTGAATACCTATCTGTCGGCGAGCCTGCGCACGATGATCGACATCGAGGTGCTGTCCGTCGAGCAGATGACGTATCAGGAATTCGTTCAATCCATGGCGAACCCGTCCGTGATCGGCATCCTTGCACTGCCGCCGCTGAAGGGAAACATCATCATCGAGCTCAGTACGGACATTTCGCTTGCCTACATCGACCGCATCTTCGGCGGTGAGGGCAGGCCGGGCGTGAAGCCCCGTGTGCTGACGGATATTGAGGCGGCGGTGATGCGCCGGTTCATCGATACGGTGACGAACTATTTCCGAGAGGCGTGGAGCAACGTCGTGGAGTTCCGTCCGAACTTCGAGACGATGGAGACGAACCCACAGTTTGCCCAGATCGTTCCGCCGAGCGATATGGTCGTGCTCATCACGATCCATATCAAGATGGGCGAGGTCGAGGGCATGATGAACATCTGTATCCCATATCTGGTGCTCGAACCAGTGATGCCGAAGCTGACGACATCGTTCTGGGTCGCGTCCTCCATGGATCGTGAGAGCTCGCCGGAACAGGTCGCGGAACTGCAGCGCAAGATTGAGCGCACCTCCGTGCCGTTTACGGTGCAGCTTGGTGAGATCCACGTGACGATCAACGAGTTTCTGACCCTTGGGTTCGGTGATGTTCTCCAGCTCGACACCCTGACGAAGGATGAGCTGGTCTGCTACGTTGGGTCGAATCCAAAGTTCCTCGCGCGTCCGGGTACGGCCGGAAAGCGCATGGCCGTACAGATTTCCGGGATTATAGAAGGGGAGGACGACGCGAATGAGTGACGATATGATCTCACAGGAGGAGATAGACGCCCTCCTGAGCGGTGGAGGCGGCGATGATACGCCTGCGGATGACGCGGCAGGCTCGGACGACGCATCTGCTGCGGGTGCGGCTCCCACCGGAGATACAATAACGGATATGGAGCGGGATGCCCTCGGTGAGATCGGAAACATCTCCATGGGCGGTGCGGCGACGACACTCTCCGTCCTCCTTGGGCGTAAGGTATCGATCACGACGCCGACGGTCTCCATCTCCAACATGAGCCAGCTGAAGGAGAAATACCCCATCCCATTCCTCGTGGTTGAGGTCGGCTACAGCATTGGCATCGAGGGTAACAATGTTCTCTGCATCCAGGCAAAGGATGCGGCGATCATTGCCGATCTGATGATGGGCAACGACGGGACCAACCCCGACGAGGAACTCAGCGAGATCCACATGAGTGCGGTCAGCGAGTCCATGAATCAGATGATGGGCAGCGTTGCGACCTCGCTCTCCTCGATGTTCAACAAGAAGGTGGATATCACTCCGCCCGTTGTGACGCTCGTTGATCTCGGGACGGAGGAAGTTGTTTCAAAACTGCTCGACAAGGCGGATCCCATCGTGCAGGCATCGTTCCGCATGGAGGTAGATGGTCTCATCGACAGTGAGATCATGCAGCTGCTGCCGCTCGACGTCGCACGTGAGATGGTCGATGCGCTGATGAACCAGCAGCCCGATGTTGACGATGAGGAAGAAGCCATCGCAGCCGCTGCGGCACCGCCGCCGGCGGCACCTGCCGCAGCACCCGCTTCGGCACCGGCAGCGGCCGCTGCGGCGCCGGCAAGTAATGGATATGGAGCACAGCCTATGCAGCCACATGTCGCATCGAATGTCCCCGTACAGTCTGCGCAGTTTACGCCGCTCAGCACGGTACCGGTACAGGTCAATGATGCCAATATCGGCCTGATCCTCGACGTACCTCTGCAGGTCAATGTCGAACTCGGCCGTACAAAGAAGTCCATCAAGGAGATCCTCGATCTGACGAAGGGGTCGATTGTGGAGCTTGATAAACTTGCCGGAGAGCCCGTTGATATCATGGTCAACGGAAAGTATCTGGCAAAGGGGGAAGTTGTTGTCATCGACGAGAACTTCGGCGTCCGCATCACGGAGATTGTCAGCCCGCTTGAGCGTGCAGCACGTCTCCAGTGACGGAAAAAATGTCTTGAGGAAGTATGGACGGCTGTGCCGATCCGTATTTCCCGGGGAGTTGCGGCATAGTTATGCAATTCACCGGAAAGAGAAATGTAGAAAGCCCTTGTCACCGAAGGCATATTTCGCTATAATGAGAGCGATTTAGGAGGCACCGTTGTGTGCAGGTAATGCCCTTGGGAATAGGGGATGTTCTATCGGATTAAGGAGAGATGAGAAAATGGCAACTCGCGTTCTGGTCGTTGATGATGCAGCTTTTATGCGAATGATGGTGAAGGACATCCTGTCGAAGAACGGTTATGAGATCGTTGGTGAGGCAGAGAACGGCATGAAGGCCTTGGAGAAGTATCAGGAGCTCAAGCCGGACCTCGTGACAATGGATATTACGATGCCGGAGATGGATGGCATCACGGCAGTCAAGGAGATCAAGAAGGTCGATCCGGGCGCCAAGGTCGTTATGTGCAGCGCAATGGGACAGCAGGCCATGGTTATCGAGGCCATCCAGGCGGGTGCGCGCGACTTCATCGTGAAGCCGTTCCAGGCAGACCGCGTTCTGGAGGCAATCCGCAAAGCCGTCGGCTGATGCGCGCGTGGATATTGACTCTGTCCTTGCTGCTCGGATGCGTGCTCTTTGCTCTATGTACAGGGGATGTGTCTGCCGCAGGTGAGACGGGCGGCGGATATTTAGCCGGATATCAAGAGGCTGACCCGCGCCCGTCGGCCGTATCATGGTGGTCGACGGTCGCCTATGTGGTCAGCCTTTTTGCTGTCTTTGCATTCGTGGTCATCCTCGCCTATCTCGTCGCACGTGCTTTTGGCAAGAGCTCCATGCGCACGCTTGCGGCGCGCGGCGGACAGGTCTACTTACAGCTGCCGCTTGGTCCGAATCGCTCGGTCTGCGTGGTGGAACTTTTCGGGCGTGTCTTCGTGCTCGGCGTGACGGATGCCAACATCCGTCTGATCACGGAGATCGATGATCCGGAGACGCTTGAGGAGATCCGCAGTGCCGCTCCGATGGAGGGCGGCGTATTCAGCGAGCAGTTCGGGTCTCTTTCGGATTTTGTGCAGAAAATCCCGCCGCTTTTCCGAAAGTAGGCGGACAGAGAGGAATGGGGGAAGGGAATTGGGGCGCATTTTTCTGGTCTTGGGTGCTGCGGCGTTCCTGCTCCTCGGTGTGGGACAGGCATCTGCTGCCCCGCTGATCCCAACGGTCAATGTCGGGGTCGGTACGTCCAACAATCCACAGGATGTTGCGACCAGCATGCAGGTGCTTGCCGTGCTCACGGTCATGTCGCTTGCGCCCGCGATCTTTGTTATGACGACGTCCTTTGTCCGCATTGTTGTGGTCATCGGTTTCCTGCGCAACGCGCTCTCGACGCAGAATGTACCGCCGAATCAGGTGGTCATCGCGCTGTCGCTGTTTCTGACGTTTTACATCATGGCACCCTACTGGGGGCAGGCAAACGAGAACGGTATACAGCCCTATCTTGAGGGACAGATTACACAGGAGCAGGCACTGGAGAACATCGTGGATCCGATGCGCGAGTTTATGCTGCGTCAGACGCGGGAGTCTGATCTCGCACTCTTTGTCAACCTGTCGGATGCGCCGCGTCCCGATGGCCCGGAGGATGTATCGACGTTTACGCTCATCCCCGCGTTCATCATCAGTGAGCTCAAGACGGCATTCCAGATCGGCTTTATGATCTATATTCCGTTTATCGTCATCGATATGATCGTCGCAAGTACCCTCATGTCCATGGGTATGATGATGCTGCCGCCGGTCATGATCTCCCTGCCGTTTAAGATTCTGCTGTTCGTTATGGTCGATGGGTGGCATCTCTTGATTCAGTCGCTCATCATGAGTTTCCGCTGATGGGGAGGCGCTGATATGTCCGGAGATTTGGTCATTCAGCTCGCACAGGAAGCTCTCATGATCGTCCTTCTGGTCTCCGCCCCGATGCTTGGGCTCGGCCTGATTGTCGGCCTCTTGGTGGCGGTGTTCCAGGCGACGACATCGATTCAGGAGCAGACGCTGGCGTTCATTCCGAAGATTATTGCGGTGTTTGTCGCTATTCTGATCTTCGGCCCTTGGATGTTGCGCATCATGGTGGAGTATGTATCGAACGTCTTTATCAACCTCCCCATGTACCTGCGATGAGGAGGGCGGCACATGGATCTGTATGAGCTGCTTCAGGGGCATATCGCTGTATTCCTGCTGATGCTTGTACGGGTCAGCGGAATTTTCCTCATATCGCCATTCTTTGGCAGTATGAACATCTCCATCTATTTTCGCGTAGGCACGGCACTCGCCATCACGATTCTGCTCTTTCCGGTGGTGGATGGGCTGGGAACGCCCTATGTCCCGGAGAATGTCATCATGTTCGGCGTGACTGCCCTCGGTGAACTCTTTATCGGTTGGCTGATCGGCTTTGTGGCGTATATCTCCTTTGCCGCCATCACGATGGCGGGCAAGGTCATGGATATGCAGGTGGGGTTTGCCATCGTCAATGTTGTCGACCCGACTTCCGGTCAGCAGATACCGCTTATCGGAAGTTTTCTTTATAATTTGGCGGTGATCGTCCTCCTTGCGACGAACGGACATCACATGATTCTGGCGGCGCTCGTTGAGAGCTTCCGCGTCGTTCCCCTTGCGGGGATGGAGGGGAATCTGTCGCTGGCGATGCTCGTGGCAAACTTCACGGGCACCATTTTCCTCACTGGAATGAAGATCGCCATGCCGATCACCTTCGCCATTCTTCTCACAAATGTGGGCCTTGGCATCCTCTCACGTACGATGCCGCAGATGAACATCTTTGTTGTTGGTATTCCGATGCAGCTGATGATCGGCATCACCGTACTCTCGATGATCATTCCGTTCTATGTCTTATTCCTGGATGTGCTGTTCAATGAAATGTATGGAAATATATCACTTGCGATACGCGCCCTGCAATAGGGCAGCGTTCGTCTTTGACCTCCAGCGTTTCGCAGGCGGGGAAAAGACGGAAGAGCCGACGGCGAAAAAGCGTGCCGACGCACGAAAGAAGGGGCAGGTCGGACGCAGCCAGGAGCTGAACACGGCATTCGTACTGCTCGTGGGGTTCTTTACACTGAAGCTCCTGTGGGACTCGATCTATCTTTCGATCGCGTCCTATACCACGTATGTGTTCACCAATCTGAACCAGAGCGTCGACACGGAGAACATCATTCACATCTTTATCGGCATCATTGTTGTGCTTGCCAAGACCGCTTTTCCCGTCATGTTTGCGATCATGTTGATTGGCTTGGCGATCAATTTCTTTCAGGTTGGACTCAATTTCAACACCGAGTCCATTGAGTTCAAACTGGACAAGCTAAATCCAATCAACGGCTTCGGGCGCATCTTCTCCAAGCGTTCGCTCGTCGAGCTGGCAAAGTCGTTTTTCAAGATTCTCGTCATTGGGTTTTTCCTTTACCGCTTCATCCATGAACAGATTCTCGCGATGCCGCAGTTCATGTTCTTTGACCTGACGACGAGCCTTGCGCTTGTGGCAGAGATCATCTTCCAGATGGCGTTCATCGTCATCGGCGTCATCATGATTATGGCGCTCATGGACTACGGCTATCAGAAGTGGCAGACGACGCAGGATCTCAAGATGACCAAACAGGAAGTCAAGGATGAGATGAAGCAGTCCGAAGGTGACCCGCAGATCAAGGGGAAGATCCGCCAGAAACAGCGGCAGATGGCGATGGCGCGCATGATGAAGGAAGTGCCGAAGGCGGATGTCATCGTCACGAACCCGACCCACTATGCCATTGCGCTCTCCTACCAGCAGGGGATGTCGGCTCCACTAGTCGTTGCAAAGGGACAGGATCTTGTCGCGCAGCGCATCAAGGAGATCGCGCGTGAGGCGCGTGTCCCGATCATCGAGAACAAGCCGCTCGCGCGTGCCATCTATGCAGCAGTGCAGATCGGTGATGCGATTCCGCAGGAGCTCTACCAGGCTGTCGCCGAAGTACTGGCATACGTCTACCGCCTGAAGCATGCACGACGCGGAGCGTAAGAAAACCAGAGGAAGCAGAACGAAATTTTGTACAAATCGGACAAACCTTGAAATGCCTGCATCATCGGTGTTCTAAGAACACATTTATCATTTGACGAGATTTCAATATTTGATATAATGTTATATGGTGGATCATATATCCACATAAGGGAAACGGGAACAAGGGGAGTGAGTAAGAGCATGACAGCACCGCAGACCGGCAGTGTAAATCCTCTTTCGTCCGGCAGTTTCATACAGCGATACAGCGATGTTCTGATCGCCGTCGCCATCGTGACGATCGTCATTATGATGATCATTCCGCTGCCGACGGTCTTATTGGATGTCCTGATCTGTCTCAATATCACCATTGCATTGCTTGTCGTCATGTCGGCGATCTACAATGTGGAGGCACTGGATCTATCCGTCTTTCCATCGCTCCTCCTCATTACGACGCTTTTTCGGCTGGCGCTGAATATCTCGTCAACGCGTCTGATTCTGCTCAATGCGAACGCCGGCGAGGTCATCACAGCATTCGGAAATTTCGTTGTCGGCGGCAATGCGGTCGTCGGCTTTATCGTGTTCGTCATCCTCGTCATTGTGAACTTCATCGTTATCACGAAGGGCTCGGAACGTGTTGCCGAGGTGTCGGCACGTTTCACCCTCGATGCGATGCCAGGCAAACAGATGGCGATCGATGCGGATCTCAACCAAGGGGCGATTACCGATGCGGAGGCGAAGCGCCGCCGTGAGAAGGTGCAGCGCGAGTCGGACTTCTTCGGCGCAATGGACGGTGCATCGAAGTTTGTCAAGGGCGATGCCATCGCCGCGATTGTCATCATGATGATCAACATCGGCGGCGGTTTTGTCATTGGGATGCTCCAGCGCGATATGGATGCGGCGCAGGCACTCCAGACCTATACGCTGCTGACGGTCGGTGAGGGGCTCGTTGCACAGATCCCCGCGCTCCTCATCTCGACGGCAACCGGTATCATCGTCACGCGCTCGGCGGCAGAGGGGAACCTCGGCGGCGACCTCGTCAAGCAGCTCTTCCGCAATGCGCGTATCTTTATGATTCTCACGGGTGTGCTTCTCTTCCTCGCGATTATGCCGGGACTGCCGGGCGTCCCGTTCTTTACCCTCGCGGTACTCTGCGGCTTTATCGCATGGAATCTCCATCGCGGTCAGGCAGTGGAGCAGGAAGTCCAGCAGGTCGAGCAGAAGGCAAAGGCAAAGAAGGAAGCAACGACGCCCGAGAATATCGTCTCGCTCCTGCAGGTTGATCCGATGGAACTCGAGATCGGCTACAGCCTTATTCCGCTCGTCGATACGGGGCAGGGCGGCGATCTCCTTGACCGCATCGTCATGATTCGCCGTCAATGTGCACTGGAGCTCGGACTCGTCGTGCCGACCATCCGCATCCGTGACAACATCCAGATCAAACCCAATGCCTACATCATTAAGCTGAAGGGCGTGGAGATTGCACGCGGCGAGCTGATGCTCGACCACTATCTCGCGATGAACTCGGGCACCGTTTTTGAGGAGGTGCCGGGCATCGAGACGACGGAGCCGGCGTTCGGCCTCCCCGCACTCTGGATCTCGGAGAACGAACGCGAGCAGGCGGAGCTGAATGGCTACACGGTCGTGGATGCGGTCTCCGTGCTTGCAACCCACCTGACGGAGATCATCAAGGAGCATGCGGCGGAGATCCTCGGGCGTCAGGAGACGCAGAACCTGCTCGACAATCTCCAGAAGACCAACGCGGCTCTCGTCGAAGAGGTCGTTCCAAATCTGCTCACCGTGGGCGAAGTGGAGAAGGTGCTCGCCAATCTCCTGAGCGAGCGCATATCGATCCGCGATATGAGCACGATTCTGGAGGTGCTTGCCGACTACGCGCCGGCAACGAAGGATACGGACGTCCTGACGGAGTATGTCCGTCACGCCATGGCGCGGCAGATTACGCAGCAGAACGTCCAGAACGGAGTGCTCCCCTGCATTACGCTCGATCCTGCCATCGAGAACAAGATCGCGGGCAGCGTGCAGCGGACCGAGCATGGCTCCTATGTCAGCCTCGACCCTGATACGATGCAGAAACTCCTTACGGCACTGCAGGAACAGCTCCATAAGCTGACCGATCAGGGCTATCAGCCGATTGTGCTCACAAGTCCGACGGTGCGTCCGTATTTCCGCAATCTGGTTGAGCGCTCGATCGCGGGTCTCATTGTTCTCTCCCACGCGGAAATCGAACAGAATGTTGAAATTCAAATCCTTGGGGTGGTGAAGATCTAAGTGCAGGTTAAAACGGTACGCGCATCCTCGGTCAAGGAGGCCATGGAGCAGATCAAGGACGAACTCGGCAGTAATGCCGTGCTTCTCCACACGAAAAAATATCGTGAGGGCGGTGTCCTTGGCGGCGCGGAGATGATCGAGGTGACCGCCGCCGTGGATGAATCACAGCAGCGGACGCCGCAGCCGTCTCCGGCCTATGTTCCCCCGGCATCACCGATCCTGCCAACCAATGTGGTGAACCGATATCGGATGAACGAAACGTCAGGCCCTGAGGGCGGGGCCGTCCCGCAGGCAGGTCCCGTGTACGATGTCTACGCCCCCGATGTGGTGCAGCTGCCCTATGCAGTGCCACCCGCCGCACCGGCGGAACCGTCGGTACCGCCGGCACCATCCTATCCGCAGGATGGCTATGTGCCGCCGGCATCGCCCCCTGCCGCCGCTCCGGCGCAGACACCCGCCTATGAAGCACCACCGCAGCCACCGGTCGCGGCAGAGCCTCCCGCAGCCCCGCCGTCTGCTCCTGCAGCAGACGAGGATCGCTCGGCAGAGCGCATCCGCATGCTCGAGGATGAGCTTGCGCAGATGAAGACGATGCTCGCCTCCATGATGGCGGCGAACAAGCCTAAGGAAGTTGTCTCCATCCGTGATGCGCTCGTCAAGCAGGAGGTCCGTGAGGAGCTGTGTGAGGATATGGCGGGGAAGATTCCCATCGCCGATGCGAATCTCGACAGCCTTGATCCCCGCGCTGCAGGCGTCTTAGGAGGCTATCTGTCACAGGTGATGAAGTTCACCGATGGACTGAAGCCCGGGACGCACGGCGCGCGTGTCTATGCATTCATCGGTACGACGGGCGTCGGAAAGACAACGACGCTCGCAAAAATTGCCGCGCATTTTGTGCTTGAGCAGAACC
>CAUTTS010000029.1:0-25014 GCA_963541465.1 uncultured Selenomonas sp.
TCGGACAAAAAATCTACGCCAATCTGGCATACCTCATTTTATCAGCGATTCCTAAGAGCCGTCCAGATTGGTGCGGATTTTTGTTCCGTCGCGGCGAGAACGGAAGGACCTGCTAAGATGAACGGCGACAAGAAAGGAGGGAAACGATTACATGGCAGATCACAAGAAAGAAGTCATCGTCGAGAAGCTGAAAGAGCAGCTCTCCTCGGCGAAAGGAGCTGTCTTTACGACGTACAGCGGTCTCACCGTTGCACAGGATACGGAGCTGCGCCGCGAGCTGCGCGCTGCCGGCGTCTCCTATCACGTTGTAAAGAACACGATGCTGCGCCGCGCGGCAGATGCGCTTGGTCTTGAGGGGCTCGATCCGCACCTCGAGGGCACGACCGCATTTGCGTTCTCGGCAGACGATGCCGTCGCTCCGGCGAAGGTCATCTGCGGCTACATCAAGAAGAACAAGCTCGACGAGAAGGGGATCCTGTCCGTCAAGGTCGGTACCGTTGAGGGCAAGGTCATCGAGACGGCTGAGGTTCAGGCGCTCGCATCGCTCCCGTCGCGCGAAGAACTTATCGCAAAGCTCATGGGCAGCATGAATGCGCCGGTCTCGAACACGGTCAATGTACTGCAGGGCGTTATCCGCAATGCCGTCTATGTGCTTGAGGCTGTGCGTGCGCAGAAGGCGTCCGCATAAACATACGATTGAGAGAGAATTTACATACTATTGGAGGTATACAGCATGAACAAGGATCAGATTCTGGAAGCCATTGAGAACATGACCGTTCTCGAACTCTCCGAGCTCGTGAAGGCAATGGAGGAGAAATTCGGTGTCAGCGCAGCTGCACCGGTCGCAGTTGCTGCTGTCGGCGGCGCTGCTCCGGCTGCGGGCGGCGAGGAGAAGACGGAGTTCACCGTCGTTCTCGCAGCAGCAGGCGACAAGAAGATCAACGTCATCAAGGCCGTTCGTGAGGCAACGGGTCTCGGACTGAAGGAAGCGAAGGAGCTCGTTGACGGCGCACCGAAGCCGGTCAAGGAGAACATCGGCAAGGCTGAGGCCGAAGAGCTCAAGAAGAAGCTCGAAGAGGCTGGCGCAACGGTCGAGCTGAAGTAATCTAAGATTTTTCGCTACCCCTTAGCCTTCCCCGTTTGACGGGGAAGGGGACCGCGCAGCGGTGGAAGGGGCACAAATAGGGACTGTGTATGAGGTGAGAACCCTCACGCACAGTCCTTTTTGTCTCTTGACGGGACTTTTGCAATAGAGTTATAATAATCATGGGACGATTGTGCGTGACAGGTGACTGTCATGTACCGGAAGCATGGGAAGACGGTGCATCGTATGATTTTTTACGGCGAAAAGCAAAAGCCCCTGTTGGATGAAGAACGCTCCGTGTCGGAGGAGGATACGGGCGAGCTCGCTGCCGATGGGGACACCTACGCAGACGAGACGGCGGAAAACAGCATCTACGACGGCTGCTCGGATGAGGATCTCCTCGCCCACATTCGCGGTGAGCGTGGTGATGAGGCACTCGACTATCTCATCAACAAATACCGCAACTTCGTGCGCTCCAAGGCACGCTCCTACTTCCTCATCGGTGCAGACCGTGAGGACATCGTGCAGGAGGGCATGATCGGCTTTTTCAAGGCGATCCGTGACTATCGTCCGGACAAGCTCTCATCGTTTCGCGCGTTTGCGGAGCTGTGCGTGACGCGCCAGATCATCACGGCGATCAAGACGGCGACGCGGCAGAAACACATCCCGCTCAACTCCTACGTCTCACTGAACAAGCCCATCTACGATGAGGACTCCGACCGCACCCTGCTCGACGTGCTCTCCGGTGCGCGCATCAGCGACCCCGAGGAGCTCGTCATCAGTCACGAGGAGTTCATCGACATCGAGCAGAAAATGGAGGAAATCCTCAGCGACCTTGAGTGGCGTGTCCTCATGAGCTACCTCGACGGCAAATCCTATCAGGAGATCGCCGTCGACCTGCATCGTCAAGTCAAGTCCATCGATAATGCACTGCAGCGCGTCAAGCGGAAACTTGAGAAATACATGGAGTCACGCGGGGACGATCTCGACATCGGGACAGTCTATCGCGGACTGACGACCATCAACCGCGTGGGGCGCGCACAGGAATAAAGGAATACAAAGGCCGGGCAGCCGGTCTTTTGTTTTATGTCAATATCATATTCTATTGCTATCATGAAAAAGCAGTTGAAGAATAGGAGGCATGACCATGTGGAAAAAATTTTCATCCATCCTGCTGACGGCACTGCTCTGTCTCGCCTGTGCTGCGGCATCCGCACAGGCAGCGGAGGACAGCGCCCCGAGCGCGGCTGCGCCGCAGGAGAAGCCGAGCCGCATTGAACTCGTGATGATCCTCGACAAGAGTGGATCCATGCACGGGCTGGAGGCGGACACCATCGGCGGCTTTAATGCGATGATCGAGAAGGAAAAGAAGCTGGGCATCGACGTGCGCGTGACGACAGTGCTCTTTAACGACAGGATTGACCGTCTCTACGAGCACAGGGCGATCCAGAGCGTGCGCCCGCTGACCGAGCGGACGTATGAGACGGGCGGCACGACGGCACTCCTTGACGCCGTCGGTGATACCATCCTGCACATGGAGCAGTCGGGCGCGGCAGACAGGCAGGGGACAAAGGTGATCGTCGTCATCATCACAGACGGCATGGAGAATGCGAGCACCGAGTTCACCAAGGCAAAGGTCAAGGAGCTCATCTCGGACAAGCAGGAAAAGGCGGGCTGGGACTTCATCTACCTCGGCGCGAACATCGACGCGGCTGAGGAAGCGGACGCCATCGGGGTGCGCAAGGCGAACGCCGTGACGTACAAGAACACATCGAGCGGCGTCCGTGCGAACTACGATGCAGTAGGCGTCTACGTCGCGGAGCGCGCCAGCGGCGATAAGGAATCCGGCGCGTGGAAGGATCATGTCGAAAAGGATGAGACGAAATAAGACGGATTGACATTTCTCTCCTGACGTTGTATGCTATGGAACATAGCTATATACATATAATAGAACTGAATTGATGAGAGAGGCGGCAGGTCGCGTGCCTCGCCGGGAGAGTATCTATTTTTAGGAGGAATCGGAATGAAAAACTGGAAGAAAATGCTGGTCGCTTCTCTTGCGTGCTCAGCGGTCTTGGGTCTGTCCTCGTACAGCCCGGCAGAGGCTGCGTACGAGCTCAATCCTGAGGTCAAGACGGCGACGCCGGCACTCATGGAGGCGTCCGAAATCGGCGTCCTGAAGTACAACAACCCGCAGATGGCAAACTACACGAACAAAGATGCCATCGTTGTTGCGAGCTTCGGCACGACGTTCAAGGATACGCGTGAGAAGACGATCGAGGCGACGGTGCGCGACATTCAGGCAGCGAACCCCGGGGTAAAGGTCGTCACGGCATTCACCTCCCACATCATCATCGACCGCATCGCGGCAAAGGAAGGCAAGCACTATCCGACGCCCGAGGAGGCACTGACGCAGCTCAAGGCAGAGGGTTACTCCCGCGTCGCGCTGGTCTCGCTCGATGTCATTCCGGGCATGGAGTACTCCTACGTCAAGGCGGTTTACAACGAGTACAAGGATCAGTTCAAGACGATGACCTGCGGCACCTCCCTCATGTACTGGCAGGGACAGGAAGATCAGGCGGACGACGTGACGGAGTTCATCAAGGCGGTCTCGACACAGTTCCCGAAGCTGGGCAAGGATGAGGCACTCCTCCTCATGGCACATGGCACGCCGCACGTCTCCAACGCTTACTATTCCGTGATCCAGGCCAAGCTCAACGAGCTCGGCTATAAGAACGTCTACGTCTACACGGTGGAGGGCTGGCCGAGCCTGGAGACGGTTCTGCCGAAGCTCAAGGAGAACCACATCAAGACGGTTACGCTCATGCCGATCATGATGGTGGCGGGCGATCATGCGCACAACGACATGGCGGGCAAGGATTCGGACTCGCACAAGAGCATCCTTGAGAGCCAGGGCTTCAAGGTCAACACCTATCTGCACGGCCTCGGCGAGAACCAGGCGATCCGCGCTGCTTTCGTGGAGCGTGCCAACGACGCATGGGATGCGCTGCAGGGACGCAAAGCTGCGGATGCAGACCACATCAAAATGATGAAGTAATACAGCGTATCGGCTCAGAGCCTGCCGCAGGAGCATCTGCTTCTGCGGCAGGCTCTTTTCTTTATGGAAATACCCTGTTATAATAAATGGCACGAAAAGTAAGATATTGGATAGGAGTAGGAGTACGCGAATGAAGATTGCAGTCGTCGGAACGGGAATGATCGCACGCGAGGCGCTTGGTGCGCTGCGGATGGTGAGAGGTGTGGAGGTTCCCGTGCTCTGTGCACGCCCGCACAGCAGGGAAAAAGCAGAACGCATGGCGCAGGAGTTTGACATCCCGCACGTCGTGACCGACTACGCAGAGCTGCTCGCATCCCATGCGGCCGACTTCGTCTACCTCGGCATCGTGAACAGCGCACATTTCGACTACGCACGGCAGGCTATCTCGGCGGGCTGGAATGTCATCGTGGAGAAGCCCTTTACCTCGACCCTCGCGGAGACGGAGGAGCTGACCGCGCGCGCCCGTGCGGCACAGAGCTACGTCTTTGAGGCAATGACACCGCTCTATATGCCGAACTTTCGCGGCATCGTGGAGCGGCTGCCCCGGCTCGGCCTCATCCGCCTTGTGCAGGCGAACTTTTCCCAGTACTCGAGCCGCTACGACCGCTACCTCGTGCGCGACGTTGCCCCTGCCTTTGACCCTGCCTGCTCGGGCGGCGCACTCTATGACCTAAACGTCTACAACCTAGCGCTCATCATCGCGCTCTTCGGACGCCCGCTGTCCGCGTCCTATGCGGCAAATATCGGATTCAACGGCATCGACACATCAGGGCTGATGACCCTGCGCTACGAAGGCTTTTGCGGCTCGTCGGCAGCGGCGAAGGACAGCAGCAGCCCCTCGTTCCTCATGATCCAGGGCGAGAACGGCTGGATTCGCACCGACGGTACGCCGAACGAACTGCGCTCCTTCACCATCGGCCTGCGCGGTGCGGCACCCGAGACCTTTGCGCTGAACCGCCACGAGCACCGCATGGTGCATGAGTTTGAGGAGATGCAGCGCATCTACCAGCAGCGGGACTATACCGCCGTGGAGGACGGCTTTGCCGTGACGCGCGCGGTGATGGCGGTCATGGAAAAGGCACGCCTGATGGCGGGCATCCAGTTTCGGGCGGACTGATACATGGACACAACCTTGATGATCGAGATGGAACATCTCGTCAAAAAATTTCCGCATACCAATGAGAAAAAAGAGAGCGCATGGAAGACCGCCGTCAATGATGTATCGCTCTCCGTACGGCGCGGCGAAGTGTTCGGCCTCCTCGGTCCGAACGGCGCAGGCAAGACGACAATCATCCGGATGCTCACCATGCAGACCCGTCCGACGAGTGGACGCATCCGCATCGGCGGAGAGGACATCCACGCGGCAGAGCGCAGCGTCAAGGCACAGATCGGCGTCGTACCGCAGCACGTGAACTTTGACCAAGAACTCACCGTCTGGGACAATATGGAGCTGCACGCGCGCCTGCACCACATGGAGCGTGCGGAGCGCACGGCACGCATCGAGGAGCTCCTGACGGAGATGTCGCTCATGGAGGTGCGCAACGACGGTGTGCGGCAGCTCTCGGGCGGGATGAAGCGGCGGCTGCTCATTGCGCGTGCGCTCATCCATCGCCCGCGCGTGCTCTTTCTCGACGAGCCGACCGTCGCCCTCGACCCGCAGATCCGCCGCCACATCTGGGATGTGGTGCACGGTATCGCAGCGCACGGTGTGACCGTCCTCCTCACCACACACTACATCGAGGAGGCAGAGGCGCTCTGCGCACGCGTTGCCATCATCAATAAGGGGCGGCTTGTTGACTTGCAGACGCCGCAGGCCTTCTGTGAGGCATTGGGCAGACACGCCGTGGAGTGGGATGGGGCGGACGGACGCGCCTACCGCTTTTTTCATACACAGGAAGAGGCACGCAGCTATGCGCGCGGCATCGAGGATACGATGGCGCGTGTGCTCCTGCGCCCGACGAATCTGGAGGACGTCTTTATCGAGCTGACGGGACGGAAGGAGGGGCTCTGATGCTTGGCGATATATGGACGGTGTTCTGGCGCGACTGGATCGTGCTGCGCCGCCGCCTGAAAAAATATATCCTGAGCCGCATGGTTTCGCCGCTCATGTTCCTCATCGCCTTCGGCTGGGGGCTCGGGCGGAGCATCGACGTCGGCGGCGGCTCGTACATCGACTTCCTCGTACCGGGGCTGCTCGCGATGAACTCCATGAACATCAGCTTTAACAGCATCATCCCCGTGCACGCGGAGCGCATCTACCATAAAAGCCTTGAGGAGTACCTTATCGCCCCCATCCGTCCCGATGCCTACGTCATCGGCAAGGTCGCGGGTGCCGTGCTGCGCGGCCTGATCTCCTCGGCGATCATCATCGGACTGAGTTATCTCTTTGGTGCACATTTCTCCGTCACGCCGCTCTTTCTTCTCGTCCTGACACTGAACTGTGCGATTTTCGCGGAGATCGGTTTTCTCGCGGCACTGTATATCTCCACCTACGAGGAGATGGGGCAGGTCAACCTCTACGTTCTCCTGCCCATGTCGTTCCTCTGCGGGACATTCTTCTCCACGGCGGCACTGCCGGATGCGGTGCGTTATCTCGTGGAGATCCTCCCGCTGACGCATACGAGCTACCTCCTGCGCAGCCTCAGCGGGACAGGAGACTACTCCGTTATCTCGCTTGTCATCGTCGCACTCTACGCCATCCTCGGCATCGTCGCCGGCACATGGAAATTCCGCCGACTGACTGACTAAGCGATCACTCATATCACTCAGAGGACAATCATGCTCAGGCATATCTTTCATCACAGCGGCGCAGCAGAGGGCTGCGCGCACTTCTGCTGCACGCGCGTCGAGGACTTCGGCGTCTCCTACGGGACATTTGACGTCTTCTCGCACGTCAACCTGCACTTTCACTGCGGTGAGCTCACCGCCATCATCGGGCCGAACGGCGCGGGAAAATCAACCCTCCTGCGCGCCATCCTCGGCGAGGTGCCGCACACGGGACACATCCGCTTCGTCGACGCCGAGGGACGCCATACCGGCCGCCCAGTCATCGGCTACGTCCCGCAATACCTCCGCCTCGACGTGAGCGCGCCAACCACCGTCATGGATCTCTTTATGGCGTGCATCACCGCGCGTCCCGTCTGGCTCTGCCCCGCACGGCGCTATCGCGCGCGTGCCACGCAGAGCCTGGCGCGTGTGCGGGCGGAGCACCTCATCGACCGTCGCCTCGGCGCACTCTCGGGCGGAGAACTGCAGCGCGTTCTCCTCGCGCTCGCACTCGACCCCATCCCGAACCTGCTCCTCCTCGATGAGCCCGTCTCGGGCGTCGACCAGCGCGGACTGGCACTCTTCTACGAAATCGTCGCGGAGCTGCGCGCCAAGGAGGATCTTGCGATCCTCCTCATCTCGCATGACCTCGGCATGACGGCACGCCATGCGGACAAGGTCGTCCTGATGAACCACGGCATCGCGGCGGCCGGTACGCCGGAGGAGGTCTATCGCTCTCCGGCGATGGAGCAGATCTTCGGCATCCTGCCCGACCTCAGCAGCCTGCGCGCGCCGACGGAGAAACGCAGGGCAGGAGAGGAGGGGACGGCATGGAACTGATCTATCACATCATGGACACACTCCTGCCCTTTTCGTGGACAGAGTACACCTTTATGAAAAACGCCCTCCTCGCCGTCCTCCTCATGACGCCGCTCTTCGGCCTTCTCTCGACCATGGTCGTCTCAAGCCGCATGGCGTTCTTCTCGGACTCGCTTGGACACGGCGCATTCACGGGCATTGCCGTCGGCGCGCTCGTCGGCATCGTCTCGCCGCTCACCGCGCTCATCATCTTCTCGATCGCCTTTGCCCTCCTCATTACCTGCATCAAACATCGGACGGCGGCATCGGCAGACACCGTGATCGGCGTTTTCTCCTCGACCGCCATCGCCGTCGGCCTCATGGTCATGAGCCGGGGCGGCGGCTTCTCGAAATTCTCCCCGCTCCTGATCGGCGACATCCTGAGCATCACGCCGTCCGACCTCGCGGGACTGCTCGCCGTCGATCTTCTCGTCGTACTGGTCTGGGCCGTCCTCTTCAACCATCTGCTCCTGCTCTCCGTCAACGCGTCGCTTGCCCACAGCCGCGGCATCTCCGTCGTGCGCATCGAGGCGGCGTTTGCCGCCCTGCTCGCCGTTGTCGTCGCCGTCAGCATCCAGTGGGTCGGCATCCTCATCATCAATGCACTCCTCGTCCTGCCGGGGGCTGCCGCGCGCAACGTGGCGCGCAGCGTCAAGGAGTATCACCTCATCGCCATCCTCACCGCCCTTGTTGCGGGCATCGTCGGGCTCTTTTCCGCCTACTACCTCGGCATCGCAGCAGGCGCGGCTATCGTCGCCGCCGCCGCCCTCATCTTCTTCCTCTCGCTCGCCCTCCGTACACGCGTGCAGCGGTGATATGCAATGTAAAGCGGGTACTGTGTGAAGGTGCCATTCCTTCATACAGTACCCGCTAATTTCAACGATCGCCCAGCATATAAATCATCTGCGATAATCCCGTATCGAGATCGTCAGAGATTTTTCGAAACCCATTCCGTTCATAAAAGTGAATTAAGCCGGGAGCCTGTGTCTTCACATCGACCATGACAACGCGACCACCGATTGCATGATGCACCTCGGTGGCAATCCCCAAAGCACAGCTAAGCATTTCATCGCCTGATATGCTGCTGTATTCGTCAGCTCTCGCCAACTGACCGATCAGCACCACGGGAAGAGAGGAAAGTCGTTTTCCGTGGATTGCATCAGATATGCCATCTAGCTCCTTGATTTGTTCTGGCGTAAGCCCTTCCGGCAAATGGAGAATCTGTGGAGCCATGGTGAAAAAGGCGATGAATTCCAGCACTCCGCCGGATAGAACCGCATCATCGACGAACAGATACGTTCTGCTTTTGGATGCTTTTTCAAAGCGCATCGCCCGTCGCTTGGCGAACATCTCAATATCCTCATCGCGTCTGCATGAGAAAGAAGAAAATGCTCTCTTGATCTGATTATCCGAGAAGTGTTCGCGGAGTAATTGCATCGATACGAGCAGCATGTTCTAGCAACCGTCTACTTTCTGCGAGTTTATTTCTGACATCAGGAATATCCAATGCCGCATGTGAGGGCTCCTTCATTGCGTCGATAAGCTGGTCGACATTTTCTTTCGGTACCTTGATTTCTCGATCAAAACTGATTGTTGCCATGGTAACACCTCCTGTATGATATATGGTAGCACTATGTTACCTTAATTTTACCATAGATATTTTCGCATAGCAACGCTCCCCCTCACAGAGGCAATCTGTTTTTTTTCATCAAATTATGCTAAAATGGGCAGGGATAAAACGTATAAAGGAGGCCGCTCGAATGAAAATAACGATTGGCAGCGATCATGGGGCAGTGGCACTGAAAGAGGAAGTCAAGATGGTGCTCCACGAGTTTGAGGATGTCCGCGTCACGGACGTCGGCACCTTCGGCACGGAGCCGGTCGACTATCCCGACATCGCGGAGAAGGTCTGCGCCGACGTCGTCTCCGGCAAGGCGGATCGCGGCATCGTCCTCTGCGGCACGGGGATCGGCATCTCCATCGCGGCAAACAAGATCGACGGCATCCGCGCCGCGCTCTGCGGCGACGTCTACTCGGCGATCATGTCACGGAAACACAATGATGCGAACGTCCTCGCCATGGGCGGACGCGTCACGGGGCTCGGCCCGGCGGGCGAAATCGTACGCGCATGGGTCTGCACGGAGTTCGAGGGCGGCCGCCACGCCCGCCGCGTCGACAAGATCATGGCACTTGAGGAATCGCTGATAAAATGAAGTCTGTCAGATTGGTACAGATTTTTCGTCCTGTCAAGGAGACAAACCGGACGCATAGCAGAGGCTATGTGGAGGATTCTCGGGCACAGAGAGGGCGGAAAAGATGTGCCAAGATGGCAGCGCTGAATTTATCAGTGCTTCCTTGAGCAGCAAAAAGATGGCTAACAGCTAAGGGAGAGCACACATGAGCATTATGGATACGCTGAAACAGGCAGACCCGCAGGTCGCGGAGGCAATCGATCACGAGCTCAACCGCCAGCGGACAAAGCTCGAACTCATCGCCTCGGAGAACATCGTCAGCCGTGCCGTTATGGAGGCACAGGGCAGCGTCCTCACCAACAAATACGCCGAGGGCTACCCCGGCAAGCGCTACTACGGCGGCTGCGAGTACGTCGATGTCGCAGAGCAGCTCGCCATCGACCGCGCGAAGGAACTCTTCGGCGCGGTATGGGCGAACGTTCAGCCCCACTCGGGCGCACAGGCGAACATGGCGGTATTCTTCGCCCTCCTGCAGCCGGGTGACACCATCCTCGGCATGAACCTTACGGACGGCGGACACCTCACGCACGGCAGCCCCGTCAACATCTCCGGCACCTACTACAAGGTCATCCCCTACGGCGTTGACCGCGGGACCGAGCGCATCGACTACGACGCGCTCGAAAAGCTCGCCGCCGAACACCACCCGCGCATGATCATCGCGGGCGCATCGGCGTACGCGCGCATCATCGACTTTGAGCGCATCGCCGCCATTGCCAAAAGCGTCGATGCCATCTTCATGGTCGACATGGCACATATTGCGGGACTCGTCGCGGCAGGGCAGCACCCCAGTCCCGTCCCCTACGCCGACATCGTCACCACGACCACCCACAAAACCCTACGTGGCCCGCGCGGCGGCCTCATCCTCGGACGCGACGAGGAACTCGGAAAAAAGATCAACAAGGCGGTATTCCCCGGCATCCAGGGCGGCCCTCTGATGCACGTCATCGCGGCCAAGGCAGTCGCCCTCGGCGAGGCACTGCAGCCCTCGTTCAAGGAGTACGGCGCACAGGTCGTAAAGAACGCCGCTGCGCTCGCCGACGAACTCACCAAGCTCGGCTATCGCATCGTCTCGGGCGGCACGGACACGCACGTCATGCTCGTTGACCTCACGAACAAGGACATCACGGGCAAGGAAGCGCAGACCCTCCTCGACGAGGTCAACATCACAGCGAACCGCAACACCATCCCGTTCGAGCCGCGCAGCCCGTTCGTCACGAGCGGCATCCGTCTCGGCTCGCCCGCACTCACCACGCGCGGCTTCCGCGAGGAGGACATGCGTGAGGTCGCACGCATCATCGCGCACGTTCTCGATGCACCGACGGACGAGAGCCGCCGCGCAGAGGCACGCCGCCGCGTCGATGCACTCTGCAAAAAATATCCGCTCTATGAACATCTCGGGGAGAACTGAAAGGAAGCACCTCATGGCTGACACATTCCATCCGTCCGACATACCGACACTTCACCTCGTCGATCATCCGCTCATCCAGCACAAACTGACCATCATGCGCCGCAAGGAAACGGGGACAAAGGAATTCCGCGAACTGCTCTCGGAGATCGCCATGCTCATGGCATACGAGATCACGCGCGACTTCCCCCTGCGCGATGTGGAGATCGAGACCCCCGTCGCCCACTGCCATGCCAAAATGCTCGCGGGCAAAAAACTCAGCATCGTCCCGATCCTGCGCGCAGGCCTCGGGATGCTCGACGGCATCCTGAACCTCATCCCGGCGGCACGTGTCGGACACATCGGGCTCTATCGTGACCCTGAGACACTTGCCCCCGTCGAGTACTATGCAAAGCTCCCGCGCGGCATCGAGGATCGCACCCTCATCGTACCTGACCCCATGCTTGCCACGGGCGGCAGTGCGTCGGCAGCACTCACCATGCTCAAGGACAAGGGCGCGCGCAGCATCATCCTCATGTGCCTCGTCTCCGCTCCCGAGGGCATCCGCCGCGTCGCGGCAGACCACCCCGACGTACCGATCTACGTCGCGGCAGTGGATGACTGCCTCAACGAGCACGGCTACATCGTACCGGGGCTCGGCGATGCGGGCGACCGCATCTTCGGCACGCTCTAAGCCCGCTCCGCAGTATGCTGCGTCAAGATGGCGCGGCTGAATGTATCAGCGATTCCTAAAGCCTGTTGCATGAAGCTTTTTAGCTTCGTGCGACAGGCTTTTCTATTATTGTCTGATTCATTAAAAAGCAGAAGCGTAACATTTGTTTCTAGGAATAAAGTCATGAATGTGTTAATATAAAGTATAAACTTGCGATAACTATATTAAGAGTATCTATAAGGACAGTAATACGCGCAGACAAAAGGAAATGTGTGAATGAAGCAAACAAAAATAAAGCACGTAACGAACGTGCATCGCGTGAAAAAACGACTGCTGACCGCCGGACTTGCCGCCCTCTGTGCCGTGAGCTGCACCCCCGCCGCGCACGCCGCCGAAAAGGCGGCAGAGAAGACGACAGAGAGTATATGGGTCGCACGCTATACATTTGACGGAGAAAACCCTGTGACCGATGCCGAGCTGCGGGACGTCCTCGCGCCGCATCGCCACCACGAGGCGACACTCTCCGACCTTGAGGCGCAGGCAGAGGAGATCACGAAGTACCTGCGGGACAAGGGCTACTTTGTCGCGTTTGCCTACCTCGCACCGCAGGAATTTCGCGACGGCGTCGTCACCTTTACCATCGTACCGGGACGCTATGGCGAGATCATCGTCAACAACGAGACCTACGTGCACGATCGGGCGATCCTGCGCGAGATGGGCGTCGCACCGGGGCAGATCATCGACAAGAACGAACTCAGCCGCGGCGTCTGGCTCACCAACGACATGAACCGCATCGAGGCAAACACCAAGCTACAGGCGGGCAGCGAGCCGGGGACGACCAACCTCATCGTCAACGTCAAGAATAAGGGACACCGCATGTGGGGCTACCTCGGCGTGGACAATGGCGGCTACCGTTACACGGGACGTTACCAGTACAGCGCATTCTTCAACTACGCGAGCCCCTTCCGCGAGGGGGACATCTTCTCCATCGGCGGCGTCATGTCAAACGGCAAGATGTGGTCGGGCTCCGTCTCCTACAGCACGCCGTTCTGGCGGCAGGGCGAGCGGTTCGGCATCAGCTACGCACGATCTTTCTACTCCCTTGGCGGCGCATTTTCCTCCATGGATTTCGTGGGCTCGTCACAGAGCATCGGATTCAACTGGCAGCACAACTTCCGCCGCAGCCGTGACCTCAACCTCTACGGCTCCGTGCGGCTCGACTTCAAGAGCATGGGCAGCGAGGCGCGGCAGATGTCCTTCCGTGATCCGAAACACGCACGCAACTGGGTGTTCGGCATCAATGGGGACAACCTCGACCGCTTCCTGACGGGCGGGCGCAACACCTTCTCGCTCTCCTATACGCGCGGCAACGTCATGATCGACGAGCCCATGCAGCGACTCAACGACGCAGTGACGGGGCGCACGGCAGGGCACTTCGGCAAGTGGAACCTCGACCTCACGCGCCTTCAGCACATCGACGATCGGCTTGCCCTTTACCTCAGCTACAGCCGCCAGTGGGCGGAGAAAAACCTCGACTCCTCGGAGAAATTCTCCCTCGGTGGGCCGAGCGGCGTACGCGCCTATCCCGTCAGTGAGGCATCGGGCGACGACGGCTGGAAATGGACGGCGGAGCTGCGGTGGAACGTACCGACGCGCGAGGGCGATACCAACGTCTGGCAGATGATCGTCTTCGTCGATGGAGGACATGTAAGCATCTACCATGAGGGATATCCCGGCTATACGGGGCCGGACAGCCGCAGCCTGTATGGGGCAGGCCTCGGCGTCAACTGGAGCAATGATGATAACTGGGTCGCTCGTGTCAACTACGCGTGGAAGCTTGGGCACGAGACTGCGGTCTCAGACAGTGACCGCAGCGGACGCTTCTGGTTTCAGGTCTATAAATTCTTCTAAGAGAGTAGGGGTTCCGACGCACGTCGGACGTTCTTTGGGATAAAGGGGATACGACAATGAGCATCATGAACAGACACCGTCGCGGACGTCTGCGTCGCGCCCTGCGCAGCGGCGTCAGTCTATTTGCAGCAGGGACATTGTTGGCGAGCACGGCAGAGCCCGTACTTGCCCTTCCGCAGGGCGGACAGGTCGCCGCCGGCGACGCACAGATCGCATCGAACGCGGCGGAGATGGCGATCCATCAGAACTCGCAGAACGCCGTCATCAACTGGCAGTCCTTCAACATCGCGGCGGGCGAGCGCGTGAGCGTCCTCCAGCCGAACGCACAGGCGGCACTGCTCAACCGTGTCCTCGGCAGCAACCCGTCCGAGATCTTCGGACAGCTGCAGGCGAACGGACGCGTCTTTCTCGTCAACCCGGCGGGCGTCTACTTCGCCCCGGGCGCACAGGTCGATGCGGGGGCGATCATCGCCTCCACCATGAACATCACGAACGCGGACTTCATGGCGGGACGCTACAACTTCGTCGGCACAGAGCACGACGGCAAGGTCATCAACAAGGCATCGCTCGCCGCCCAGAACGGCGGGCTCATCGCCCTCCTCGGCAAGGACGTCGTCAACGAGGGCGTTGTTGTTGCACGCAAGGGGACGGCGGCGCTCGCGGCAGGTGAGGCGGTTACCCTCGACTTTGGCGGCGACGGCAAGGTCGAGGTCGTCCCCACCAAGGCGGCATTGGAGCAGGCGGTCACGAACAAAGGTCTCGTCGAGGCAGACGGAGGCCTTGTCTTTATGTCTGCGGCGACGGGCGAAATGCTCACGCGCTCGGCGGTCAATCAGGACGGCGTCGTCCGCGCCTCCTCCCTCGCAGATGCGCCGGGCGCGATCCGCATCACGGCGCGTGATGTGAACCTCGGCACGGGCAGCCTGACGGATGCGAGCGGCAAAGAGGGCGGCACCATCGAGATCGGCGGCGGCTGGCAGGGCACGGGGACGCTCGCACACGCCCAGAACGTGAGCATCGCGCACGGCGCGGCCGTACGCGCCGATGCCACGGCGCCGGGCGGCGCGGGCGGCACGGTCGCCGTCTGGTCGGACGGCGAGACGCGCTTTGCGGGCGAGATCACGGCGCGCGGCAGGGGCACGGGCGCGGGCGGCATGGTCGAGACCTCGGGACACAAGGTCTGGATCACGGGCGACGTGCGCGCCTCCTCCGAGCGCGGCAAGGCGGGCGAATGGCTGATCGACCCGGGCGACATCGAGGTCAAGACGCGCCTTGCGGGCGACCCCCTGCAGGGCAACTCGATGGCGGACGTGCAGAAGGTCACCGACACGCTGAATAACGGGACCTCCGTGAACATCCAGACGGACAACCTCACGGGGCCGAACGACAACTCCATCACCATCACGGACGCCATCCGAAAGACGTCGGGCGGCGACGTGGCTCTGCGCCTCAAGGCGACGGGCGCCATCAACATCAACGCCGACATCACGTCGGAGACGCCCGCATCGGCGGCGACGCCGACGGGCAAGCTGAGCCTTGAGGTCACGTCCGATACGAACAAGACGGCGGGCGGCAGCGTCAGCGTGGCGAGCGGGACGAGCATCAAGACGCTCGGCGGCAACGTGAAGATCGGCGGCGGCCTCGTGGATAACGGCGTCGGCTTCGCCAACTCCCAGAGCGCGGGCGAAGCGGGCATCACGCTGAACGGCGTCACGATCGACACCCGGGTCGATCCTGCGGGCGCGCCGGGCACGGCGGGCGGCAACGTCGAGATGGCGGGCAGCACGACGGCGGATGCGGCGGGCGTATCGCTCGCGGGTTCGACGATCCAGACGGGCACGGGCAAGGTCACGCTCATCGGCAAGTCCTCAGGCAGCAATCCAGCGGTTGCCAAGGGCATCAAGATCGACGGCGGATCGAGCATCACGACGCGCACGGTCGAGCTGCGCACGGACACCATCGACCTCGCGGGACAGATCACGGGCGACAACGATCCCGCAGGCTATGCGAAGGTCTGGACGCTCTCGGACGGACGCGCGATCAACTTCGGCACGGGCACGGGCGGACTCGACCTCGCGGGCAATACGTTCTCCGGCGCGGGCAAGATCACGAACTTCTACAAGAACATCGTCGGCGATGCGAGCCAGAAGGCGAACATCACCGTCGGCGGCGTCACGTCGGACAGCGACCTCGAACTGAACACGGGCGCGGGCACGATGGCGGTCAGCGGTACGGTGGACGTCGCTTCTGGCCATGCGCTGACGCTCGCCTCGAAGGGACAGGTCGCGGGCACGGGCAAAATCACGACCGATGCGCTGCGGCTCGACGCGGCGGATGCCGAGGTCAGCCTCACGGGCGCGAACGCGGTCAAGAACGTCGACGGCAAGGCGAAGAAGCTCACCCTCAAGAACAGCGGCAACCTTGCGGTCGGCGCTTTGACAGGGCTTGCGACGGGCGCGGGCGGCGCGGATATCGACGTCGCGGGCGATCTCACGGTTGGCGGCACGACGCCTCTGGCGGGCGGCGCGGTGGCGCTCAAGAACGGCGCGGGCGCACTGAAGCTCAAGGCTTCGGGAACGCTCGCAGTAAAAGACGGCGCTCAGATCGCCTCGACCGGCGCGGCAGACACAGCCTTCGAGGCAAGCGGCGTCTCCCTCGGCACGGGGGCGAAGGTCAAGACTGCCGGCGGAAGGATCAATGTCAAGACGGATGCGCTGTCTCTCCCTGCGGGAGAGACCGGCGTCCTTTCGAGTGCGAACGGCGCGGTCACGATCGAGACGCGGACGGCGGGCAAGACGATGTCGGTCAATGCGCCGGCGGCGTCGCCCGCGGCGGATATCGCCATGGCGGACCTCTCCTTCATCGACTCGGGCACGGGCACAGTGCAGATCGGCAATGTCCAGACGGGCAACATCGAGATCGGCACGACCGCCGTTCAGGCGCCGCTCGCCGTCATCTCCCGCGACACGGTCAAGGTCACGGGCGCGGTCACGAACACGAACAACAAGGACATGGCGTTCACGGGAAGCACCGTGAACTTCGATGCGGGATCGTCCCTTGCCGCAGGAGCGGGCAAGACGAAGATCACCGCCGATGCCGTGAGTCTGGATGGCACGTTCTCCGGAACGGGCGTTTTTGCTGTGCAGAAAAAGACGGCGGGCAACTTCGCGGTCGGCGACACGAGCCCCTTCCTCTCGGATGCGGCCATCGGCAAGCTGGCGGCAGGAAACTTCTACAACGTCGCCATCGGCTCGAAGGACAACGCGGGCACGGCGACGATCGGCGAGATCTCGGCCCTGCCGAAGTATACGAGCATCCTGACGAACGGCGCCCTCGCCTTCACCGGCAAGGTGCATGGCACGGCGACGGACACGCTCGCCGTGCACGGCGTCGGCCTGACGCAGACAGCGGCGGCGGGCTTCGAGGTCGGCAAGCTCCTGCTCCTCGGCAAGGGCGACATGGTGATCGACGCGCAGCACAACAAGATCGGGGACATCGCCGCCGACCTCACGGACACGGGAACGCTCACGCTGACCAACAAGACCGATATGAAGGTCACCAAGATCGAGAACCGCAACGTCGATCCCAAGAAGGACGTCGAGGGCATCGAGGCGAAGTCCACGCATATCAAGCTCGACGCGGGCAAGAAGCTCAACGTCGAAGAGAAGATCAAGACGAAGGACAATGCAAAGCTCGAAGCCGACGACATGAACCTCGGCAACAAGATCAACGTCGGCAAGACGCTCACGCTCGAAAAGAACGACAAGACCCAGGCGGTCAGCGTCGGCACGGGCCCGAACGACTGGAACGTCAACAACGCCCAGTACGGCAATATCAAGATCGGCGGCAACGGCCAGAGCGGCGATATCAAGGTCAAGGACACGACCTTCAAGAATCCGTCGGACATCGAGACGACGGGCCATGTCAAGCTCGAAGGAACGAACAAGGCGGGCGCGGACGGCAAGTCCGACATGAAGATCACGGCGCAGACGGCGGAGCTGCCGAATGCAACCGATACGCTCGCCGTCAAGAACCTCGACCTCGACCTCTCGGGCGGTATCGACCTCGGCCTTGGCAAGGTCAAGGGCGCCGAGGGCGGCAAGATCAAGACGAAGGGCGCGTCGAACTCGCAGGACATCGTCATCAGCGACAATGCTGCGCACGCATCGGGCGGGGAGTACCGCATCTCCTACCGCACAATCAACGAGACGCTCGACGGCTTCAGCGGCTTCGATGTCGCGGGCAATCAGCACCTCTATTTCTACGGCGGCACCGTCAAGAAGTCCATCAAGGCGGCGGCCAGACTCGGCGTCGTGGTAAAGGATAATGTCTCCATTGAGGGCAAGGGCACGAAGCTCCTGATCGGCGCGGATACGTCGAAGGCGGGCTATGATCCGGATACGGTCATCACGGGCGGGTTTACCGTGGAACAGGGAAAGACTGTCCACGTCAAGGGCAGTGACGGCACATCGAAGGACAACGGCGCGGAGATCAACATCCAGACGGACGGCGATATTCACCTGGAGCAAGGGGCTGCACTCAAGGTCGAGGGCAACTATGCACAGGCGACACTCAACTCGCGCGGCGGCAATGTCATTCTGAATGAGGACGCCAAGGTAAAGGTCGTTGATGGCTCTACGCCTGTCTGGGTCGATGTTACGGGAAACAACGTGCAGCTTGACGCAAGGGCGCAGCTCGACTCCGGCACGGACACGGTCGGCGCTCTTCGCGTGCACACGGACAAGATCATCACGCCGACGGCGGACGACAATACGACGAACATCGTCGGCAAGAGCGGCCTCGTCATCACGCGAAAGACGCAGGGCGACCTGACGCTCAACAACACTGCAGCGGGCGCGGGGCTCCACATCACGAGTGAGCAGCTCAACGGCAAGCTCTTCGGCAACGAGTTCTCGGAGCTTGTCCTCGGCGACCAGAGGAGCGACACCGTCACGATCGACGGTCTTGAGGCGAACAACCGCGTCGTCGTCAAGACGGCGGAGTCGGGCAAGGCGGTCATCGGCGCGGGCGGACTCAAGGTCGGCACGGACGGCTCGGGGACGAACTACAAGGTCACGCTCACGACGGGCGCGATCGAGAATACGGGCGGCGCGGGCAAGATGGAGATCGCCACGGGCAGCGCACTGAACCTCTACACGAACAATATAGCGAACCTCGTCGCGGGTGCGACGGGCCCCTCCGTCACCGGCTCGGGCACGCTCGGCATCGGCACCTACAGCGGGGCGAAGTCCATCGGCGTCGGCGACGGCGCGGCGGGCGACCTGAAGCTGACGAACGACAAGATGACGAACGTGTTCGGCCCGAACTTCTCGCATTACAGCATCGGCAACGTTGATCCGAAGGGCGGGGCGACCACGCAGGATACGATCAACGTGGCAGGCTCTTCGCTCGGGCAGAACACGACCCTGCAGGCGAAGCACATCAACTTCACGGGCGACATGACGCTTGCCTCGGGCAAGATCCTGACCGTGAACGCATTGCAGGACGCCAGACAGACAGCGGGCAAGATCAAGACGGACAATCTCGCCGTGATCTCCTCCAGCCTGAACCGCGACGGCTCGGTGGCTGCCGCGGGCGGCAGCATCACCCTCGACAAGGACAACGAGATCGGCACGCTCGCGGCGGACGCCTATGCGGTCAACGTGAAATCGAACAAGCTGACGATCGGCACGATCACGACGCCCTCGGGGGCGCCGGTTCCTTCGCGTACCATTTCGGGCGTCAAGGCGGGCGTGAACGGAGCGAACAAGGGCAACATCAAGCTCGCGGCGGACGAGATGACCTTTAGCGAGGCAGTCTCCGGCAAGGGAGCGCTGGAGCTTGAGCAGGCGACGGCGGGGACCGACATCAACATCGGCAAGTCCGGCACGGGGCTGACGCTCGGCGCGGATCTCTTCGGCGGCAACAAGATCAAGGACGGCTTCGAGCACGTCTACCTCGGCAGACAGGACGTCTCCGGCAAAGTCAATGTCGGCGGCACCCTGAACTTTGTCGATGCGACGACGATCCGCACCAAGCCCGACGCGGGCACGATCGACATCGACGGCTCAACGAAGATCAATACGAACGGGAATGCGCTGAATCTGGAAGGGAACACACTGAACACGGCGGAGGGCAGCGAAGTGAGCACGGGCACGGGCGCTCTCACGCTCAAGGCGGACGCCGTCGACCTCAACGGCAAGATGACGGGCAGCAAAGCCCTGAACATCCTTCCGGCGACGCCCAATCGCGACCTCAAGATGGGCGGCAATGTGAATGACCCGGCGAAGCTCTCCCTGCTCGACAAGTATTTCAGCGGCAACAACCGCCAGTTCTGGGGCTACGAGATCATCAACATCGGCGACCGCGAAGGCGGCGGAAGGTTATGGCAGAGCGGCGCGATCGATATGCCGTTCCGCGTGAACATCCAGCAGGCGGTCAACAGCAGCGCGGGCAGCGTCAATCTTGCAGGCAATATCAATACGCATGGGCAGGACTTCACCATCGGCAGCCGTGAGGTCAATCTCGACGATACGCATATCAATGCGGACGGCGCAGATCGGAATCATGACGGCAATGTCTCCATTCAGGCGGATACGCTCAATGTGACGAACGGCAGCAGCATCTCGGGGCACGGCGAAGTCTCCTTCGACACCTATACGCCGGGCAAGAGCATCTCCTTCGGTACCCCGGGGGCCGGCGGTGCGCCGTCCGGTCTCGTGCTGGGCAACGATGTCTTCGGGCCGAACGGTCTTTTGAAGAACACGGACGGCGCGAAGTTCAAGAAGATCCGTGTCGGCGGCGACAATGCAGGCAACATCAGCGTCGGCAATGTCGATATTCCAGATACGCTCACGGACGGCCTTGAGATCAAGACGAAGGGCGACGTGACTTCGACGGGCGTCATGAAGAGTGTCCCCGTCCTCGACGTCACGGCGAACAACGTGAACCTCACGGGCGCGAACGAGATCAAGAAGATCGGCAACGTCACGTCGAAGCACGGCGTCAACATCGAGACGGCGAAGGGTACGACGATCTCGGGCAAGGTCACGGGCGAGACGACGCCCATCAGCATCAAGAACTCGGGCGGCGGCGATGTGACCATCGCTTCGGGCGGACAGATCGTCGGCTCGGGCACGTCCGACGTCGTCATCGAGGCGAGGGGCGGATCCTTCAAGAACAAGGCGGGCGCGGACGCCATCAAGACGGCGCCCGGCCACAAGTACGTCGTCCATACGGAAGACTCGGTGAACAACGAGATCAACGGTCTCGTCTTCCAGTTCCGCAAATACGGCGTGGCCTACGATGATCCGCATAAGCCGCAGCCGCCGGCGGGGCAGAACGCGATGTACTACAACTACCAGCCGACGCTCAAGTTCTACGCAGTGCGCACTTATGGCGACGACAACAACACGTTCTTCAACGCATCGACCGCGGGATTCTACATTCAGGACGACGGCGACGCAAGGCGCCGCCTGCTCGACAAGGATGAGATCGACTACATCTACGCCCATGTGAAGGATTCGGGCACGCACGAGTTTGGCACGACGAAGGCGACGAACGTCAACGCCGACATCATATCGGCGGATGGCACGGTGAAGAACGCAATGACTGACGTTAGGATGCGCACGGGTGCGCACACCTACGGCTCGGAATCGACGATCACCAATGAGACGATCAAATACAAGGGTCACAACGAACTCAACTACAAGATCGAGGTCGACTATCGCATCGTGCCGCGCACGGTCACGGTCCGAGGCAAGACGGAGACGAAGATCTACGACGGCACGGCACAGAACTATACGGGAAACAACGGCGTCACGTTTGAGAACTTCGCGAACAACCAGACGATCGCGAACTCCGGGACGACGGGGTCTGTTTCCTATACCTCGATTGCGGACGCGAAGAACACGTCGGGCTACGCGCAGGGCGCACGCCATGCGGGCGAGTATGTGACGGATGTCTCAAACAGCACGCTCAGGGCGTCCAACTACAACTTCAAATACGAAACGGGCAAGCTGACGATCAAGCCGCGCGAGATCCACTTCACGGCGCCGAACGGCGAGCGTATCTACGGCGCGTCGAACGACACGGTCGTTATGGGTTCTTCGACGACGTACACCGGCTCGCTCGTCACCGGTGACAGCTTTGCCTCCTACAGCGTTGTGGCGATGGACGGCACCAATGCCGTCACGGAGCGCACGGGCGTCGGCAATCATTACACGATGACGCTGCAGGGAGCGAAGCTGGCAGAAGGAAGCCGCAGCCTTGACTCGGACTACAAGATCACGGCGGCCGCAGGCACGCTGACGATCAAGCCGCGCGCCCTCACGATCACGGCGGGCGACAAGAGCCGCGTCTACGGCGACGCCAACGCGACGGCAGGCTACGTGAACGGCACGGGCAAGCTCAACATCGGCGCGACGACGGCGACGTCCGGCCTTGTCAACGGCGACGCCATCGACGATGTGACGGAGACGATCGATCCGACGGCGACCGTCACGACGAACGCGGGCACGACGGGGCTTTGGACGAAGGTGGACAGTGCGAATTTTACATCGGGTAGTGCCAATAACTACACGATTACCTACGCTCCCGGCACGTTCAGCATCACGAAGCGTGCGCTGACGCTCGCTGCAGGCGACAAGAGCCGCGTCTACGGTGCGGCGAACAATACGGCGACCTATGTGAACGGCACGGGTCTCTATACGATCAAGGCAGGCGATCTCGTCAACGGCGATGCGATTTCCTCCGTCACGGAGACGATCGACGCGAATGCGACCGCCACGACGGATGCGGGCACGGCAGGTCTCAAGACGAAGATCGCGGGCGCTGTCTTCGGCACGGGACTGGCATCGAACTACGACATCAGCTACGACGACGGCAGCTTTGCCATCACGAAGCGTGATCTGACGCTCCATGCGGGCGACAAGACGCGCGTCTACGGTGCGGAGAACAGCACGGCGACCTATACGGGCGGCACGTCGAAGTTCCGCGCCGACGCCGCGACGGGGACGACGGGTCTCGTGAACGGCGACACGATCGCCGACGTCACGGAGTCGACGAACGCCCTCATCACGACGAATGCGGGTACGACGGGGCTCAAGACGAAGATATCTGGCGCGACCTTCGGCGTGGGCAAGGCGTCGAACTACAACATCACCTACGTCGACGGCGGCTTCGACATCACGAAGCGCGACCTCTTTATCACAGCGGGAGACAAGAGCCGTGCCTATGGTGCGGACAATTCGCTCGCCTCGTATGTGAACGGCACGAGCCGCATCAACGTGCGCGCGAAGGATGCGACGACGGGTCTCGCCAATGGCGACACGATCGCCTCCATCACGGAGACGGTAGACCCAGCGGCAACGCTCACGACGGCTGCGGGCACGATGGGTCTCAAGACGACGGTCTCGGGTGCGACCTTCGGCGTGGGTACGGATGCGAACTACAATATCCATTATACGGATGGCAATTTCGCCATCACGCCGCGCGAGGTAACCGTGACGGCGGGCAATGCCGAGCGCAACTACGGGCAGCCGAATCCAGTCGTGACGGCATACACCGTCGAGCGCGGGACGAGTGCGACAAATCGCGGGCTGCTCCCGGGGGACAGCATCCCCATTACGGGAATCACGTCAACCTATGCGCCGTCGATAACGACAACGACCAATGCGGGGACGTATAACAATGCGATTGTGATTGATCCATCCTCTGTTACGGGCAGCTATACCGGTGCGACGAATCTTGCAAACTATCGTTTTGTGTATGAGCCCGGCACGCTGACCATCAAGCCGACGGGCTTTACGCCGAGTACGCCGGGCGGTGCGGCAGTGACGACGAGTTCCACGACATCGTCACAGACGACATCCGGTATGACGACGGGCGGCGGCGGCGCAACTGTCGGCACGCAGACGGGCGGCTCCGGCAGCATCGGCGGCGGCCCCGGACCCAGCATCGGCGGACTGCCTGGCGGTGGCGGCGGTGGCACGGGTGTCGGTGGTGGCGGCGGTGCCGGTGGAGCTGGAGGTGGCGGTGGTGCAGGTGGCGGAGCTGTTCCGACGCCGGGCACAACACCGGGCAGCTCGACCACGACGGGCGGTGGCACAACGCCGGGAACTGGCACAGTCCCAGGCGGCACACCGACACCGGGCGGCTATGGCATCCCGGGAGGAAGCTCGGGCTCTGTTCCGGGGATGCCCGGCGGCAGCACCGGCGGCGGTACGCCAATTCCGGGCGGCAGCTCGGGCGGCATCAGCGTCGGCGGCGGTACGGGCAGCATCACGGGCAATCCGGGCGGCCTGACGGGTGGCACGACGATCCCGGGCGGCAGCTCGGGCGGTGGCGTCAGCCTTGGCGGAGGTGGCCTTACCGGTGGCTCAACACCGAGCACAGGTGGCCTCACGGGCGGTTCAACACCGAGTACGGGCGGATTTACTGGTGGTTCTACGCCTAGCACCGGCGGTGTAACTGGCGGCACAACGCCAAGCACCGGTGGTGTTACGGGTGGAACGACACCGAGTACGGGTGGACTCACGGGCGGTTCAACACCAAGCACAGGTACACCCACGGGCGGCACGGGAACAACCCCGGGCGGCTCGACGGGCTCGACACCGAGTGCAGGAACGACCACAGGCGGGTCAACCCCGAGCACGGGCACAACAACCGGTGGCACAACGCCAAGCACGGGTGGTTCCACAACGGGCGGCGGCTCTACGCCGAGAACGACAACGGGCACGGGCGGAACGTCGACCTCGACAGGCGGGTCTTCGGCCAGCACGGGTGGTTCTTCTACTACAACAGGCGGTTCTTCTACTTCAACAGGTGGATCGTCCACAAGCGGCGGAAGCTCCTCCTCGGGCGGCGGCTCGTCCTCCGGTTCGGGTGGATCTTCTTCCGGTTCGGGTACGTCAACAGGCGGCTCCGAGACGAATACGCCGCAGGGGGCGACGCAGGTGCCGACCAGCGACAAGGTCATTGTCACGATGGGGAACAACCCTGAGACACATGACTATGGTGAGGGCTCGG
>CAUTTS010000030.1:0-24428 GCA_963541465.1 uncultured Selenomonas sp.
ACTCATATTTTACGCCAGAAGCCGGTGTTTGAAAACACCGGCTTCTGTGTTTTTTCCACAAAATTGAGGCTGCTGCATGTCGGTTTCGTGCAACAGCCCCTTTTCATGCCTCGTCTGATAGCGATGTATGTCGATCGATGCGAATCAGCAGAAACGCTCTTCATCCATAGACAACATCATCCTCCGCGTCATCGAATACTTCCTCGTCCGCGTCTTCCTCCTCATCCCAATCCGTCGCATCATCCGAGGAACATCCTTGCTCATCCTCATCCTGTATCGCCTTGTAGATACCATAGCCAACGAGTCCTGTTGCGAGAAGTGTCGCCGCAATTCCGACCGTTTTCAACGTGCTCATTTCGTCTGCCCCCTGTTCTTAGCTTTTCCTAATATCCTTCATAATCGCCGATATGGTATTATACGCCATCGCCGTACCTGCGGCGTTCGCCATCCATCCTCGCGCAAACTCGGCGGCAATACCGAGTTTTCCCGCCTCGGTGATTGCATCCATATTCGCGCCGAAGAACACGAACTCCCAGCCGTACTTCTCCTTCTGGTGCTCGATCCGCTCCTTGATCTGCGCCGCCGAATACTTGCGGCTGGAGTTCTCCTCCCCGTCCGTGATGATGACAAAGAGCACCTTCTCTGCACGGTAGTCCTCCGCCGTCTGATTCTGCACCGCACGGATCTTCTCCATCGTGCGCCCGATCGCATCGAGGAGAGCCGTGCCTCCGCCCACACGATAATCCTTTTCCGTCAGCGGCGCAACCGCACGGATGTCGATGCGGTCATGCAGCAGCCGATACTGATTGTCAAACAGCACCGTCGTCACACGTGCCTCACCCGCAAGCTCCGCCTGCTCCTTCAGCATGGAGTTGAACCCGCCAATCGTATCCTTTTCGAGCCCCGCCATCGACCCGCTCCGATCGACGATAAACACCAGCTCCGTCAATCCCTTCTTCATGACAAATCCTCCTTCGTCTCTATACCATCTCCGTGGGCGTTCGCCCCTTATGATTACAGTATAGGGAGGAAGGAGGACATATATTGTCTGTTCGGAATTTTTTTGATACACGCAAAAACTTTTAGTGTTCAGTCATCGAGATTTTCGAGTACATCCTCACCCAAGAGATCCGCAATTTTCGCCTTTGCCTGCGCTTTAATCTCATCCGTGATGTAGATCTGAGCGAGCGCGACCGCCGTTGCAATCGCAATGGCATCATCCGCAAAGCCAATCCCTGGCATGATATCCGGAATCAGATCAAACGGCGAGATCAGGTAGCCGAGCGCACCGATGATGCCCGCCTTGATCTTTGGCGGGCAGTTCGGCGACTGCGCCACATAGTAGAGGAGCAGTGCCTGATAGATCACCTTCACACCGATCTTTGCGATGTTCTTGCGAATCTTGTCCCATAGCCCCGCCTCAGAGTATTTGTCCTCATACTTCTCAAAGTCCAGATTCTCAATCTCCTCGACTTTGATGTCGTCATGTGTGCTCATACGATAACCTCCATCACTGAAACGCAAACTGTTTCAACGATTCTCGCCCCGCATACCATCAACAACGGTTTTTCAAAATCACTTCTTTTGATCCACCACCTTTACCACGCTCCCCTGACTCCGCAGCCACATATCAATGCCATTCCCGTACACCTCGACAGTAATCCGATAGATGCCCCCATCCTCCGAAATAATCTTCGCCGTGGGGAGACGGTCGAGGACGGCCTCGACCGATGCGCCGCAGTAGTCGAAGGTGACGCGGCGGAGTTCGCCCGCATACATGAACTGAATGCGTTTGCGGAACTCGCCGTCGCTGAATTTCCCGCTATGCGTCACACGGAAGGTCTCACCCGTCGGCTCGAAACGTGCGATGCGGTCGATGCGGAAGATGGTCGGGAACCCCCTGCGCCCGTCCGCCAGATAGGCGATGAGGTAGAAATAATACTCGGAGAACATGATGGCGACAGGGTTCACCTCATGTGCGCGTTCCGTGCCGTCCTGACGGCAGTAGGAAATGCGTATCGTGTGCTGTGCCGTCATGTGCTGTGAGAGTTCCCAGATCGCCGACAGCAGTTTTTTCCCGTGGCGCAGCGGGACATAGTAATGCTGCTCGCTACGAATCAGCTTTCCAACCTGTGCGCGATCCTGCGGCGCAGTCTGCCGCAGCAGCTTCTTTAGGAGAGCATCGAGTTCCTCCTTGCAAAATGCGCGGCTCTCAAGGAGAATCTTGCAGACGGCGAGCACATCCTCATTCGTCAGCCACTCGCTCGCCGCGTGCGAGAGCAGATAGCCGCCGCGATTTCGATCATAGACGATGGATGCCTCGCCCGCATCGGTACGCGTCTCCGCGAGATAGGCGCGCAACTCCTCGATGTCGCGCTGGATGGTCTTGTCCGTCACGGCAAATTTCTGCGCCAGCTCTGCCTTGCGGACGACCTCGCCGCGACTCAGTCGCTCGTACAGCTGCAGCAGACGAAAACCCTTGTTCTCCTTAAAATCAATCTCCACAGCCTCACCTCATCCGTGCTATTTCTTCCCTAAATGCCAATCCCAGCAACCATCCCAATCTCCATCCACACATCCCAGACGGTGCAGCAGACGAAACAGCCAATATCGCCCCGTAAAAAAGAGAAAGACCATAAGCAACGCTGCGGGGATACCAACAACAACAAACAAAATAGTTGCAATAGGATCCGTCACCAATCCATAGAGGAGCAACATCACCGCACCGATTATCTGTCCGATAACAAAGATACCTGCGATGTGGCCCATACCATTCGCCTCCCATTCAAGTCATCCATACGTTGTAGTCTCATCATAGCAGTCGACATGGACAGTTTATGGGTAAGGTCGTGTTGTTTTCGCTATATATGTGCGAAATTTCTTATTATATTTTCTATAATTTATTATCAATTTAATTTTCAGTAATTATACCATGAAAATATTCATCAATCGACTTGTTTCTCACATATTTTTGCGTACCATATAATAAGGCATGGACGCAATTCGTCCATGCCTTATCGAGATATTCAAAAATGCGGGATCATGGACATATTCCTTGAGTCCTTAACATCTCCCCCACTCAGTTCTTGTCGCTCTCGTGCTTCTTGAGATACTCGGTAATCTGCGCCGACCATGTCGGAGGTATACCCGCACCTTTGGCAAACGAGGAGATCATCGCACCGAGTGCCTCAAAGTTCGTGCGCACACCCGCCGCATCACAGGCGAACGTGGCGGCATTCTCGGCAGGGATGCCGATGTCTCCTGCAACCCGCTCCGCGTCGATGTTCGCACCGAGAAGGATGAACTCCCACCCTTTCTCTTCCTGCTGCTGTACCAACGCCCGCAGCCTCTCAGGCGTCCAGTAGTCCCCGCTCTCTGGCTCGATCTTCGTGTTGTCCGTGACGATGATGACCATCGTACGCATGGGGCGATCCTCAGGGAGAGCCTTTTGGTACACCTGCCGAGCCATGTGAATACTCCCGCCTACACCGAACAGACACCCGCTGCCGCGCACGTTGTCCTGATGTATGAACTCCTCGGGATGTGCGCGTCGATACTCTTCCGCAAGGGTAAGGAGACGCGTAAAGCAGCCCTGTTCGATGAGCGCGGACTCCTCGGTGATCGGCACGCGGGTATTATGGTCGATGCAATGGGTTATCTTTTTATGGTCGATGTAACCGGCGATCTCTTTCCAGAGCCAAACAAGGAGATCCGACCGCTCCTCCCTGAGCCGCGCGATCATATCGTTGAATCCGTCGATCACATCGGACTCAAGATCCACCATCGGCCCGCTCAGCTCCAACAGGAATACGAGTTCCGTCATTGCCCCGCTGCCGTCCACTTCGAGATAGCCCCTCCGACTGTCCGTCTGTCCCTTTGCCTCTGCCATGATGATTTCCTCCTCTGTACGTGGTCGCTCTCCCCTAATAAAACGGCACCTCAGATTGGATGATGATGCCGAACTTATCAGTGCATTTGTAAGTATATTGAATTGCATGGACAAATAAAGTCTATATCAAGCATATCTCAAAAACTTTTTCTCATCTGCATAGATATCCTCTATACCGTAATTTATCACTCGTTTTAATTTCCTGATAATTATAACATAAGTAATATCAATCATACAAGATTCTTCTCACATGACACAAACCATTGCGTTCTCTTTTCCAAGGATCACACAATAGTTTGTATATCCCGTCTATTTCTTTTTATTCTGTGGCACGACGAACTTCTGATACCATTCTTCGATCGGCTCGGGCTTGCCCGTATCGTAGATGAACATCTCGCGCGCATTCGGGTCTACCAGAACATCATGGAGACGGGTCATGCCACGAATCTGGAACATATAGTATTCTCTGTCCGAGCCGGAAACCTTGTGGAGTTTCTGGTCGCTGCCACCGACTTCAACGACAACGGGGAATGTGTGTGCGTCGAGCCATGACTGAAAGAGCCCCTTTGCCTCACTGTAAGAGATCGGTTGTCCATTGTTCCCTGCCGCACTCTGCGGACTTTGAACCGACGAAAAGGCTTTCTCAATCAGTGCTGCCAAGATCAGCTTGTTCTGCGGCACCTCATTGAACGCCAGATATGCCGTCTCAAACGTTCCCTGCTGCTCATTGACGACGAATTGAATCCGCGCTTTCACGGGTGCATCCTGGTAGGTGCAATCTCCCGTAAACTCGACAACCTCCCTGCCATCCTCCGCCTTAAAATGTTTCCACTGCGGGCTGCCGAAAAAGGTGGTGAACGCCTGCTCATAGTTCACAGATGGATGACTGCTCGGATAGCCGTTCCTGACCATCTGCACATATTTATCGTTGGCACTTTGCGAATGCGCGATAGTATCCTCCACATCCTTCCCGATGCTGTCTACAACACTGCTGGAACAGGCAGTACACAGAGCAAGGATCAGTATGGAGGAAATCAACATCAGCTTTTTCATTGGAATACCTCTCTTTCAAAAATTCTAAACACGATCGAATCGCCGCGCCGCTGCCAAACCTGCCGCAGTACTGCGGAGAACTTATGAGAACCTATGATATCTCCCAAGAGTGCGCCGCACATGAGCATCACCCCGCTTTGAAATTGTAGATCGGCTTCAGCACCTCGATCACGTCCACGCTGTCCTCGATTACGTCGATGATGTCCGTAAGGGACTTGTACGCCATCGGTGCCTCGTCGAGCGTATTCTCATTGACTGCCGTTGTATAGACACCTGCCATTGTTTCACGGAACTCATCCATGGAGAGGTTTTCCTTTGCCGCCGTGCGCGACATGAGCCGCCCCGCCCCGTGCGGCGCGGAGTAGTTCCAGTCCGGTTCGCCGCGCCCGACGGCGAGGATGCTGCCGTCGCGCATATTGATCGGGATGAGGACGCGCTCACCTGCGTGTGCTGCGATTGCGCCCTTACGGAGAATCCGTTCCTCCACGTCGATGTAGTTGTGTACCGTGTGGAACGCTGCCCCCGCAGTCAGCCCCGTCCGTTCGAGGAGAACGCGTGCGATGACCTCGCGGTTCCGCCGTGCGAAGCTCTGACAGATCTCGATGTCGTGCAGATAGTCCGCAAGATAGCTGCCAAAGAGGAATGCAAGGTCAGCGGGAATCTCCGCTGCCTTTGCCTGGAATCCACGGTTCAGATCCTTGAGCGCCTCCTGCAGTTCGCTGCGCCGCCCCTCCGCCTTGTAACGGCGGATGAGTTCGTCACGCGCACGGAACAGTTCGTCCTTTCCATGCGAGAGGTCGATGGCGATGTTCTGATAGTATTCGGCGACCTGCTTGCCGAGATTGCGGCTGCCCGTATGGATGACGAGGTAGTGCGTGCCGTCCGTACTGCGGTCAATCTCGATGAAGTGGTTGCCGCCGCCGAGCGTGCCGAGGCTGCGTGCGATGCGCTTCGTGTCCTTGAGAGCGCGGTAGCAGCGCAGCGCCGTGAGGTCAAATCTCTCCTGCCGCCCGTCCCAGAGATTGCGCCCCGACGGGACGAAGTGTGCCGCCGCATCGAAGCGTGCGAGGTCGATCTCCCCCTTGCCGAGGTCGACCGTATACATCCCACAGCCGATATCCACCCCAACGAGGTTAGGGACGACTTTGTCCCGCACAGTCATTGTCGTGCCGATCGTGCAGCCCTTGCCCCAGTGCACATCGGGCATGATGCGGATGCTCGCCCCCTCCGTGAACTCGTAGTCACACATACGGCGGATCTGCTCGACCGCCTCCTCCTCGATCACCTTTGCGTAGGCAATCGCCGTGCCGCAGCGGCCGCGTATCTCCATACGTTCCATTGCCGACTCTTCCTTTCTGCTACCACAATGCAATGAGCAACAACTTGATGCCCATGACGCCCCAATACAGTACTTTTACGATGGCGTATGCAGCCAACAGTATTAGTACCGAGACGCATTCGCCAGCGAGCTTCAGCATATCTTTGAGCGTTCCCATCGTTCCCCTATCTGCGAAAAATCTTCCCGTCGTCCGCCCCGTCGCGAAATATGCCGCCGCGCCAAATCTCGGGAAAGCCACGCTGCCCACGCATCAGCACATCGAACGTGCGGTAGCCGTCCATCCGGCACGCAGGGCACGGACTCTGCACGAACTTCACGATGCCGAGCCGATAGGGACACCGTGCACACGGCGGACGCACCGTGCGAAACACGTTCTGCAAATTCTTCAAAATCCCCATGACGCACACCTCCAAATGACTTCTCTTCGATCTGTCCCTATCTTAGCAAATCCCCCGCCGCCATAGGTCGCCGCACAGGCGACATTTTTTTATTTAGCGTAAGTATAGCAAAAGGCATGGACGTATAAAGTCCATGCCATCACTGTATTCTTCAATACGAAGCTAAGAAGCTGCATCGTTAATCTGAGCTCTTATCAGTAAGCCCGCCTTGATGCATCCCGTATAGACATACAACAACAAGGCCAACTCCCACCCCCGCTCCAACAGCCTTCATAACGGATAACAAATACTCCTTGTTTTCTGAGTCTTTTTTGTCTGCCTTATCAAGAATTTTCATTAACATATCAAGTATTTTTACTCTTTCATTCGGATCTTCTGCCCTTTTCAACTCTTCTTCTAAGCATTTTTGCATAGCATTACAAAGTGCATAAAAACTCCTCATGCTTTCTGTATTTCCGGCTAATGCTTTTTCCCCAGTTGATTTAAATGCATCAAGGGATTCCTTCATGAGTTTCGGAAAATCTGGAATTTCCGCAAGGACAGTCTTCAGTTCTTCCGCAGGCATTTCTTTCGCCTTATAGAGAAACTTGTCCATTATCTCCGGGGTAAGATCGTAGAAACTATTCAGTTCTAATGATTTTAACAAGTTTTCTCTCGTCCGTTTCTGTTCCATTATTTGACATCCTTTCTTTCCTTTTATAGCACATCCATCCCCATCTCATAGAGGATTCCATTCACAGTGTCGATATCGTAGCCCTCCATGATGCAGAACTCCATGACGAGATCGAATTTGCTCGCGGGCGAGATGCTGTACCCCGCGCTTGCGAGGAGATCCCGCGCGTCGTCGAGGTTCAGCCGCAGGACGAAGATGAATGCGTAGACGACGCGAATTTTCGGATGATAGTTCTTGTCGGTACGGATCTTGGAGAACAGTTTGCGGTCAATCCCCGCACGCTTGTACACCTCGACATCGGTCATGCCGCTCTCGTCGATGAGGCGCAGGAGCCGCTCGGAGAAGGTTTCTTTCGGCTTGTCGAGTTTGCTTTTAAGACGCGAGAGAATGCCGTCCAGGGCACCACGCGGACGTGGAAGAGTGCCGCCGCATACGAGTGGCTCTTCATGTACACCGGGATCGCGCGCAAGGCCGTGACGTTCGCGCTCATCCTCGAAGGGACGCGGGGTAGGGCGCGGCAGCTTACGCTTTGCTTCCTCGATGATGTCGGAGGAACCCTGCAAATGCGCGGCAATATAGCGGCGAATCCGTTCAAGGAGGTCAGTGGATGGAGTTTGATGCGGCGGTATCATGATCATTCCCCTTTCAGTTTCTTCTCATAAAATTTTAACATGCCCGAATTGTCCACGCAAGGGTTTTGTTTTCATTTGTTATGGAAAAAAGAGCAAGGACTGTTCTACGAAAATTGCCATCTTCGTAGAACGGTCCTTCCCCACAGACGGGGCAGGCTTCTATTTCACTTAGCTGCGACCGCTCTGCGTCTTTGCGAGATGCTCGCTGATCTTCCGCGACCATGTCGGCGCAACAACGCCCGTCGCGGAAAACTCCAGGATCATCGCACCGAGCGACGCGAAGTTCTCACGCACGCCCACCGCGTCACAGGCGAACTGGGCGGCGTTCTCGATGGGGATGCCGAGATCTCCTGCGACCCGCTCCGCGTCGATGTTCGCACCGAGGAGGATAAACTCCCAATCCGCCTCCTTTTCCTGCCGCTCTACCAGATCCCGCAGCCGGTCAGGCGTCCAGTAGTACAGGCTCGCGTTATCCGCTCCGCCCGTGATGATGACGAACATCGTACGCGCGGGGTTCTCGGGATAATGCTTGTACACGTACCTAGAGCGGCAGACAACACCGCCTATCGCATTGATCAGCACCCTTCTACCAGGCTTGCCGTCCTCTTGTGTGATGGGCGCGGGAGCAGCTTGGCGTGCCATCTGCTCCCGCATGATACGGAGGCGCTCAAAGAAGTCCTGTTCCATGCGTACGGAGTCTGCGGTGATCGGCACACGTTCATCAACGTACAAGCAAAAATCAGCGAACTGCCATGTAGTAACAAGAATATCCGACCTCTCCTCTCTGAGCCGTGCAATCATGCCGTTGAACCCGGCGATGATATCGGACGTAAAATCCGCCATGGGCTCGCTGACGTCCATGAGGAATACCAGTTCCGTCTGTCCGTTCGTCTTTGCTTCTGCCATAAAGATTTCCTCCTCCATATCTCTTGACCACATCTAGGGAAGCACTGATAAAATGAACTCCACTCAATTGGATGACGGTGTCGAATTTATCAGTGGTTTCGTAAGTATAGCGAATGGTATGGACAGAAAAAGTCCATACCAAACGTTGTTTCAAAAATTTTCTACGTTCTCCGCTCAGCTGCGACCGCTCTTCTTCTTTGCGAGGTGCTTGCCGATCTTCTCCGCCCATCCGATCGGCACTTCGCCCACCGCAGAGAATGCGCAGGTCATCGCCCCGAGCGATGCGAAGTTCTCGCGCACGCCCGCCGCGTCACAGGCGAACTCGGCGGCGAATTCGGGACGGATGCCAAGTCCGCCCGCAACCTGTACGGCGTCGATGTTCGCGCCGAGGAAGACGAACGTCCAGCCCGCTTCCTCCTGCTGCTTCACCATCGCCCGCACCTGATCCGCCGTGTAGCGCGTGCTCGAGTTCTCCATCCCGTCGGTCGTGATGATGAACATGGTGCGTGCGGGACGATCCTCGGGGCGGGCGTACTTGTGCACGTTCTTGATGTGGTGGATTGCGTCGCCCATCGCATCGAGCAGTGCCGTGCAGCCGCGTGTGTAGTACTCCTTCGATGTGAGTGTGGGGACATCCGCAATCCGCACGCGGTCGTGGACAACCTCGTTCTCGTGGTCGAAGAGCACCGTCGAGACAAGCACGTCCCCGCCCTCGCTCCGGTGCTTTGCGATCATGCCGTTGAACCCACCGATGGTGTCGCTCTCCAACCCCGCCATCGACCCGCTCCGATCCAGAATGAATACGAGTTCCGTCTGTCCGTTTGTCTTTGCCTCTGCCATGATGTTTTCCTCCTCTATGCTGTATGACCTTTTCGATGGTTCAGAGTATAGCAGGAGGAGTGCGGCGCGTGGTCGCACGGAAAGCGACATTTGCAGGATAAAATAGAAAAGGCGCGGAAAACGCCCGCGCCTCCATGTGAAATGCTTTTATCAGCACTGATTCAAGTTTTTTCGTTCCATGTCCATAATCCCCGTCAGAGTCTCAATTTTTTCTCTCTGCCAATCATCGCATTCGTCGTAAAAGCATACATTTTTCCTCTTTTTGAAAATACGAAACGGCTCTTCCGTCGAGTTGTCGTAGATGTGGCAGATGTCACTCACGGCAACGACCTTTGGAACCAGAGTCATTGCACGATCATAGCGTGCATAGATCTTCTCCACGGGAACATCGTGCCCGCCCGATGCCACGCGAGCTTTCACACGATAGACATTGATAAGTGGGTCTACGGTCAAGACATAGTAGCAACGAATAAAATAACTCTTTTCCCGTGCGCGTTTCAAAAGTTCCAAATTGCGCGACGTAGAAAGTACGGTCTCAAAACAAAACGCTCTCTTGTCAGAAAGAAATGCCTCTCGCTGCCGTTCAGCAATCTGCGCAGCTTCAAGATCATCACACTTGAGATTCTTCTTGATTTCATCGGCGTTGATATAATCCATCTGAGGAGGACGCAGAATCTCTGTAAATGTACTCTTACCCGAGCCGTTCGCCCCCGCAAAAACGATGATCTCAGGCTTCTTCTGCACGTTTTTCATCATATCCTACCCGTATAGGCACGCGCTGTCCATCGCTCCTGATTTCATAGATGGTCTTCGTCTTTCGGTCGTAAACAACACTCGACACGCCTCTTGCCTTGTTCTTCGCCAGTGCGATACGCACCGCCGCGCGAGCCCCCTGCACAACCATATCATCCGTCATCTCCGTTGTCGCCATCATGCCGCCTCCTTCGGTATCTTTCTTTCACTATATCATATTTTGATTGAAAACACACGGGGGACTATCACAGCGCAATTATTTCCCTTATAATAGAACTACATCAACCGACAGGAGAATGCCCATGATCTACACAGCACACTACACCTCCCCGCTCGGCGGGATCACGCTTACGAGTGACGGCATAGCCCTCACGGGGCTGTACTTCAACGGGGAAACGGGTTGTCCGCTATGCGATGCGGCACACAAAAAGAACCTCCCCGTGTTCGGAGAGGCCATGCGTTGGCTCGATCTGTATTTCGCTGGCAAAGAGCCTGACTTTATGCCCGTTCTTAATCCCACGGGCACGGCGTTTCAGATGTTGGTATGGGCAATCCTGCAAACGATCCCATACGGGGGAACGACGACCTATGGGGCAATCGCGAAACGTCTTGAGAAAAGTACAGGAAAGCGTATGTCGGCGCAGGCGGTCGGCGGGGCGGTTGGGCGCAATCCGATCTCCATCCTCATCCCCTGTCACCGCGTCATCGGTGTAGACGGCAGCCTCACGGGCTATGCAGGCGGGCTCGACAAAAAGGAGTACCTGCTGCGGACGGAGGGATTTTATTCATAATGTCCCTTGCAGGAAAGAATCTCCAATCCGCTTGGAACAATGCGATAGACCAACCGATTCTTTTCGTCAATTCTTCTGCTCCAAAACCCGCCAAGGTCGCCCTTGAGCGGCTCCGGCTTTCCAATGCCCTCAAATGGATGACGCTCCACATCCTTGAGGATGAGATTGATCCTTTTCAAGGTCTTCTTGTCCTCTGACTGCCAGCCGACATAGTCCTCCCAAGCCTCATCCGACCATGTCTTATTCACCATCTGCGACCTCGATCAAGTCATGCTGCACGCCCCTACCGGCATTGAGCTGGGCAATTCCTCGACGCAGATGTGCCATATTGCTTTCCGAGTAGAATGGATCCGGTTCCGCAGAGAGTTCAAATGGGATTTTGCGATCTCGTGCGACGCGCTTCGCAAAAATCAGAAATGCGGTGGAAATAGGCAACCCGATCTCGTCACAAACTTCATGCAGACGCATCGACAAATCATCATCCATACGCACCATAACATCCTGCGCCATCTGTATCACTTCCTATCATATATCCGCCAAATGCTTCATTCATTATACCACAAAAATTCTCCCCCACACAAGAAAACGCAGCCCCGCGCGGAGCTGCGTTTTTCTTTCACAATGTGCAGTATATGTACTTTTACTTCTTCACTTCTTTCGCCGTGTGCGCGGTGTTTGCCGCCTTCGTCTGCTGCGCGATGGCATCGCAGACACAGCCGCCCGCAGGCGTGACAGCACGACGCTTGCGTGCCTTGTGCGCCTCATAGCGGCGTTTGCCCTCCTCGAAGGCGGCACGTGCCTCCTCGGTATCGAGCGTGAGCGGCGGCACGGACTTCGGCCGTGCGTTGCGGTCGAGCGCGACCATGGTGAAGTACGCCGAGAGCGCGAGCTGCGGATCGCCGCCATCGTCCAAGTCCTCGACGATGACGTTGACGGCGACCTCCATCGAGCTGTGCCCGACGTAGACGATGTCCGCTGTCACGACGACGAGATCACCGATGCGGATCGGCAGGTGAAACTCGAGTTCATCCACGCGAGCCGTCACGACGTTCGACCGTGCATACCGCCGCGCCGCCGCATATGCCGCCGAGTCCATCAGCTTCATAATCTCGCTGCCATGCACATTCCCGTTCGGGTTCGCCTAACTGGGCATCATGACCTCACTGATAACGATGCGGCTGTCCTTCATCTTGCATTGCTTCATTTATATAGCCCCCATCAAAATATTTTTATCGGAGCACCTACTCTACCACGCTTTGCCGAAAATAATCCGTTGCATTTGCTACACGCCTTGACATCCACATACATTTCGGTAATATAATTCGCTTAGGGAAATGGAAAGCATACGGCAAAGAGGGATCTCTATGTATTTGGAAACAATAAATATGGGACTGTTGCACGAAGGTAAATTTATCTTTGTGCAACAGTCCCTCTTTTCGTATAGGGGCAGATCGGCGAAACAACGGTAACGAAAACTTGCACCTCTACAGAAATAGGGCACACGAATAAGGACGATTGCAATGCTCGCCCTTATTCGTGTGCCCTTATTGGTTTCTTTCCGACGTCTTCTTATGCCGCTTCTCTCAATGATACCAGATGCCGCTCCAACGTGCCGCTCTGTATCTTTTGATGCAGTTTGAAGACGTTGTGTGCCAGTGCCAGCAGAATCGTCTCACCCAAGACATTCGCACGCCCCCTCGTAAGAAAGCGGCGAAATCCAAAGGCTCCCTTGATCTGTGCAAAGACACCCTCTGCCTGGATGCTGCAGTTCACTCCACGCCATATTGCAGATTATATGCCGACTTTAACTGCCCGTTCTTCATTGCATCTTCTTTCATCCGCATGAAGGTTGCCTCATAATCTGTCTTGGAAAAGCTGTTGCGATCCCCGCAGATGTGCAGCTTCTTTGTGTAGTCCTTCAGACGGCTGATGTAAGAGTCCAGTGTCTCCATGGTACGCTGAAGCACGGTCTTTCGTTTTCCACTCCCATAAATGAAGATGATGTTTTGTTCTCTTTGGATGCGTTTCCCCTATTGACTTTTATGCGTATAATGCGTATAATATAATCAGAAGGAGGGAACAAAATGAGATTCAAAGAACTTGACCGACTGCTAAAGAAAAATGGTTGGCGGCCTGTTCGCTCGAAAGGTTCACACCAACACTATCAAAAAGACGATGTTGCAAAAACCTTGACAGTCCCGAATCATCCCGGAGACATTAACCCCTTCATAGCGAAAAGCGTATTGAAGGAAGCGGGCATCAATCCCTGATACCCGCTTCCGCAAGGAGGCACTATCATGAACCTGATCTATCCTGCTGTATTTTATCCCGACCCGGATTCATCTGCTTTTGCCGTTACCGTCCCTGATCTGCCCGGATGCGTTTCTGGCGGAGATACACTTGCCAATGCCATCGCTATGGGCGAAGATGCTGCATCTGGTTGGATCCTTGGTGAACTTGAAGACGGCAACGAAATCCCTCCCGCAAGCGACATCAAGGACATTCACCCGGATCCCGAAATCGGCGAAGGATTTGTCAGTCTGCTCTCGCTTGACATGGATACCTACGCTGCGAAATACGGAAGCAAGTCCATCCGCAAGAACCTCACGATTCCAGCATGGCTCAACACTTTCGCTGAAGCGGAAGAGCTCAACGTCTCAAAAGTACTGCAAGATGCACTCACGGCACTCTACGAAAAGAAACATGCGTCCATCGCATAATCTCCTGCTTCACGCAAAACGGGACTGTTGCACGAAGGTAAATTTATCTTTGTGCAACAGTCCCTCTGTGTCTTTGCACAAAATTGAGGCTGCTGCACGTTGGTTTCGTGCAACAGCCCCGTTTTTTTTGCTACACAGCGTGCGTCAGCCGCCCTTCCGCCATCGTATAGCAGACATCGGCATACGATGCCGCCTCGCGCTCATGCGTGACGAGGAGGACAGCCGCACCTGCATCGGCAGTCTCGCGCACGAGATCGAGCACGCGCCGTGTATTCTCCGCATCGAGGTCGCCCGTCGGCTCATCGAGGAGCAACATCTGCGGTGTGCCGGCAAGGGCTCGTGCGATCATCATGCGGCGCAGCTCCCCGCCCGAGAGTTCCGACGGATAGACATGCGCGAGGGGTGCGATGCCGAGGCGCTCCATCAGAGCATCCGCATGGGTGGATACGTCCTGTTCCCTGCCATAGAGAAGTGCCGAGAGGAGAACATTCTCCCGTACCGTCAACGCGCAGAGCGACATCAGCTGCTGCGGCACAACGCCGAGACTGCTGCTGCGCAGCTGTGCACGTGCATCCTCGGACAGTGCATAGAGATCCGTCGCCCCCACGAACACTTTCCCCGTCACGGGCGGCAGGAGTCCGCCCATGATATGCAGCAGCGTACTCTTGCCGCTGCCCGAATGCCCCATCACCGCAGTCACCGTACCGGGGGAAAGACACAGATTCGTCTCCGCCACAGCGACAATGTATCCCTCCCGCGCACTGTCGCGCAGGAAATCTTGACTGACGTTCTCCGCCCGCAGCTCCATCATCCATCCTCCCGCAGCAGTCTACTGATCGGTGCCGTACATACGCGCCCCACCGTCCACGCCGCCGCCAGCATCCCCGACAGCGTTGTCATGAGGAGCGTGTTTACCGCCAGCAGCAGAATCGTCCCGCCGTCAGGAAGAAGATAGGGACGCATCAGTCCCGCCTTCATGAGCCCCGCAAAGGGCAGAATGATCAGTGCACCGAGGGCAATCCCCGCCGCAGCACCTGCCGCCGAGGAGAGTGCCGCCTCCGTCAGCATCATGCGCATCAAGAAGCCGCGTGCTGCCCCCGCGATGCGCAGCATCAGATACTCACGCCGCCGCTCGCGCGCCGACAGGTGAAAGGCGATGCCGAGAACGACGACGGCGATCACCCAGACCACGGCGACGAGCCCCCCGATCATCTCCAAGATGCCGCCCAGCCCCTGCTCTACCGCATGCACCATGCCGTGCGCAGGACGCGCCGTGAGCGAGGGATATGCCGCATTGACCGCCTCGGCCACCCCCTCAGGCGAAAAACCATCTGCCGTCCGTATCATCACGGCAGAGATCGCATCCTCCGTCGGCACGCCCTGAAATACATCAAAGCCGTTCTTCGCCGCATTTTCCATCATCGTGCGGATCGTCTCCATATTCGTATAGACCGCCGTATCCATCCCCGTTCCTGTCGGCGTAAGCCGCCCCACGACGCGGCAGGGCAGATCGTAGAACGTCAGCATCCCGTCCGCAGGGACGGAAATGCCGCTGCCGACGAGAATATCGCCATAGCCGACCGTACCGCCATAGCTCTCGCGGATCCACGGCTGGATGGTCTGATCCGAGGCAGGGTCAAAGCCGATCAGCTGCACCGCCACGGAGCAGCAGCCCGCATGTGCCGAGGCAAGGAAGAACTGCGGCGTCGCGTGCGCCACCCCCGCCATACTGCGCAGATCGGAGAGATAGTGCTCCTCCATATAGAACTGCGCAGGAACGCCCTGCACAAGGATCCCCTCCAGTGAGCCCGCGCCCTCTGCCGCCTTCGGCAGGACGACGACATCCGCACCGAGCCGCTGCTGGAACTGAATCAGTCCGCCCTGCAGACCGAGCAGCATCTCCGAGCCGCCGAAGATCACGAGGGCAAGCATCCCCGTCAGCACGGCGAGCGTCGCGGAGCGTGCCATATTCCTGCGGCAGGTGCGCAGGGCGAGCGTCATGGCAAATGTCATCCGTGCTCCTCCTTTCGATGCTGCCACAGATACACGGCGGAAAGAACGATATTCAGCACGGCAATCACCGTAACCGCAGGCTGCATCATCACGTGACAGCGCATCGTCTCCATCATGCAGAGCGGAATGAGCCGCCCCGGCAGAACGATGATCAAAAAGGACACCGGAATCATCGCGATAACCAGCCCCTCCTTCATCCCCGTACGCAGCGGCAGGAGATGGAGCAGCGACATGACGAGCATAACGGCGGCAATCCCCAAAAGTGCCTCGCCCGCCCAGTGACAGGTCATCCACGTTCCATCCTCATGCGGCGCACACGGTGCAAAGATCGTCTGTATGCCGACGAAGAATATGGCATTCAGCACGATCTGCAGAAGCGGGCACACGCCGATTCCCTTTTTCTTGCTGCTCATGATCATTCTCCTTATCTTATTTTATCTATCCTACCAGAGATGATAAAAAGTTTCAACAAAAAAGAACTGCCCCTCAGGGCAGCTCCTCAATCTTCCAATGGCAGGGGTAGCTGGACTCGAACCAACGCATGCGGGATTCAGAATCCCGTGCCTTACCAACTTGGCGATACCCCTATGTCACTCTCTCAGCAACATAGCGAATTATAGCGGAAGATGAAAACATTGTCAAGAAATTTTTTTCTGCGCCTCTTCTGCCTCTTCCTTCTCCAGTGCGAGCACCGCCTGCACAAGAATCGCACACTCCAGACGCTTCTTTTGAATCGCGCAGCCGACCTCGTAGGGATGGCGAATATCCCCATGGAAGAGATCGGCGTTGGCATGACAGCCGCCGCTGCAGTAGAACCGCGCCCAGCAGTCGCGGCAGAGAGGCTTGTTCAGCACATGCGAGTTGCGGAAGTACGTCGGCAGCTCCATGCTCTCAACGCCCGTAAAGACCGAGCCGAGGCGATAGCCCTCACGCCCCACGAACTGATGGCATGGGTAGAGATCCCCGTTCTCCGCGACGGCGTAGTACTCATGCCCCGCGCCGCAACCCGCGAGACGCTTTGCGACGCACGGCCCATGGTTGAGATCCATGTTGAAATGGAAGAAGAAGAACCCCTTCCCCGCACGCACGCGGTCGAGATAGGTCTGCGTCAGGCGGTCATACTCCGCATAGATGCGCGGCAGATCCTCCTCCGTAAAGCCGAGCGGGCTGTCCTTCAGCACGACCGGCTCCATCGAGAGGATGTCAAAGCCCGCCGCATTCATGGCGAGCACATCCTGCGTGAAGTCGAGATTCTCGTGCGTATACGTCCCGCGCAGGTAGTAGTCACTGCCGCCGCGCGCATCGACGAGCTTCTTAAAATTCCGCATGACCACATCGTACGTCCCATGTCCTCCCGCATCGGGACGCATCGCATCGTGTACCTCGCGCCGTCCGTCCGCCGAGAGCACGACAGAGATATGATTGTCGTTCAGCCACGCGATATTCTTGTCGGAGAGCAGCATCCCGTTCGTCGTGAGCGTCAGTTTGAACTCCTTGCCCGTCTCCTGCTCACGCTGACGCACATACTCCGTCACCGCCTTCACCGTCGTCAGATTCATCAGCGGCTCGCCGCCAAAGAAATCAATCTCACAGTGTTTGCGCGGACCACAGCCGTCGATGATAAAATCGACCGCCGCACGCCCCACCTCCGGCGACATCACCGCACGATGTCCGCCATAGCTGCCGCCGTCACCGAAGCAGTACTTACAGCGCAGATTGCAGTCCTGTGCCACCATCAGGCACAGGGATTTCACCAATCCGCGCGACTTGAAGGTCGGCGGTACGTCAATCGCGGGGGCAAAGAGTGCCCCTGCCGCCATCAGCTCGTGCAGCTCGCCGAGCGCCTCGCGCAGATCCCCCTCAGGATAGCGCCCCCTGAGACGCGCCACGACCGCCTCATCGTTCGTCCCGTCGAAGTCATCCATCATATCGTAAATCATCTCGTCGATCACGTGAACCGCACCGCTGTTCACATCGACGAGGATGTGCATACCGTTCTGCTTGAACTTATGCGTTCGGACTTTCATTCCTACTCCTTCATAAACTTATCGTGACCTGCATCTGCCATGCGTACGCATGGTGTGAAAACGCAGATCAAATACACAGAAAAAGCCCCTCTCGCAAACGAGAAGGGCTGTGCCGATTTCCCCGTCTTACTTCGCACAGGGCTGATTGCCCACCGTGCAGGAAGTCTTGCAGGCAGACTGGCAGGATGCCTGGCATTCGCCGCAGCCACCCGTGTAGAGCGTGGACTGCATCGTCGGCTTGTTGACCGTCTTGATGTGCTTCATCCTTCATACCTCCTCAATCCATCGTTCTGGATTTATTTTATCAGCGATTCCTTTATTATGCAAGCAGTTTTTACACGCCTGTCCATTCCGCATCCACGCGCTGAATATCCGCCCCGAGCGCGACGAGCTTTGCCACGAGATCATCGTACCCGCGGTCGATGTGGTGGATGTAGCCGACGCGCGTCTCATCCGGCGCCACGAGCCCCGCGAGCACCATCGCCGCACCCGCGCGCAGATCCGTCGCCCGCACAGGTGCGCCGCTCAGGAGCGCACCGCCTTCGACCGTCGCCGTCCGCCCGTCCACACGGATCCGTGCGCCCATGCGCACGAGCTCATCGACGTGCATAAAGCGGTTCTCGAACACCGTCTCCGTCACGACACTCGTCCCCTCGGCGATGGCGAGCATCGCCATGAACTGCGCCTGCATATCCGTAGGAAAGCCGGGATAGGGCATCGTCTTGAGATCAATCGCCTTCATCGGGCGGTCGGCAGAGACGCGCACCCCTGCAATATCCTCCTCGATCTGTGCGCCCGCTTCCTTCAGCTTCGCAATGACGGGCTTCAGATGCTCGCTGATCGCGTTCTCGATGAACACATCACCGCGCGTCATCGCCGCCGCGACCATGTACGTCCCCGCCTCGATGCGGTCGGGGATGATCGTATAGTCCGCCGCGCGCAGTTCCGGCACGCCGTCGATCTTGATGCGGTTCGTGCCCGCACCGCGGATGCGCGCCCCCATCACATTGAGATAGTTCGCGAGATCAACGATCTCCGGCTCGAGCGCAGGATTCTCAAGAATCGTCCGTCCCTCGGCGCAGGACGCCGCCATCATCACATTCTCCGTCGCCCCGACACTCGGGAAATCGAAGTAGATGCGCGCCCCCTTGAGCCCGTGCGGCGCACGCGCGTGAATCGCACCCTGCGTGATCTCGATCTCTGCCCCGAGAGCCTCAAAGCCCTTGAGATGCAGATCGATCGGGCGCGTCCCAATGGCACAGCCGCCCGGCAGAGAGATCTCCGCATGACCCTCGCGCGCAAGCAAAGGCCCCATGATGAGGAATGACGCGCGCATCTTGCGAACGAGGTCATAGGGGGCTGAGACCGTCGCAATGTGTGACGCATCGATGACCAGACGATGCTCCGCTGCCGTGTAGTCTGCCGTCACGCCGAGGGCACGCAGCACCGCCGTAATCGTATAGACATCTTCGAGTGCAGGCACCTCATCCAGCACACTTTTTCCATTCGTACCGAGCAGTGCTGCCGCGATAATGGGCAGCACCGCATTTTTCGCCCCGCCGATCTTCACATGGCCGCGCAGGGGATGCCCTCCATGAATGATCAGTTGTTCCATTCGTCCTTATTCCTCAACCTTCAGCGTCGCGTGGATCACGTTCTCGATCACATACGGCGCATAGAATTTCTCGCGTTCGTCCTTCTTCTTCGGATCGCCGAGCAACGTCACGCGCTTCGGCTCCTCGCGCTCTGCCGCGCGTGCCGACGCCTTTGCCGCAGCACGCATGCGCTTCTTCATTTCCTTTTCAGAGCTCGGTGCGGGCGACGCCCCGGGCGCGATGATGATCTCATTATTCTGCCCCTGCGCGGCAAGGTCGTCCAGCTTCTCCGCCGTCGTCTTGAACTTCTCCTCGTCGTCGGGGATCTCGAGCCCCGCCTGCGCGAGGAGTGCCAAGGGATTCACAGGGACGAAGCCGCCGCCGCGGATATCGAGGTTCAGCGTCCCGGCTGGCTGCGCTTTCGGCACACGATAGGGAATCGACAGCGTCTCCTCCGGTTTGCGATAGGGGCGGATCTTCGTCTTGAACGTCACGGTGTCGCCCGGCTTTACCACCAGCTTGTCCGGCACTGCCGAGACAAGAACGGCGGTCTGGCGTCCGCCCGTGAGCTCCACATCCACGTCGAGATCGAGAATATCGGACTCCTCCTGCGGATTCGTCACGATCATATTCATCGCCTGCAAAAGCTCCGTCACCGCGACCTGCCCGACATCTGCCGCGCTGTAGTACATATTGCGCCGCTCAAAGACCCCGCTGTCCACCGCATTCGTACGGATGGCAAAGCGGATGCGCGCCGTGCTGCTGCCGAGGGAATCCGATACGCGGTTCATCGCCGCATAGGCAATACTGCCCGAAAGCACGGGCAGGAAATCCTCATCGTAGGCAATCTGTGCGCCGAAGGTCTCCTCCGTGCCGAGCGCGTCGTCCTTCACGTGAATGCGAATCGGAACAGCGGTGGGGAACGTCCCGAGGATACCCGCAATGCCCGTCTCGCGATCCTGATTGATGCGCCCGATCACACTGCCAATGTTCGCGATCTTCACGCCGTTGCTCTGCCCTGCAATCGTACCGACCACATCGGCGTCCGTCATGAAATAGTTCACGTTGCCCTTATGCATAAAGGAGTGCCCGAAGGCCAGCACCTTTTTGCCGTCCACCGCCGTCACCGTTCCCGTCGCGCCAATGCTGAAATCGCCGTAGACTATGGCGACCCCGACGGGCTGACCGCCCGCGAGAGCAGCATCATAGCGCGTGGGGAGGGGCGTATTGGCACCGACCGCCCCCAGCGGAAGGAATGTACTGCCTGCGGGCATATTGTCCTGCAGATAGCGCAGCCCTGCCGAGCCAAACCCGCTCACAAAGAAGGCCGACTTCTCCTCGGTATCGTGCGCTTTCGCTTTCTTTGCTGCAGGCGATGCCGCGACGGATCCCGTCGACGACTTCGCCCCTTGGTCCGCGCTCTGCACAGCATCAGCGGCCGTGTCATGCGCGTCCCCCGCAGGCTTCTGTGGCGCTGCTTCACCCGCGCCATCTGCGGGCGCTTCCTCTGACTTTTTCTCTCCGCGCAGGGCGGCGAGTGTATCACGCCACTCCGCCTCACGCTCGGCGCGTGTCATCTTGGCGACTTTTTTCTCGCGCTCGCGCAGTTCGTCCTTTTCCTTTGCCTTCTTGCGCTCCTCAACGGCGCGTACGATGTCCACCGTATCGATGCGTGTCTTATTCTTCGTATCGGGCATCGACCAGAGCGGAATCATGTCCTCAATCGGCGTGATGAAAAAGGTATAGGGGCTGAGATCCTTCAGCCCCGCTGCAAGCGCCCCCACGAGACGGCCGTCCACATAGATCGGACTGCCGCTCATCCCCTGCAGAACACCGCCGACGTGCTCGATGAAATTGCCGCTCGTCCGCGCCATAATCATCCGCTGAGAGCCCTTGCCGCCCTCCATCTGACCGACGATCTCCACAGGGAACGTGCGCACCTCGCCCGTCGTATCGAGCACGGTATACGCCGTTCCCTGCATCCCCTCCGTCACCTCATTGTACGGGAGAATCGGAGGCATCGCAAAGGACGGCGGTGCGTAGAATTGTACCGCCAGCGCAAAAAGAGATGCCGCCGCAAGGCGCTTCCAGTTATATCGCAAAATGTCACCCCATATCGTACCGTCATGTTATCTGCCCTATTGTAGCATACACAGAGAGATTTCGCTAGTGTTTTCGCGTGCATCCACAGCAGGACTGCGCACAATAGAAAAGAGCCGCTGCACGAAGACCAACCCATCTTCGTGCAGCAGCCCTGTATCATCCCGTTTAGAGTTTGAAGCGCTCCACCTCGCGCTGGAGGTCGGTCGCGATCTCTGCGAGCCCCTCGCTCGCCTGTGCGATATCCTCAAGAGCATTCGTCTGTGTCTCCACCGACGCACTGCCCTCTTCGGTCGTCGCGGCATTCTCCTCGGCGAGTGCGGAGAGGTTCTGCACCACATCCGAGATGGATGCGTGCTTCTCGCCCATCGTCTTTGCCGATGCGTTCAGCTTCTTGACCACGTCGCCCGTCTCCTCGACCGCCTCAGAGATACGGTCGAAGCACTCCTTCGTGCTCTCCAGGCCTTTATGCGACTCCGAGGCGAGCTTCGTCGATACGTGCATCGTATCCACCGCCTGCTGGCTCTTCGTCTTCAGCTCGTGGATGATGCCGCGGATGTCGTCCGTAAAGCTCGAGCTCTGCTCGGCGAGCTTGCGGATCTCCTCCGCCACAACAGCGAACCCGCGCCCGGCCTCGCCGGCACGTGCCGCCTCGATCGCGGCATTGAGCGCGAGGAGATTCGTCTGGTCGGCGATGCTCTGGATCATCGCACTGGACTCTTCGATCTTGTCCGCGCCCTGATTCGTCTCCTCGACGACCTTGGCGACTTCCTCGGTCGCCTTGAACATCTCCTCGGCGCGGCCGAGCAGATCGCTTAGAATCTCCGATCCCTCCGCCTTGCGATCGCTGATCTTCTGCGTCGTCTCATTGAGAACATTGACGATGTGTTCTGTATCCTGCTCGATGCGCAGTACTTCACTGAGATGGTCGGCCGCCTTCTGCGTATCCTCCGCCTGGCTGGTCGCACCGTCGGCGATGTTCTGGATCGCCTTCGAGACCTCCTCTGAGGTGTGCGCCGTCGTCTGCGTTGTCGCTGTCAGCTCCTCGCTCGTCGCCGCCACGGATTCCGACGAGGCGTTGATCTTGCCCATCGTCGCGCGCAAATTGTTCGCGAGCTCGGCGAGATCCCCCGTCATCACGCCGATCTCATCCTCTCTGCCGAGATACCCGCGTGCACGTACATTGGCGGGATTATCCGCACGCAGATCGAGGCGGGCAAAGTTCTGTACCACGCCCTGCAGATCGCCCATCGGCGTGGAAATCCGACGGTTGACAAAGACGATCAGCCCCACGACCAGCAGGACAACGCCAACGACAGCAATAGCAACGAGAATATAAATCATGTGGTACGCATCAGCGGTGAACTCGTCATAGCTCGTCGCTGCGCACATTCCCCACTGCTCTGAAACGCCGTCAAACGAGATCGGCGCATAGACATAGAGTGTATCCTTGCCAGAGGTGGGAGAAACCTTTTCCTGCGCGAGCGGATTCTCCGCCGTCCCCTTCGCGACATCCTCCGCCTTCAGTCCCATCGACTCCAGGATGTTCTTCATCACCGCGCCTTCATCCCGCCCGTGGGCGACCATCAGACCGGACTGGGAGAACAGGATGTAGAACTGATCTTCCGAGCTGATCCCCTGCAGGTCTGACTGGAAGCCTCCTACGTTGATGTCAAAGAGCAACGTCCCAAGGAACTGTCCATCCACAATGATGGGCCGCGAAATCGCCGCCGCCATCATTTTCCTGCCATCGGACGATGTGAAGGTGTAAGGATCGGTCAGCATCGTCTTGTGCGACTTTTCCACATTCGTGTACCAGCCCGCCGTCTCATAGCCGTTGAGCGGGATCACCTTGTCCGCCATGGCGTACGGGATGAGACGCCCGGACGCATCCGAGTACTCTGTATTCGCCATCTCCGCATCCCTGCCGTCAAAGGCGTTCGGAGCAAAGCACGCCCCTGCACCGAGCAGCTCGGGACTTGCCGCCACCGTATCGCGCAGCACCTGCACGACCGCCTCGCGGCTGCGTGCCTCCGGGGGTGCCTGCAGAATCTGCTGAATCCGTACTTCTGCGAGTGCCGACGCCTGGTACGCCTTTGCATAACGCGTTTGAACAGACGCGGCAATCTTCCCCAGTTCGTTAAAGCGCTCCGTCTTCTCCTCATTCTCAAGCGCATCATAGGTCATCTTTCCTACGATGCCAAGGATAATCGCCATCACAATGACAATACTGACCACCACAATGCAGTTGATCTGAAAGCCGATCCCCCGCCCCTGTGCGCTGCGCTGCGACTCCATCCCCGTTGACATAGCGTTCCCCTCTCTCCAAACATTTTCCTGTCATTTTCCCACATATAGTTTTAGTTAGTATAACACAGGATGTCACACGTGCATAGTATTTTCATAAATATTTTTAATCCGATGATTTTCTTTTTTCATCATTCCCGGTGCGATACAGTCTTCATCCAATGCCGCATCGAAAAACGGTCACAGAAAGGCATTTCCTTCTGTGACCGTCCCATGTATTACCGTTTAGAGTTTGAAACGCTCCACCTCACGCTGGAGGTCGGTCGCGATCTCTGCGAGCCCCTCGCTCGCCTGCGCAATATCCTCAAGAGCATTCGTCTGTGTCTCCACCGACGCGCTGCCCTCTTCGGTCGTCGCGGCATTCTCCTCGGCGAGTGCGGAGAGGTTCTGCA
>CAUTTS010000031.1:0-24324 GCA_963541465.1 uncultured Selenomonas sp.
TCCATCAACGGGAAATTGAAGAAGATGCAGATCCTATCGGCTGCTACTATGGCATTTTCTCACGGCTCCAACGATGCACAGAAGTCTATGGGCATCATCACACTCGCCTTATTGGCTGGTGGATACATTGATGCGTTCGAGGTTCCCACCTATGTCAAAATCCTTGCCGCAACTGCAATGGCTTGTGGAACGGCCGTCGGCGGCTGGCGCATCATCAAGACCATCGGAGGTAAGATATTTAAGTTACAGCCGATTTCAGGCTTTTCGGCGGATTTGAACTCATCCATTATCATATTTGGTGCAACTTTGCTGCATCTGCCTGTGAGTACAACACATGTCGTTTCCGGCTCCATTATGGGGGTAGGAGCGGCAAAACGCATTAACGCCGTTCGATGGGGGGTAGCACAGCAAATGGTAGTAGCGTGGGTGCTGACAATCCCATGCACAGCTATCATGGGTGCAATCACCTACAAAATTGTTACATTCTTTATCTGATGATAACCTGCTCGCGATGGGCAGGTTTTTCTGTAAAGAGAGAAGAGGGTTCTGATGAAAAAAACATTGATGCAGCTTGCACAAGAGGAAGAGCAGAATTACTCCAGTCCTATTGTTGCAGCTAAAATCAACGGTGAAGTACGAGATATGCAGTCAGAATATGATCATGATGATGAAATTTCATTTATCGAGTTGAATACTTCCCTTGGATGGAGAATCTATCAACGCTCCATCCTCTTTCTCTTTATCGTGGCCGTATCCAATATGAACAAAGAAGCAGAGGTTGTCGCCAAGTTTACAGTCAATAAGGGATTATATTGTGAAGTAAAAATTCCAGGAAAACCAATCAACGTTCATTTAATCCATGATATCGAACAAGAAATGCGTGAAATGATTGCAAATAACACCCCCATCGTCAAGCACAGTATTCCGCGCCAGGAAGCAATTGAACTATTTCAGGCGCATGGCAAGAGGGGAAAGGCTGCACTGATTGCCTCACTCCCACACCCCATGATCAGTATATATACGTGCCGTAACTATCCCGATTACCTGTATGGAGCGATGCTCCCAGAGACAAAGCTTCTCGGACAGTTTGCATTAGATGCGGAACAATCCGGTGTATTGATACGCACACCAGATGAAATGACAGACGGGAAAATCAGAACGCGTGTAGAGCAACCAAAATTTGGACACATTCTTTCTGAAGCGAAGGAATGGGCGAAGATCTTAGAGTGCCCATACATCTCGGATCTGAATCAGATCAATAATGAACATCGTATGGGAGAGCTCATACGCATATCTGAGGCACTTCAGGAGAAACGTATCGCTCAAATCGCGGATCACATCGCTTCACATCGGAACAATATACGGCTTATTCTGATTGCCGGACCATCATCTTCCGGAAAGACATCCTTTGCTCAAAGACTACAGATACAGCTTCGCGTCAACGGACTGCACCCCATTATGATCTCATTGGATGATTATTTTCTGAACCGTGAGGACACGCCACGAAATGAAAAAGGAGAGTATGACTATGAGTCGATTGACGCGATCGATACAGCTCTCTTCAATCAAAATATGTTGGAACTCCTAAATGGACATAAGGTACAAATTCCTTACTACAATTTCATTTCGGGAAGGAGGGAATGGCGCGACGATAATTTCTTACTGTTGAAAGAAGATCAACCCATTATTATTGAAGGCATTCATGGCCTGAATGAACGGCTCACCGCAGATATAGCGCGAAAAAACAAATACAAAATATATATTAGTGCATTGACACAGCTAAACATTGATGCACATAATCGTATCCCGACGACAGAGGTACGCTTCCTTCGCAGATTGGTTCGGGATCATCAATTTCGTGGTGCAAAGGCCATTAAGACAATTAAGCAGTGGCCGGACGTCAGGGCGGGGGAGGAAAAATATATTTTCCCATTTCAGGAAGAAGCCGATGTTTTGTTCAATTCCGCGCTGATCTATGAAATTGGGGTGTTAAAAAAATATGCAGTACCTCTTTTAGAGGCGATAGACAGAGGAGAAGAGGGATACACAGAAGCGCGATTGATTCTGCGTTTTCTTCAATATGTCAATGAAATTCATGACATCGATGATATCCCCAATAATTCCATTTTTCGAGAATTTATTGGGAAATCGGTATTCTTCAAGGAAAAATAAAAGAAGATGGAACGCGGCGAACCGTGTTCCATCTTCTTTTTTAGATAGATTGGATTACTCTTTTACGTATGCCGTAATCGGCTTGTAGTGTGCCTTGAAGAACTCCTCCGCAACCTGCGGGAAGAGGGCATAGGAGAGAACATCCTCATCGGTCGGATTGAGATATCCTTTTCCTTTCAGTTCTTCCTTAAACTCGGCAAATGTCTTTGCCTTTGCATCTTCGATCGAGCAGTCCTCGATGATATCCTCCGGAGCAATCCCAAGCGTATCGGTCAGGAACTTACGATCGACCTCAACGGGGGTTCTGCCGAATTTTCCACGAGCAAGGTCCTTGAACTCGTTCGGCACCATCTTGTAGCGCTGACCACTCATAACATTAAACGTTGCCATGGTTCCAACGATCTGCGAAGAGGGTGTAACGAGCGGCGGATAGCCGACATCTTTGCGTACGCGCGGCATCTCGTCGAGAAGATCCTGGTACTTGTCTTCCATGCCGGCCTCTTTGAGCTGGTTAGCAAGATTGGAAAGCATACCGCCAGGAATCTGGAAATCCAGCACGTTTGGATTGACGTCAAAGTATCCCTTGAGGTTGAACGTCTTAATGAGATCCTGCTTTACTTGGAGGAAGTACTTGGAGATCGGCGTCATTGCCTGACGGTCAAGTCCGGTATCACGCTCTTCTCCTTCCAGCATCGCAACCATCGTTTCCGTACATGGCTGAGATGTGTCGCTGGAGAAGGGTGCCAGTGCCGTATCGATGATATCAACACCCGCCTCGATGGCTTTCAGATACGTTGCGTGACCAAATCCGGAGGTGCAGTGCGTATGGAGCTCGATGGGGATCTTCACCGCTGCTTTGAGCTTCTTGACCAGATCCTCAGCAACATAGGGCTTCAGCAGTCCTGACATATCCTTGATGCAGACGGAATGACATCCCATCTTCTCGAGCTCAACAGCCAGTTCAACAAAGCTTTCGTTGGTGTGAACCGGACTGATCGTATATACCAAGCAGCCTTGGACATGCGGCTTCTCCGGGCATTTCAGAGCCGAATCAATAGCGACCCTCAGGTTGCGGATATCGTTCAATGCATCAAAGATACGGAAGACACCTACGCCGTGTGCAGATGCTTTCTGGACAAATTTCTCAACAACATCGTTGGAATAATGATTGTATCCAAGCAAGTTCTGACCACGAAGGAGCATCTGAATTGGCGTCTTAAGGTTCTTCTTCAGAATATCCAAACGCTCCCACGGATCTTCATTGAGGAAGCGAAGGCATGTGTCAAATGTGGCACCGCCCCATGCCTCAAGAGCATTGTAGCCGATGGCATCAAGCGCCGCAAGCTGCGGAAGCATGTCCGAAATACGCATGCGTGTTGCTACCAACGACTGATGTCCGTCGCGGAGGACAGTCTCGGTAATTTTGACCGGATTCTTTGCCATAAAAGAACACTCTCCTTGATTAAAACTATAATCTATAGTTATATAACCCAATATCTAAATTATAGTTTCAAATTGCTTTATTGTCAATGACAAGTTATAAGATTCACATATCTTTTGCTCCAGTTTTTCTTTATTTCGCCAGCTATCCATAATTACCATTATGGATAGCTGGCGAAAACAAAGGGATTACATGTCTGGCCGTATACCTGTCTTGCCGGCAAATTTATGATATTTTCCTCCGCTGTTTCTCCGCTTCAATTCTTCCAGCAGATCTTCCGGCGTCATGTTGTGATACGCCAACAAGACGAGACAGTGATACCACAAATCTCCCATCTCATAGAGGACATCTTCGCGAATGTTATTCTTGGAGGCAATGATCGTCTCTGCCGTTTCTTCACCGAGTTTCTTCAGGATCTTATCCTGTCCTTTATCAAATAGATAGTTGGTATAGGATCCTTCGACCGGATGCAGGCGTCGGCTCTGGATGACCTGATAAAGGGACGCCAAAACTTCAGTCAATGGATGCTCTTCTTTTTCTGTTAGAGGGATAATACTCTTACTGTCTGCGTCATAGAATTTACGGCCGCTAAAACATGAGTAGGTGCCTGTATGACACGCTACGCCTGACTGCTTGACACGCAGCAATATGGTGTCACCGTCACAATCGTAAGAGATTTCTTTTACGCGTTGGACATTACCCGATGTTTCGCCTTTTTTCCATAACTTTTGACGGCTACGGCTGTAATACCATGCAAATCCGGTCTCTATTGTTTTTTCAAGCGATTCCCGATTCATATATGCCAGCATCAGTACTTGATTGTTTTCTTCCTGTACAATTGCCGGCACCAGTCCTCGGTCGTCAAATTGAATCATTGACATGTCTTCATTCATCATAATCGAACCCCCAGTCCATGTGACCTAAGATATGTTTTTACCTCTTCTATCGTGAACTCACCATAGTGGAACAGCGACGCAGCAAGGACAGCATCCGCTTTTCCTTTCGTGAGAACATCGTAAAAATGCTGCAGTGTTCCTGCTCCTCCGGAAGCAATCACAGGAACGTTGACGCTTTCTGATACGGCACGTGTAAGTTCTATATCATAACCGTTTTTTGTCCCATCTGCATCCATGCTCGTCAGCAGAATTTCACCGGCTCCAAGACGTACTGCATCCTTTGCCCACGCTACACAGTCAAGTCCAGTTGGCGTACGTCCGCCATTGATATACACTTCCCATGTATCTCTTCCGGTACGACGTGCATCGATTGCGGCGACAATACACTGACGGCCAAATCGTAAAGCTCCCTCTCGGATCAATTCCGGATTTTTTACGCCGGCTGTATTGACTGCGGTCTTATCGGCTCCCGCCTTGAGTATATGCTGCATATCATCTAGGGTGCTTATTCCGCCGCCAACGGTGAGCGGAATAAACACCTCGGATGCACAGCTAGAGACGACGTGATCCATCGTCTTCCGTTTTTCATGAGATGCTGTGATGTCCAGAAATACAATTTCATCAGCACCTTCTTCGTCGTATCGTTTAGCTAATTCGACAGGATCTCCTGCATCCCTTAGTCCAACAAAATTTGTTCCTTTGACAACTCGTCCGTCTTTGACATCCAGACATGGGATGACACGTTTTGCAAAGGTTGTTTGCATGATGAAATCACTCCTTTCGAAAGATACACGTATATGTCAGCGCGATGCTGCAATTGCTTCGGTGAGCGATAGTGATCCTTCATAAATGGATTTTCCGACAATCACCCCGATGATGCCATCACATTCCCTTTTCTTGAGTTCTTCAATATCGCTGATGGATTTCACTCCGCCCGAGGCAATCACCTTGATCCCAGAAGCACGAGCCAAATGTGCCGTTTCTGTGACGTTTACACCGGAAAGTGTCCCATCACGTGATATATCAGTATAGATGATCGTCTCCAGACCAAATGCACAGAGTTTTTTCGCAAGCTCTACTGCCGATATGCCGCCGGATTTTTCCCATCCATCCGTTGCGACAATTCCCTGCTTCGCATCAATGCCAACGACGATACGATTTCCGTATGCGCTGCATGCTTCCTGTACCAGTTCCTCTTTATGTACGGCAACAGAACCTAAGATAACACGTGAAACGCCGATGGAAAGGAGACGATCCATCGATTCCATTGATCGTATGCCGCCTCCAACCTCAATGGGTATTGTCACCGCCTGAAGAATACGCTTTATCGCGTCCACATTCTGCGGCTCTCCAGCAAGAGCTCCATCCAAGTCGACGACGTGAAGAAATTCTGCACCTTCTCCTTCCCAGCGAAGAGCAATTTCTTCGGGATGTTCGCTGTAGATCGTTTCTTGTTTGAAATCTCCTTTAACAAGGCGGACACAGTTCCCGCCGCGTAAATCAATAGCAGGGAGAATCAGCATAAAAATCCTTCCTATCAACAGTTTGCAAAGTTTCTTATCATCGCCAGCCCGATTTTCCCAGATTTTTCCGGATGGAACTGCGTTGCCATGATGTGCTTGGAGGCAATCGATGCGGTGATCTCCTCTCCATAGCAACATGTCGATGAAATCATCGATGGATCTGAAGGAACCACATGGTAGCTGTGTACAAAATAAACATAAGAGGCATCCGGGATGTTTTTGAGCAGTCCACTTCCCCTATAATTCTCTGCGATATGCACGGAATTCCAGCCCATGTGCGGTATTTTCTCATTTTTTGCAGAGATTTTTTTCACATGTCCGCGCAGCAGTCCAAGTCCCTGCACATCCGACGATTCCTCACTGCCCTCAAATAGGATCTGAAGCCCAACACATATTCCAAGGAGTGGCACCCCTTCAGCAATACGTTCTTTTAGCAAAGGGACCAGCCCTGACGCATTGAGTCTGGTCATGCAGTCTCCAAATGCTCCCACGCCTGGCAGGACAATTTTATCTGCAGATGTAAGCTCCTCTGCTCTTTCGCTTACACATACCTCTGCTCCAATTGCCGAAAATGCTTTTTCGACACTAAATAAATTACCTGCCCCATAATCTATTACGGTAATCATATGTTCTCCTTACAGAAGCCCCTTGGTGGACGGAATCGCGTCACCTGCTCGTGCGTCCTTCTCTATGGCAATACGCAATGCATGTGCAAATGCTTTGAACACGGCTTCTACACGGTGATGTGAATTTTTTCCGTATAAAATTTTCACATGAAGCGTGATTCCTGCATGGGTGGAAAAAGCACGAAAAAACTCCTCGGTGAGTTCTGTGTCATAGGTTCCGATCATCGGTGTCATTGGCTCGGTTCCCGGGTCATAACACAAAAACGGACGTCCACTGATGTCCAAGGAGACCATTGCCAACGTTTCGTCCATTGGCAGGAAGAAGGTACCATATCTAGAAATACCGCGCTTGTCTCCAATGGCTGTCCGAAATGCATCGCCTATGCTGATGCCAATATCCTCCACCGTATGATGTCCATCGACCTCGATATCTCCATGACACGTAACGATCAAGTCGACACGAGCATGCGCGGCAAACAGCGTGAGCATGTGATCAAAGAATCCAATCCTCGTATCAACATGAGATGTTCCGCTTCCGTCGAGCTCCATGGATACAAGGACATCGGTCTCTGCTGTCGTCCGATGAATTTCTGCGTGTCGTGTACTCATGTACGTGCCTCCACATAATCTTTTATTGCGCGAAACACGGCGTCATTTTCATCGGGTCTCCCCATGGAAATGCGCACCGTATCCTCCAGCCGAGGTGTATTGTGAAAACTACGCACGCCAATTCCCAGGTGGATCAATTCATCATTTAGTGCGCATGCTCCTGCATAATGAATCAGGATAAAATTAGTATATGACGGATATACCGTTACACCGCGCAGGTGTTTGTATTTTTCCTGCATACGGTCACGTTCTCCGCAGATCATTTGGATCTGCGGTTCAAATTCAGCGCGCATTTGAAAGACTGTGTCTGCCGTGGTTAGGGATAACGTATTGATATGATACGGCATATATGTTTTCGCAGCCATGTCAATGATATCTCGATGTGCCAACATATAGCCGACACGACACGAAGCCAAGGAATAGGCCTTGGAGAAGGTACGTGCAATCATCAAGTGGTCATAATTTTTTAGAAGCGAAACGGCACTCTGATCACAGAATTCTGTGTATGCTTCATCAAGGAGAAAAGCGCAGCGAATTCGCCCGGCAATATAATCTATGGTTTCAATCGACAGAACATTGCCAGTGGGATTGTTGGGATTACAAAGGACGGCAAGGGACGCATTGTTTTGATTTACGGCCTGAATGAATGCATCTGCATCAAGAGAATAATCCTCTTGCAGCGGGACAACAACGTCCTGCGCCCCGGATGCAGCTGCATAGATTTTATACATGGAAAAGGAAGGAGCCGGGTAAACGATCTTATGCGTGGCATCACCGCCAAAGGCATAGAAGATCTTTTCGATGATCTCACTGGATCCATTCCCAAGGATAACGTTTTCTTTCCCCCATCCGTAGGCGCATCCAATCTGTTCACATAACATATCATATTCCAGATTCGGATAGCGTTGGAATGGAACGCGTGATAATCGTGAAAGCACACGTTCCTCGACCAATGGAGGAAGTCCAACGTTCGATTCATTGGCATTTACTTTGATCTTCCAATCCTGTTCTGTCGTGTCATAGGATGGCATACGGTCCAATCCGTTTCGGTAGTTCAACATATATTATCTCTCCTTGTCCGAATGGCTCTTGCATGAGCTTCCAGCCCCTCTGTTTCTGCCAGACGGATGATGTCATCCCCCACTTCGTCAAGCGCTTCTCTCGTATAAGATATGATGCTGGTTCGCTTCATAAAGGTTTCTACATTGAGGACGGAATAAAACCGTGCTGTTCCTCCTGTCGGAAGAACATGATTCGGTCCTGCGAAATAATCCCCCAATGGCTCCGGAGAATATGCGCCAACGAAGACGGCACCTGCACATCGTATCTCTGGAAGTAAGTGAAAGGCATCCTTTACGAGAAGTTCAATATGTTCAGGTCCGGAATAGTTCGCAAGATGAACGGATTGCTGAATATTTTCCGTCACGATGATGCGTCCGTTACGTTCCAGTGAGGCAGAAGCGATCTCCCTTCGCGGCAGACTCTGCAGCTGATCTTGTATTTCACATCGAACGTTCGAGGCCAAGTCCGCACTATCGGTGATTAAGATGCTGGATGCCAGAGGGTCATGTTCGGCCTGGCTGAGCATATCTGCCGCAATATATTTTGGGGAAGCCTCCGCATCCGCTAGAATCAGAATTTCACTGGGGCCTGCGAGCATATCGATATCTACATGCCCGTATACTTCTTTCTTCGCCAAGGTGACAAAAAGATTCCCAGGTCCCGTGATTTTATCGACACGAGGGATACTTTCTGTTCCGTATGCCATAGCGGCAATGGCTTGTGCGCCGCCAACCCTGAATATTTTCTTGATGCCAAGCATGTGTGCAGCGGCCAATACATATGGATTGAGGACACCGCCTTTGGTTGGAACGGACATGATAATGTCATCAACGCCAGCGACTATGGCAGGTATGGCATTCATGAGCACAGATGACGGATACGCCGCCGTCCCTCCCGGAACATAAATACCAACGCGCGAGAGTGGAATCACTTCCTGCCCCAAGATCGAGCCATGAGCGCGATAGGTCATCCACGATTTCGGCTTTTGTTCTTCGTGAAAGGCAAAAATATTCTTTGCTGCCCGCTCCAGTGAAGCAAGAACGGCTGCATCCACCTGATCCGCTGCCGTCTGCAACTCGGATTCAGACACCATAATGTCCGTGCTGCTTAGGTCAAGACCATCCAATAATTTAGTATAACGAAGAAGTGCTTGATCTCCCCCGCTACGTACATCACGAACAATGCGATGAACCAATTCGCTTGCCGTCAGGTCTTCGCCGAAAATCTCTTTATTCTTCGCCCGCATGGACGCCCCCAGCTCAATTTCGTCAAAGGCTTTTTTTGTGAGCTGTAATTCAGCCTCTTTTATGCCGACATCAGCAACAGAAATGATATTCACAGGATTTCCCCACTCTCTATGATTGGTCTCAGGTTATTGACAATCTCATTGATTCGATGAAATTTCAGTTTGAAGCTCACGCGATTGACAATCAGGCGTGCACTCACATCCAAGATGTGTGCGATCTCTTCCAGATCGTTTTCTGCCAGCGTCGTTCCCGTTTCAACAATATCTACAATGCTCTCGGACAGTCCAACAATAGGACCGAGTTCAATGGAGCCGTTTAACTTGATGTACTCCATCTGCATCCCCTGCCTTGCAAAAAAAATTTCTGCAATATGAGGGTATTTGGTTGCGACTCTTGTATAGGAGTAATCGAGCAAACATCGACGCTTTTCCTTTTGGGGAACAGCCATCATTAAATGACATTTTCCAAAGCCAAGATCCAAAATTTCATACACATCTTTTTGGGATTCCAGCAGAACATCCTTCCCTATGATTCCTATATCTGCAGCACCATATTCGACATAGGTCGGAACATCCGATGTTTTGGCAATGATAAATCGTACCTTTAGATCTTCGTTTTCAATGACAAGTTTACGAGACTTTTCACTCAGGTGATCTGCTGAAAGGCCAACACGATGAAGAAGATTCTTAGCGATGGTAAACAATTTCCCTTTTGGCAAAGCTATCGTCAAATAATCATTCATGTAATTTTCCATAGAAAACAGCTCCAATCCTTTAGCCCATTAAAGAACTAATATGAGCACATACTAGCACTTAAATTCATGATGGTCAATGCTTAAAAAAGGATTTTTCCGGGGAATCTAGAATAATCCCTATGCAAAGGATTCATTTTATGAGAAGGAGATGCAGATGACGCTTCAGATATTATCATTTATCCAATTAAGTGATTCACAAAAGGATCTCATCCATAAAAGCGGCGACTGCCATATTAACTGTCTGCGCCCCAAAGAAGCTGCTGTTCATTTTGGACAAATCAACGTCCTCTTGGGATATGATGCGCAGATGGATATGGATGCATTTCTTCCACAAATGCCCAATTTAAAGTGGATCCATACATACAGTGCTGGTGTAGAGCGTCTTCTTGCTAGCGAGAACTTCCGACGTTCCGATATTTTATTGACCAACTCACGCGGGATTCACGGTATTCCCATGGCTGAACACATCCTCGGGACGATGCTCTCGTTCAGCCGCTGTCTCATCGAAGCGTGGGAGAATCAAAAAGCACACCAGTGGAAGAGGCTCACAGCCCCTGATGAACTCTATGGGAAGACTGCTGCTGTCGTTGGCCTTGGCAGCATTGGTCGAGAGGTGGCAAAGCATCTAAAGAACGTTGGAATGCGTGTCGTTGCCGTCAAGCGAAAGAAAACGACCGAGCCGTTTGTAGATGAACTGTTCGACACGGAGCATCTGGGAGAGGCGTTGTCCAAGGCAGATTATGTGATCGTTGCACTTCCTCTGACCCCACAGACACATCAGCTCTTTGACAGCAGAGCATTCAACATGATGAAGGAGACCGCATTCTTTATCAACGTATCCAGAGGTGACGTGGTTAATGAAGACGACCTTGTTGATGCCTTGTCCTCGAAGCGGATTCGTGGGGCTTCCTTAGACGTATTTGCAGAGGAACCACTGCCGGAGGATTCACCGCTATGGGATGTGGAAAATCTTTATATCACTCCACACCACTCATCAATCTCCCCCATGTATCTGGATCGCTCTCTCAAAATTTTCCGCAACAATTTGCAAATCTTTCCGCAGCGGATTGGAATGCTCAATGTCGTAGATAAAATGCGTGGATATTAATGGCATGATTCTCCACGGCGCATCTCCCTACGTCCATTTTTTCCTCGTTACGACCAAATGAACTGATAGCATAAGCTCAGTTCTCTCCATCAGCTTCCTTCAGAATAGCCAGCACCAGTGAATCCTCCGGTGCTGGTTTTTTTTGATGCTGTGCGATGATTTCCGCTTCTTTTATCGCTCCTATTTTCCGCAATTTATTTGCCCCAAGGATGGGATGGTATCGACAGATATACAGCACTGTACCAATTCTTCCACGATGTCCGTTCGTTTCCCGGATAAAGTACTCAACAAGATGCGGAAGGAACCGATACACAAGAACGGACAGTACCTTCCCCCATACATCAGCCATCCCCTTTTCGCGCCCGATATCATGCAATAGAGCACATCGCGTCAACAGGATATACGCATCGGAATGGACGACGTCATATTGCAGATATTTTTTTTGCGCACTACGTGCGACACGCCATGCATGAAATTGATCCGCTTCGTGCATGGCATAAAACAGCTTCTGCTCTTCTTTGGATAAGTAGCAACGAACGAATGTGTTTGCCTCTGCATCCAAACGTCCGAATACAGCATATAGAAACTGCCGCATACGCTGTATCATGCGAAATACTCAAAAGCAACGTATCCCTTTTGTTTTCCTGAGAATGCCGCTTCATTCTTTGTCTGCGGAACGACAGCTAGCTCTACGACATTGCCATCATTTCGAAGGGCTTTTGCACGTGTGATCGCCGACTGGATCTGTCCTTCCCCATATCCGATATATACATCCTTCTGTGCCATTTGTGCATTGACGTCCTGTCGCTTTCGTGCCAGTATAACACGTTCCATCCCAAGGGCGAATCCGGTCGCAGGCATTGGAGCTCCATATTTCCCCAACAGATCATCATAGCGGCCTCCCCCGCACAAAGGAAAGCCAAGTCCCGGGGAATAGCCTTCAAAGACCATGCCCGTATAATAGTGAAAATCGCGAATTACGCCAAAATCAAAATGCACGTAGTCTGCCAAGTGATAGTCTTTCAGGATCGAGTATATTTCCACCAAATTATTTGTTGCATATTGACTTTCTTGGTTCAATGGGAGGTTGTAAATATGTTCAATGACATCCTCCTTTCCATTCAAAAGAGGAATACTCTTTAGGAGCTCTTTAGAGGCAGAAGAGATAGCGAGTGTGTCAATGAGCTGATTCGTTTGCACAATATCGTGAGATTCCATCGCATTCTTTAATGCTTCACGATGCGCATCATCGATCCCAAAGGCCGTCATCATGCCTTTGAGGAAGTTCACCTGCCCAATATGAATCTGGAACTCCTTGATCCCACATGCCAGAACAGCCTCGATGGCAAGCGCAATGATCTCTGCATCTGCTGCCGCAGTATTGCATCCCATCAGCTCTACACCTGCTTGATGGAACTCGCATTGGCGCCCCTCCTGCGTCTGTTCAATGCGGAATACGTTGCCAACATATGATAATTTAAGCGGTGCAGGAAGATCTTTTAATCTACTGCTGACCAAACGTGCAATCGGCGTCGTCATTTCATTGCGCAAGGCAAGAAGTCTATTTTTATTGCCAGAAAGAATAAATAGGTCATTCTCTTCCTGAATGCGCGAAACAAGAGTTTCCAAATGCTCGATTGTCGGCGTAGCGATCTCGTCATATCCCCATGAGGAAAAGATCTGCGATAGGATTTGATCGAGATAACGCATTTCAATGACATCAGCAGGAAGCAGATCTCTTGTCCCATACGGGGTTTCTAGAATAGTGTTTTTAGCATTCATCTGTATCTCCTCCGTCCGCATGCACTGAAAGACATCCATTCTTCAGAACGATTGTGTATCCATCTGCACCGTAATTTAGACAGCGCTTCACACGACTGATTGTTGCCGTGCTCGCACCTGTATGGGCAACGACCTCATCATAGGTATTCCCCCCGTATAACATACGGGCAACATCAAGTCTTTGTGCCATGGCACGAAGTTCGCCAATGGTGCAAAGATCTTCAAAAAATTGATAGCATTCATCAATGGTCTGCAGAGAGAGAACCGCACGAAACAACTGATCAGTGGAAGGATCCTTTCGTCTTTGGTCTATCATTTGCCGTTTCCTTTCATAGTATGTTCAGCAACAGTATAGCATAGATTCATGCTCACGAAAAGAATGAACAAAACATACATTCCCTATAGAGGAAAGTATAATTCAATTTGATCTGTCTGATGAAGATCAGACCAATCCGTGTTCGGCATAGAGACGGAAATTAAGACAGGAACATCTTCCTCTCCTGAATCATCTGCGGGGGTGATATCTTCTACCGTACCTTCCCTCTTTATTCCATCGAGTGAATAGGTAACGATTTGCCCGAGATAGATTTGTTTTGCCGTATCAGGGGAAACTTCTGCTTCGATTCGTATATGATCCGTGCATTCTATTTCCATAATGTTGCTGTCCGCTTCAAGGACATCTCCATTCTGAACATATAATTGAGAAACGACTCCATCCCATTTTGCATAGATATCGATGGAAGGAGATGGTTCTTCTGCTTTTTTTAACAGTGCTTCTGCTTGGTTTAATTGATTTTCCGCTCCTTTTATGGCAGCAGAGTTGAACGCTATCGCTGAAGTTCCCCTGTTTTCTTGCACGGAAGACTGTATTTCCTCATACTCCCGAATCGCTTCCTCTTTTTTTGCTGCACTGACCGCCCCCATCTCATATAACGCAGACATACGTTCCACTTTACTGCGTGCAGTATCAACAGCTTCGTTGGAAATCGGTGAAATCTCTGGCTGATCAGATACAGCTGCACCAGCGCGAAGCTGGTCGACATTGTTTTGAGCGAGTGTCACACTCTGCTGTAAGCGTTGGATGTCCTCGTCAGAAAAAGTCTTTTGTACTGTTACGAGGAGATCTCCTTGTTTTACATGATCTCCGGTGCTGACATGGAGTTCCTGTACACTCATGCGATCCGAAGACTGTAGGTATTTTTTCTCGCATGAAATATACGCTTGAGAAACATGAAAACCGCTGCTCGTACCTTTTGCATAAATCAATATGACGGAAACCAAAAGGATCATGCAGATAAATACAATAAGATAACGAATGCTTTTGCCCTTAATTTTTTGTGTTATATCCTGTTCCATGTCTCTGCCTTCTAAAAAAGGGCTGTCAGCACGTGACAGCCCGATCATCATGATTGTATTATTTTCCTGCCTGCTGACGTATGACAAGAACTGCATCGTCAAAGGCCTGTGGCAAGTTCTGCGGCATTTTTCCACCCGCCTGTGCCATGTCGGGACGTCCACCACCGCCGCCGCCAACGGCTTTAGCAGCCGCCTTAATGATGTTGCCGGCATGGGCACCATAGGCTACAGCATCTTGGTCTGCCTTAACGACAAGATTCACCTTATCGTTGTCCGCCATACCAAGAACGACAATGCCCGCACTGAGCTTTTCACAGGTGAGATCTGCAATATTGCGAAGATCCTCCATGGAATCCACATTTACTTTTCCAACAATGACGTGGAATTTTCCAATTTCCTGGACATCTGACAGCAGTTTTTGTGCGTCTGCTTGATCACGGGAATCCGCATAAGTACGTAACTGCTCCTGCATATTCTTCTTCTCGTCGATCAGTTTATCGACTTGCGTTGGCAGGTCTCCCGCCTTTACTTTCAACCGCTGAGAAAGTGTACGGATCAGCGCATCCGTTTCTGACACATACTGATATGCTGCACGGCCGGTAATTGCTTCGATACGACGTACACCTGCAGCAACACCAGATTCGCCAATGATCTTAAAAAGGCCGATCTGTCCTGTGTTGGATACGTGAGAACCGCCACACAGCTCGATGCTGAAATTCGGAACCTCAACCACACGGACAATATCACCGTACTTCTCTCCAAAGAGAGCCATTGCACCGCGTTCTTTCGCCACTGCAATTGGCATCGTCGAAATATCGAGATCGATTGAGCTAAGAATTTCTTCGTTGACCAAATCCTCGATATCCTGCACCTGCTGCTGTGTCAAAGGTTCAAAATTCGTAAAATCGAAGCGAAGTCGCTCAGGTGTCACCAAAGACCCTGCCTGATGCACATGATCTCCGACAATTCTCTGAAGTGCTGCCTGAAGAAGATGTGTTGCTGTATGATTACGTGCGGATGATAGCTTATGCACCTCATCCAGCTGAATTTGAACTGTCTCTCCTCGCTGAATCTGACCTTCCTCAACATACGCCAGATGATAAACTGTCCCATCAGGAAGTCTTTTCGTATTACGGATAACAATTCGTCCGACATCACTGAGGAGAAGCCCAGCATCTCCTACCTGTCCGCCGCCCTCCGCGTGGAACGGCGTGGTGCTCAGGATGATTCCGGCGCTTTCTCCATCATGCAGCATGTCGACCAGAGCCCCATCACGCCAAATGGCGACAACGTTGGCCTCGCGCGCCTCTGCATTTTCGGTCAGGGCTGATGTATCCAATCCGGAAAGATCCGGAACAGCTACAGCCTGGTTCTCAGCCCGTGCACTTCTTGCCCGGTTGCGCTGTTTTTCCATCTCCTGCGCAAATCCAGCATCGTCCAACTTGAGGCCATTCTCATGAAGAATTTCCTCAGTAAGTTCACGGGGAAATCCATAGGTATCATATAGCTTGAATCCGACTTCTCCGGGAAGTATCTGCTGTGCATTCGCTTTCAGCGAGTCAATCTCTTCATTCAGGAGATCAATGCCCTGAACGAGCGTCGCAGCAAACCGTTCCTCTTCAATGCGTATGACACGCTTAATGTATTCCTCTTTCGATACGAGTTCGCTAAAGTCTTTTACATCACCAAAGATTTCGATGACAGCATCAACCGCTCCGTCCAAGAATGGCTTTGTGATGCCCAACATCCGTCCATGACGGATCGCACGCCGTATCGTACGGCGCAACACATATCCTCTTCCCTCATTGGATGGCAGAATGCCGTCCATGATCATAATGACAACAGAACGCGCATGATCGGCGATGACCTTGAGGGATATATCTTTTTGTGGATCAGCGCCATACTCCGTCTGAGATACATTGGCTGCATACTCGATAACAGGATAGAGCAAATCTGTCTCGAAATTCGTCTTCTTATTTTGTACGACAGAAGCAAGACGCTCAAGTCCGCAGCCCGTATCGATGTTTTTATGTGCAAGGAGGTTATACTCACCATCCTCGGTGCGATCATATTGCGTAAAGACGAGATTCCAGATTTCGAGGAATCGATCACAATCGCATCCTACACTGCAGGTCGGACTGCCACAGCCACGTTCCGCTCCGAGATCAATATATATCTCAGAATCAGGACCGCATGGCCCCGGGCCGATCTCCCAGAAATTATCTTCCAACGGGACAATATGATCCGGGGAAAGACCCGGCTGCTCCAACCAAATCTGTTGTGCTTCGTCATCGTTTGGATAGATGGTTACCCAAAGCTTCTCTTTGGGCAGTTCGATGACTTCGGTCAGAAACTCCCATGCCCAAGGAATCGCTTCTTTCTTGAAATAGTCTCCAAAGGAGAAGTTTCCAAGCATCTCAAAAAATGTCTGATGCCGCGCTGTACGTCCGACGTTTTCGATATCTCCTGTACGCACACAGCGCTGACAGGTAACGATGCGATGGCGCGGCGGCTTTACCTTACCGGTAAAAAAGGGCTTGAGGGGTGCCATGCCAGCACCGATCAAAAGCAGCGTCGGGTCATTCTCCGGGACAAGAGAATAGCTTGGCAAACGAAGATGTCCCTTCTTCTCTGCAAAAAAATTAAGATATGCTTCCCGCAGTTCTTTTCCCGTCATATATTTCAATTCAATCGCCCTCCCAGCATCAATTCGTTTGTAAGTATAGCACATTTCATCGGAAAAATATATTATATTACATCAGACTTTTAACCAATTCCATGGCCTGTTCCTGTGACATGAGGATTTCTCTCGGTTTATTTCCTCCCCCGCTCGGGCCAATGATACGCAGTTCCTCCATCGTATCCACCAGTCGTGCCGCTCTGGAGTATCCAACACGAAATTTCCTCTGTATACTGGACGATGATGCCTGCCCCGTGGACATGACTAGCTCTACGGCATCTGGAAGAAGTTTGTCCTGCTTGACGAGGAATTCATCCTCTTCGGAAGAATCATCTTCTTTGGAGTCATTCTCAATAAAGTCAATGAGCTCTTCGTTTTCACTGACCTCTTGTCCTTGTGAACGAATGTAGTCCAGAAGAATTTCAACTTCTTCGTCGCTGATAAACGCCCCCTGCACACGAATCGGTTTGGGAGCTCCTTGTGGGGAAAAGAGCATATCGCCCTTACCAAGCAAAGTTTCTGCACCGCCGCGATCCAAAATCGTACGGGAATCAACCTGTGAGGAGACTGCAAACGAGATACGGGAAGGAAGATTCGCCTTGATGATGCCCGTAATGACATTGACGGACGGTCGCTGTGTCGCTAGAATCATGTGGATTCCGGCGGCACGCGCTTTTTGCAGGATTCTGCAAATGGAATCTTCCACATCGCGTGGGGATACCATCATAAGATCTGCCAGCTCATCAATCACGATGACGATGAACGGCATCTTTTCTTCGGCATAACGACGATTGAACGACTTGATGTCACGCACACTATGTGATGCAAAGACAGCGTATCGTTTCTCCATCTCCTGCACAGCCCAATTCAGTACGGATGACGCCTTCTTAGGATCCGTCACAACGGGAACCATGAGGTGTGGGATTCCATTGTAATTAGAAAGCTCGACCATTTTCGGATCGATGAGGATGAACTTAACTTCATCCGGAGCAGCTTTGAACAGAATACTGGAAATCAGCGTATTGATGCATACCGATTTACCTGAACCAGTAGCCCCGGCAACCAACAGATGCGGCATTTTCCCAATATCTGCAAAGATCGCCTGCCCGCTGATATCCATGCCAAGACCAACGGTCAGCTTTGACTTCGCCTCTTGGAAAGCAGGATTCTCCAAAACATCACGCAGCTGGACACTTTCCAAGATACGGTTTGGAATCTCAATACCAATGGCGGCTTTTCCCGGCACCGGTTCGATACGAACCGATGTTGTGGCTAGCTGTAAAGCGATATCTTCAGCTAAATTCGTGATTTTGCTCACCTTCACCCCGGGAGCAGGTTCCAAATCATAACGCGTTACGGCAGGACCGTGACATGCACTAATTACCTTTGCATTCACATGAAAGCTCTCTAGCGTTTGTTGGAGCGTATGTGCATTTTCTTCGATTTCTTGGTCAAGTGACTCATTCTCTTTCTTCACATGCTTAGAAAGTATATGCGTGACTTTAGGAAGTATATAAGCTGTTTGCCCTGCTGTCTCGGCACCCGGGGAGCTAATCTGCGCAGAATACATTGCGGTAGCTGCCTCAGTATCGTCCTGTCGCACCTCTTCGTCTGACGCATCCTGTTCCTCTGCGTCGGATATCGTTTCGTCTGTTTCCTCGATTTTATCTTCCGCAATTTTTAGCGCATCAACGACCTGCTCGTGCGACGCAGATGAAATTTTCTCCGGTAAGTGTTCTTCGCTTTTTTGTATGGAGAATTGAATGGGTGTGTTCTCATATTCTTGTTTCAGCGTTGTCAAATAGGCGCCGGAACTTGTCTCCTTCTCTGCCACCATGCTTTCCATGGGAGGAGCGACAGGAACAGATTCCTCCTCGGCGATAGGAGTATGTATTTCCAGATCCGCTGACACGCTGTCATGCATCTTTTCTTCGGTGTCATCTGGATGATGTTTCGGATTCTCCATCTGACTGTGCTGCTCTACAAAGAGTGGGTCTTTTTCCTGATTGTACGGCATCGTGTCGGTCATCTGATGGACCATCTGCGTTGTCCGCTGCTCAAATTTTTCTGCGACTGTTCCAATTGTCTCACGTGTCGTGTGAAGGGCAGCCCCCGCCGCCTGAGCACTTTTCTTTGCCTGTTCACGCGTTTTCATATAGCCGGATGCCAACGACCATGTCGTCGATAAGAGAATCGAACCGACAACGAATGTACCCAATAGAATGACCGCACCGTCTACTCCGAAGAGAGCGCGCAACACAAATAAAACACCACCGCCAAGAAGTCCACCACCTTCCGAAAGACTTTGCGGAAGGATCTCTTCACCCACGGGAATGACGAAATGATGCCATATTGCCAAAAGGGAGATGAATAAACCAATCACACCGAAGAACTTTTTGGTGTACTGTACGCCGCGATGATGTGTGATATATTGTGTGCTGATCAGCAGCACGATAAGGATGGCAAAGAATGCCCCCAAGCCAAATAGATAACGAAATATATCAGCAAAAAAGAATCCAACGAACCCCACGTTAAGACCGAGCAGCCCTATGCCGGAGATCAGTGCGAAGGAGAGCAGGATAAGACCGATGAGTTCGTATTTCCGTCCTGATCCATTGGTCGTCGTATTTCCACGTTTTGCAGAAACAGATTTAGACGGTCGTCGACCAGAACTTTTCTTTTTCAAAAAGAATCCCCCCATATCATATTATGCCTCCGTTCTTGACAGAACGGAGGCATAACACATACCCCATTGATCTGGGAAATAGTATACTATTTTGTCAGTCGATCTGCAACCCTTTGCGCCTCATAGAGGATACGCTCTTCATCGAGTGTTGTCAAAGTGCCCTTTTCCATCAGAAGTGAGCCATTGACCATCACCGTGTCAATCGATGAGGACTTCGCCGAATAGGCAAGAAGGGAAGCCGGATGATAACATGGTGTCCACTCTGCACCGTGCATCGCGAAGAGCACGATATCTGCCTTATCCCCCTTTTGAAGCTTTCCAACACGAGGAAGGGAGAGTGCTTGAGCACCATATTCCGTCCCCATTTTTATGGCGGTCAATGCCGGGACAGCCAACGGGTCTAAGGTATTTACCTTATGAAGGAGCGCCGCCAGCTGGATCTCATCGAGCATATCCAGATTATTGTTGCTGGATGCGCCATCTGTGCCGAGTGCAACGCAGATCCCCTCTGCCAGAAGGCGTGGAACAGGTGCCGTTCCGCTCGCCAGCTTCATATTGCTGCCCGGGTTGTGTGCCACACGAATGTGATACTTTTTGATGATATCAATGTCCTCATCATCCAAATGCACACAATGTGCTGCAAGCGTTCCGTTTTCAAAGAGTCCGGTAGAAGCAACATGGGCAAACGGGCGTTTCCCGTATTTCTGCATGCAATCTTCAACTTCTCCGATGGTCTCTGACATGTGGATGTGAACCTCGGCACCGAGAGCCTGTGCTTTTTCAGCGACTTTTTTTAGATAGTCTGGCGGACATGTATAAAGTGCATGAGGACCAAACATGACCGTGATGCGTCCATCTGCTGTGCCGTGGAAATTCTCGTAGAGATGCGCGTTTTCATCGAGTTTTTGCTCAGCATCGGGAGCAAGACCAATGAGTCCTCTGGACAGTACGCCGCGCAAGCCGGAAATCTCAACGACTTCAGCAACACGCTCCATATCCGGACCATACATATCGGCAAACGTCGTTGTTCCACTGCGAATCATCTCGACAGCAGCAAGCATCGCCCCCCAGTATATATCATCTGAGCAAAGCTTTGCCTCTATTGGCCAGATCATCTTCTGCAGCCAATCCATCAGCTTCATGTCATCTGCGTAACTGCGCAGCAGTGTCATCGAAGCATGTGTATGGGCATTGACAAATCCTGGAACGGCAAAGTGTTTTGTTCCATCGATCACCTTTTGTGCACTGAAGTCATCAGGAACCTCACCGACAGAAAAGATTTCATCGTTGACGACGGCAATATTGACAACATCCGTTGTCCCGTCCGGGAGAAGTGCCGTTACATTCTGAATCAGCGTATTCAAGGTATATCTCCTTATGCTAGGCCAAGATAGCTCTTCTGGTCTGCACTGAGTTCATCAATTGCGATGCCAAGCGATTTGAGTTTGATATTTGCAATCTCCACGTTGATCTCCTCTGGCATGAGATGAACGCCTTTTTCCATTTCCCGTCCATGACGAATCAAATGGAGGGCTGAGAAGAACTGAACGCCGAAGGAAAGATCCATGATCTCTGCCGGGTGTCCATCCCCTGCTGCAAGGTTGACCAGGCGCCCTTCTGCCAAGAGGTAGAGGCGTCGACCATCCTTCTGAACAAATTCACGGATATTTTCACGCACAACAGCATTCGATACAGAGGCCTCGGTCAGTTCCGGGATGTTGATTTCAACGTCAAAATGACCTGAATTTGCCATCATCGCGCCATCCTTCATCACATCAAAGTGATGTCTTCTAAGAATGTCTTTATTGCCGGTCAGTGTTAAGAAGATATCGCCAACCTTCGCCGCCTCATCCATCGGCATGACTCTGAATCCATCAAATACGGCTTCAATCGCTTTGATTGGATCGACTTCCGTAATGATAACGTCTGCCCCTAGACCGCGTGCACGCATCGCTCCGCCTTTGCCGCACCATCCGTAACCCGCGATGACCACGGTCTTTCCAGCAATGACCAAGTTTGTCGTACGCATGATGCCGTCCCAAGTGGACTGCCCCGTTCCATATCGGTTGTCAAACAAGTATTTGCAGTATGCATCATTAGCAGCAATCATCGGGAACTCAAGCTTTCCCTGTCGCGCCAATGCATGAAGACGATGAACTCCCGTCGTGGTTTCCTCTGATCCGCCAATCAGCGACGGAAGCAGTTCGCGCCGCGTGGTATGAAGCATATCGACCAAATCACCGCCGTCGTCAATGACAATATCCGGGTGTATATCGAGTGCCTTGTTCAGGAATTCGGCATACTCCTCATCGGTACAGCCATGCCATGCAAATACGTGGATACCTTCCTCAACCAGTGCTGCTGCAACGTCATCCTGCGTGGACAGAGGGTTGCTCCCCGTCACGGCAACATCTGCACCGGCATGCTTAAAGATCGTGGCCATGTATGCCGTCTTTGCCTCTAAGTGCAGCGTGATAACCATATTAATCCCTGCAAACGGCTTCGTCACGGAATATTCTTTATCCGCAGCCGCCATGACAGGCATAAACCGCTTTACCCAGTCAATTTTTGCATGACCGGACGGTGCCAATTTAATATCACGAATCATGGATGTCATTACATTCATCTCCTCTAGTTTTCAATTCCCTTACGCGCATCAACACCATGTCGGTAGTAGTGACGCACCTCTTCCATATTGGTGATCAGATCTGCCCGATCCTGAAGCCATGAGGGAGCACTTCGCCCTGTGCAGACGACCTCTGTCTCCACAGGAACAATATCCAACAGCACTTCCATTTGCTCTCGCTGAATCAGCCCAAACGAGAGTGCCACATTGATCTCATCCAGAATGACGAGATCAAAGACCTGTTTGCGCAGGAGTTCAGTGACATGCTCCATGCCAGCAAACATCAGAGCAAGATAGTCATGTGGTGGTTTTCCGTGGGGAAAAACGACGAGATCATCCCCCAAAGCCAGCCTCGCCTTGTCGTCAACCATCCCTTCCTCAGCAATAAAGAATGGCTTTCCCGTTGTCTCCAGCGTCATATTCGCTAGGTCCTTTAGAATATGCTGCTCTGCGTACGCCAGGCTTTTCATAAACTGCATCATGTATACACGATGCCCAGCCCCCAAAGAACGAATTGCCAATCCAATCGCAGCGGTCGTCTTTCCTTTACCGTTTCCGGTGTAAACTTGAAGCATTAGAGCAGTACCTTGTGACTTACGTTGATACGGCCTTTTTCATCGATTTCGACGACCTTGACTTCGAGTTGATCGCCGATATGAATAACGTCCTCAATGTTTTCAACGCGGTGCTTGGCAAGCTGAGAAATATGGCAGAGTCCTTCCTTCCCAGGGAGGAGTTCGACAAATGCTCCAAACTTCAAGAAACGCGTCACGCGACCGGTGTATACCTCTCCTACCTGTACTTCACGGACGATATCCTCAATCATCTTGCGTGCGAGATTCATGGCCTCTGTGTTAGGAGAGGTAATAAAGATATTCCCATCTTCATGGATGTCGATATCTACCCCAGTCTCATCGATGATTTTGCGTACAACCTTACCGCCGGTACCGATGACATCGCGTATTTTCTCAACGTCAATGCTAATTGTTTCTACGCGCGGTGCATAAGGCGAGAGCTCTTCTGCCGGCTTATCGATACACTCAAGCATTTTGGAGAGGATAAAGGCTCTTCCCTGCTTTGCCTGCTCAAGGGACGAGGAAAGAATCTCACGTGTGATCCCGGCAATCTTAATATCCATCTGAATGGCTGTAATCCCCTTCGATGTGCCAGCCACCTTAAAGTCCATATCTCCAAGAGCATCTTCCATCCCCTGTATGTCCGTCAGGATGGAATAGTCATCACCATCGCGCACCAAGCCCATCGCCACACCGGAGACCGGACGCTTAATGGGGACACCGGCACACATAAGGGAGAGTGTGCTTCCACACACGCTGCCCATCGAACTGGAGCCATTGGATTCCAATATTTCTGAGACCAGCCGTATGGTATAGGGGAAATCCTCAATCGATGGAATCATCGGGAAAAGGGCGCGTTCCGCCAACGCTCCATGACCGATCTCACGGCGTCCGGGACTTCGCATGGGGCGTGCTTCTCCAACACTGTAGCCAGGGAAATTATAATGATGCAGGTAATGTTTGGTTGTCTCAGGGCCAAGTCCGTCGATGATCTGCTCATCTCCAATAGCCCCCAATGTCGTTATCGTGAGCACTTGCGTCTGACCTCTGGTGAAAAGACCTGAGCCATGGACGCGCGGCAAAATGCCCACTTCACAGCTGACCGGACGAACTTCATCCAAGGCGCGCCCGTCCGGACGTATCTTCTCGTGCGTAATCATATGGCGCACGATTCCCTTCTC
>CAUTTS010000032.1:0-24269 GCA_963541465.1 uncultured Selenomonas sp.
AAATGAAGTCCGTCAGATTGACGTAGATTTTTCGTCCGAACGAGGTGGAAAACCGGACGCAGAGTGGTGCTCTGTGGAGGATTTTCCGCCGAAGTGCGGGCAAAAAAGATGCGTCAAGATGGCGCGGCTGAATTTATCAGTGCTTCCCTTGCATGTTCGCAATTTTTTTAGTATCATGTACGAGAAGAAGCAATCGGAATTGTTGGACGGTACGCTGTTTTGTTCGTCCGTTCATGGAGGTTTACGCTTGCAAAAACAGAAAACACTGGCGTCGCGGGTGGTCTACGATGGTATCGGACTGCATTCGGGACGGCCGGTTCACATGGAACTCGCACCGGCACCGCCGGGGTCGGGGATCCTGTTTGCGCGCGCCGATCTGCCCGACGCACCGCCTGTGGCGGCTGTTGCGGCGAATGTGACGGCGACGATGCGTGCGACGACCATCGGCGCGGGGGCACTGAAGTTCTTTACGATTGAGCATCTGATGAGCGCCCTGCACGTGCATGGAATCGACAACTGCCGCGTGACGCTCGATGCGGAGGAGCCGCCCGTCGCTGACGGCAGCGCGCGTGCGTTCTTTGCGCTGATCGCACGTGCCGGGAGCGTCGAGCAGGATGCTGCGCGGCAGGAGACGGTGATTGACCGCATCTACCGTGTGGACGACGGCATCCACTTTGTCATGGCACTGCCGTACGACGGGCTGCGCGTCTCGTTTACCTCGCTGAACGAGCATCCGCTCATCGGGGTACAGTACTATGATATCGAGGTGACGCCCGCCGCCTATGAGCGCGAGATTGCGCCGGCGCGGACGATTGCCTATGAAAAGGAGATTGCGGCTCTGCGTGCGCATGGTCTGGGGCTGGGCGGCTCGTTGGAGACGGTGATCGTCTACAACGACGAGGGATGGATGAATCCGCTGAACTTCCCCAATGAGCTGGTGCGTCACAAGATTCTCGATGTGATCGGGGATATTCGTCTGGCGGGCATGGTTCGCGGACATATCATCGCCGTTGCCTCGGGGCACGCACTGAATACCGCGCTGGCAAAAGAGATTGCAGGGGAGAGGGATCAAGCATGACGTTGGATATCAATGAGATTCAAAAGATTTTGCCGCATCGTCCGCCGATGCTCCTTGTGGATCGGATCATCGAGCTGGAGCCGTTCAAGTCGGCAACGGGCATCAAGTGTGTGACGATGAACGAGCCGTTTTTCCTCGGACATTTCCCGGGGCATCCGATTATGCCGGGCGTTCTCCTGCTCGAAGGAATGGCGCAGGTCGGCGGGGTGACAATGCTTTATCCAGAGGAACATCGCGGCAAGATTGCGCTCTTTGGCGGGATGGAGAATGTAAAGTTCAAGCGCCCCGTCGTTCCCGGCGATGTGGTCGTGACGAAGGCGGAGCTGGTGCGTGTGCGCGGTGTGTTTGGCGTGCTTCACGCAGATGCGTACGTCGGCGAGGATCTTGTCGCATCGGCAGACTTTAAGTTTGCGCTGAAAAACGGCGAAGATCTTTGACCGAACGTCATAATGACAGGATAAATGGACATAATTCACGATAAAACGCGAAATCCGGCGATAATGGCTGATTTTGCCATGTGAAAGTCTTGCCCTTTTGTCGGATTGTAATGGATAGTGGAATATGTCTGCCCCGATTCCTGCGGGGCTGAAGGAGTTGAAACAGATGACAGGCACGAGCAAGGTTCTTGCCTATATCCACGAGACGGCGGTGGTCGCACCGACGGCGCGCATCGCCCGCGACGTGGAGATCGGCCCTTATGCGGTCATCTCGGATCATGTCCAGATCGGTGAGGGGACGAAGATCGGCCCACACGCCGTGATTAAAGAATGGACGCAGATCGGGCGCGACTGCCAGATTTTCCAAGGCGCATCCATCGGTGAGGTGCCACAGGATCTGAAGTTTAAGGGCGAGAAGAGCTATACGTTCATCGGCGACCGCACGACGATTCGTGAGTGTGCGACCGTGCACCGCGCGACGGGCGAGGGCGAGGAGACGCGCATTGGCGACGATTGCCTGCTGATGGCGTATACCCATGTGGCGCATAACTGTGTGCTCGGCAACCATATTATCATGAGCAACGCCGCCATGCTGGCGGGTCATGCAATCGTCGAGGATGGCGTTGTGATCGGCGGCATGGCGGGCGTGCATCAGTTTGTCAAGATTGGCCGCAACGCGATGATCGGCGGCACGTCAAAGCTCGTGCAGGACGTTGTGCCGTTCACCATGGTGGACGGGCATCCCGCGCGCGCCGTGGGGCTGAACAGCGTCGGCATCTCGCGTGCAGGCATCCCACTCGATGTGCGCCGCCGCATCAAGCAGGCCTATAAGATCCTCTATCGCTCGGGGCTGAACCTCACGCAGGCGATTGCCGTGATTGAGCAGGAGGTGGACTCCTGCGAGGAGATCGATCACATGTTGCGCTTCCTCCGCAATGCGGAGCGCGGTATCTGCCGAGAACGCCACGAGGACGAGTGAGGGAGACTGCTATGGAAAAACTGGGGCTGCTCGCGGGTGTCGGACACCTGCCCGCCGCGTGTGCACGCGCGGCACGTGCGCAGGGCTTTGAGGTGCATGCGATTGCACTCTTGCCGGACTGCGACCCTGCGCTGAAGGATGCGGCGAATGCCTATCGTGAGATCAGCATCGGCTCGATTGCATCGATTTTGGCGTATCTGCAGCAGGAAAAGATCCAAAAGGTTACGATGATCGGCAAGGTGACAAAGGAACTGCTCTTTACGGGCGCGGTTCAGCCGGATGAGATGCTGCGCGGGATGCTCATGCAGCTGCCGAATCAGAATGATGATACGATCATGATGATGTTTGTCGGTGCACTGATGAAGGTCGGCATCACGCCGCTGGATCAGACGGCACTCATCCGTCCGCTGATGCCGGCAGCAGGCGTGCTGACGAGCCGCCAGCCAAGCGACGCGGAACGTGCGGATATGGAGTATGGGCTTCAGATGGCGCGCGAGATCGGACGTCTCGATGTGGGGCAGACGGCGGTGGTGAAAGACCGCGCGGTCATGGCACTTGAGGCGATCGAGGGGACGGATGCCTGTATCCGCCGCGGCGGGCAGCTTGCCGGCGGCGGTGCGGTCGTCGCAAAGGCGGCAAAGCCACAGCAGGACAGCCGTTTCGATGTGCCTGCGGTCGGGCTCGATACGATTGAGTCGCTGGTAGCGGTGAAGGCGTCAGCGCTTGCCATTGAGGCAGGAAAGACACTCTTTGTGGACAAGGAGCGTGCGATTGCCCTTGCCGAGGCGAACGGCATTACGATAGCGGCGATGTAGTGGGACGTCCCTTGCAGACACGTATGGTGTTTGCTGTTGATTCTACCGAGGAGGTCTTGCCCATTTGAAGATCATGCTTTCGGCGGGAGAGACCTCCGGCGATCTCCATGGGGCGGCGTTAGCGCGTGAACTGCACACGCTTGACCCGTCGGTGCAGCTGATCGGCTTCGGCGGCACGGAGATGGCGGCGGCGGGGGTGACGCTTCGTCAAAATTATGCGGACTACAATGTGATGGGTATTTCGGCGGTGATTTTGAATCTCCGCCGAATTTTCGCGTTGCTCGATGATTTGACGCACTTGATGGACGAGGAGCGTCCCGACGTGCTGGTCATCATCGACTATCCGGATTTTAACTGGCGGCTGGCAGCGCGGGCAAAGGAACGGGGGATTCCCGTCTTTTCTTATATTCCTCCGTCTGCGTGGGCATGGCGTAAGGGGCGCGCGAAGTCCTGCGCGGCCCTCGCTGATGAGATCGTCGCGATTTTTCCGCATGAGATGCCGCCCTACGAGGCGGCGGGGGCGAACATCTCGTTCGTCGGCAATCCGCTCGTCGATACGGTGCGTGCCGAGATGCCGTCTGCGGAGGCACGGCGTCACTTCGGCATCGGCGCGGACGATGTGCCGATCCTGCTCCTCCCGGGCAGCCGCCGTGAGGAGATCGAGCGCCTCCTTCCCCCCATGCTGGGGGCGGCAGAGCGGCTCAGTGCGGCAGACCCTGCGCGCCGGTTCTTTCTGCCCGTCGCGGGCGGCGTGGATGAGGAGCGTATCAGGACGCATCTTGCCGCATCCGCGGCGGAGGTGACGCTGACCCACGACGCGCGCTATGCCCTCATGGGGATCGCACGGGCGGCGATGGCAACCTCGGGCACGGTGGTGATGGAGGCGGCTCTCATGGGGCTGCCCGCCGTCGTTCTCTATCGGATGTCGGCACTTTCCTATCTCATCGGGCGTCTGCTCGTTGATGTGCCGCGTTTTTCCCTGCCGAACATCCTACTCGGCGAGACGTTTGAGACAGAGCTGCTGCAGGGAGCGGTGCAGCCCGACCGCATCGCGGCGGAGATGGAGAAGATCATCGCGGACGGCGCGGAGCGCCTCTATGTGACGGAGCGCCTTTCGCGCGCGGCAGAACGTCTTGGTGAACCCTATGCGGCACGCCGCGTGGCGGAGAGGATTCTCGCTCTTGGACGCAAGAGATATTGTACCCCGTAGGAGACCTATGAAGAACTATAAGAGACTGCTGACCTACATGCGGCCGTACGTAAAGAAATTCGTGCTGGCGGTCGTGTGCATCATCCTTGCCTCGGCGGCGAATCTCTACGTCCCGTGGATCATCAAGGACATGATCGACGATGTCCTCGCCGACAAGAATATGGCTCTGCTGAACGCCATCTGCATCGGCATCGTTGTCATCTTTTTCCTGCGCGGTATTTTTTACTTTGGGCAGTCCTACCTCGTCTCCTACATCGGGCAGAAGGTCATTATCGATGTGCGCGAGGTGATGTTCCGCAAGTTCCAGCGGATGCCGCTCGCGTACTATGACCGCCACCAGACGGGCGAGATCATGAGCTTCGTCACGAACGATGTTGCGGCGATCCAGTCGGCACTCGTCGACAACCTCATCGATCTCGTGACGGAGGGCTGTGTCCTCATCGGATCACTTGCCCTCATGTTCTATCTGGATTGGAAGCTCTCCCTGCTGACGCTTATCGTCATTCCGATGGTCGGGCAGGCAATGAAGATCTTTGGACGCAAGATCAAGAAATCGAGTACCGTGATTCAGGAGCGGCTCGCAGAGATTACGGCACTCCTGCAGGAGAGTTTTTCTGCGACGCGCGTCGTGAAGTCGTTTGTCCGTGAGGACTATGAGATCGATCGCTTTGTCGCGAGCAATCAGCGCAACTTCGAAGCGGTGATGAAAAATGTCCAGCAGACGAGCATGCTGACACCGACGGTGGAGTTCCTCGCTGCTCTTGCTGTCACGTTCATCGTCTGGTTCGGCGGCTACGAGGTCGTCAATGGTGACATCACGGCGGGCGCGTTCGTCGCGTTTCTCACCTATGCCGTGAACCTTGCGAATCCCGTCAAGCGCCTCTCACGCATCTATGGAAATCTGCAGAAGGCGATGGCAGCAGTGGATCGCGTGTTCTCCGTCGTCGATCTCACGGAGAGCATCACGGATCGTCCCGACGCCAAGCCGCTTCCCCCCGTGACGGGCCGCGTGCGCTTCGAGGATGTCACGTTCTCCTACAAGGAAGGACGCAAGGCACTCGACGGTGTGACGCTGGAGGCCGCGCCCGGAGAGATGATCGCCTTTGTCGGTCCCTCGGGCGCAGGCAAATCGACGATTGCAAATCTTATTCCGCGCTTCTATGAGCCGGACAGTGGGGCGATCACGGTGGACGAATACGACATCCGCAGTGTCACGCTCGCCTCGCTGCGCGGGCAGATTGGGCTGGTACCGCAGGAGACAATGCTGTTCTCCACGACGATTCGCGAGAACATCCGCTATGGACGCCTCGATGCGACGGATGCAGAGATCGAGGAGGCGGCGCGTGCGGCAAATGCACACGATTTCATCACGCAGCTGGAGCACGGCTACGATACGCAGATTGGGGAGCGCGGCGTCAGCATCTCGGGAGGTCAGCGTCAGCGCATTGCCATCGCGCGCGCCATCCTGAAGGATCCGCGCATCCTCATCCTCGATGAGGCGACTTCCGCACTCGATACGGAGAGCGAGAAGATCGTGCAGGCGGCGCTCGACAATCTGATGGTTGGGCGCACGAGCTTCGTCATCGCCCATCGTCTTTCCACGGTGTTCCATGCCGACCGCATCTATGTGATTGATGCCGGCCGCATCGTGGAGCAGGGAACCCATGAGGAACTCTTGGCAAAGGGTGGACTCTATCAGCATCTCTATGACATTCAGTTTCGGGGAGAGTGACGCATGCGATTTCTCTACAATTTAGCGGCAATCCTCATCGTCACCATCATCATACCGATCTTCATGCTGCGCGCCACACGGGAGCGCGGCTTTGTCGAGCGCATCAAGCAGAGTTTCGGGTTCTACCCGCAGGACACGATTGACAAGGTGGCGGGAAAGAATGCCATCTGGGTGCACGCGGCATCCGTTGGGGAGATCGTGGCGACGAGTCCGCTCGTGCGTGAGTTCCGCAAGGTGTTCCCCGACTCGCCCATCCTCGTCTCGGTTGTGACGACGGGGGGCTATGAGATGGCGCACCGCATCATCAAGGATGCGGACGCGATCATCTATTTCCCGCTCGACCTGCCGTTCCTCGCCTCGCGCGTCGTGGGACGCATCCGCCCGCGGGTCTTTCTGCCCGTGGAGACGGAGCTGTGGCCGAACTTCCTCAAGAAGGCGAAGCAGCTCGATGTGCCCGTCATGATGGTCAACGGCCGCATCAGCGACCGCAGCGTGAAGCAGTACAAGTACTTGCTCGGGATGCTGCGCGAGATGATCGGGACGGTGAAATGCTTCGCGATGCAGTCGGGCATCGACGCGGACTACATTATGCGTCTCGGTGCGCCGCGCGAGCTCGTCACCGTGACGGGCAATACGAAGTTCGATCAGGCGTATACGAGTGTCAGCCCCGAAGAGCGCGCAGCATTGATCGCGGAGCTCGGCCTGTCGGGCGCAAGCCGCATCATGATCGCGGGCTCGACCCACCGCGGGGAGGAAGAGCTGGTGCTCAACGCCTTTGCCGCCGTGCGTGCAAAGGATCCGAATGTACGCCTCATCATCGCGCCGCGCGAGGTTCTGCGCACGATGGAGGTGGAGCATCTCTGCCGAAAGGCAGGGTTTACGGTCAATACGCGCAAGAACCTCCAGAAAGGGGCAGAGGGCGGCGAGGACATTGTGATCCTCGATACGGTCGGTGAGCTCGGCCGCGTCTATGGGCTCGGCGATGTGATCTACATCGGCGGCAGCCTTGTCCCGCACGGCGGACATAATATCCTTGAGCCGGCAGCGCACGGCAAGGCGATCATCGTCGGAAATCAGATGTTCAATTTCAAGGACATCCATGCGCTTTTCCGCCATCGCAGCGCCGTCGTGACGGTCACGAACGGCGCGGAACTGACCGCAGAGACGCTGCGCCTCTTCGCCGACGACGTGGAGCGTGCACGTCTTGAGCGTGAGACGCTTGCGATCATCAACGAGAATAAGGGCGCATCGAAGAAGTCGGCCAAGATCCTCGTGGATATGCTTGCGGCATACGAGACGCGCCGCGTTCAGCGCACGCAGGAGCGCACCAGCGCACATCGCGTACGCGCGACGCAGAAGGTCGCAAACTTCCAGACCTATTTCATCGACCTTGTTCACGACAAAGAGGTACACGGCGTCACGCGCCGGCTTATCATGGGCGTGTTCTACCTGCTCTCGCTCATCTATGAACAGCTGGTCAATCTGAAGCTCACCATGTATCGCTGGGGTTGGTTCAAAAAAGAGCAGCTGCCCTGTTTTGTCATCAGCCTCGGCAACGTGACGGTCGGCGGGACGGGGAAGACCCCGACGGCGCAGCATCTGGCGCGTGCCATTCACGCGATGGGGTATCGCGTCGCCATTCTCAACCGCGGCTATCGTGCCAAGTGGCGCGGTGCAGTCGGTATCGTCTCGGATGGATATGCACTGAAGATGGATGCAGAGACGGCGGGAGACGAGGCGTTTATGCTCGCCAAGCACCTGCCGGATGTGCCCGTTCTCATCGGACCGCACCGTGCCGTGACGGGACGCTATGCCATCGAGCATTTCGGGGCACAGGTGGCGATCCTCGACGATGGCTATCAGCACTGGCAGCTTGCGCGTGACATGGATATTCTTCTCGTCGATGCGGTGAATGTGTTCGGCAACGGGCATTTGCTGCCGCGCGGTACGCTGCGTGAACCGCTCTCGCACATCAATCGTGCAGATGTCTGTCTCATGACAAAGGTCGATCAGGCGGCGCCGGGGGCGATCGAACATATCTGGGAGACGTTCCGCAGCTACAATCAGGATGGTCTGGTCCTTGAAAGTATCCATCAGCCGCGCCAGTTCGTACAGCTTTCGGCATGGTTCGAGGACATCGGTGCGGGCGGCGTGCCCGTGACGGAGATGGAGGGGCGGAAGGTGCTCGCTGTCTCCGCCATCGGCAATCCCGCTTCGTTCGAGCAGACCCTTGCCGATCTCGGCGTGGAGATGGTGGAGAGTATGCGCTATCCCGATCATCACGACTACGGGGAGCGCGACATGGCGGAGGTGCTGTATCGCGCGGAGACGCTTGGCGTCGAGGCAATCGTCATCACGGAGAAGGATGCGGTGAAGGTGCCGTGCGATGTTGTGCGCGCCAAGTGGCGCATCCCGATGTATGTACTCTCCGTTGAGGTCACGTTCCAAAAGGGACAGGAGATCTTCTTCGAGACGCTCAAGGAGCAGCTGGCAGCAAAGATTGGAGCGCAGCATACGGTGTGATGAAGCTGTGTACGACCACAAAATTTCAGTGATAAATGACATAGAGGTGATCGCATGAAGGTTCTCTGCATTATCCCTGCGCGGTATGCGTCGACACGCCTGCCCGGGAAGCCCCTGCGCGATATCGCGGGGAAGCCGATGATCGTCCGCGTCTATGAGCGGGCAACAGGAGCGCAGCGCGTCCACGAGGTCGTTGTGGCGACGGATGACGAACGCATTCGGGCGGCCGTCGAGGAGCACGGCGGACACGCCGTCATGACGCGTGCCGACCATGCGACGGGGACGGATCGCCTCGCCGAGGTTGCCGCACAGCGGCCGGACTGCGACCTCATCATCAATGTGCAGGGCGATGAGCCGCTGATCGACCCCGCCGTCATCGACGCCCTTGTCGCTCCGTTTGAGCACGACGCAGCGCTCATGATGGCGACGGCGAAAACGGAGATCACGGATGCGGCGGAGATGGAGAATCCGAACAACGTCAAGGTCGTCAGCGACCGTATGGGAAACGCCCTCTACTTCTCCCGTGCGCGCATTCCCTACGCACGCAATGCGGGCGCAAAGGTCTATAAGCACATCGGCATCTATGCCTACCGCAGGGACTTTCTGCTCGCCTACGCGAAGATGGCGCAGACGGAGCTGGAGTGCTCGGAGTCTCTGGAGCAGCTGCGTGCGCTCGAGAACGGGTACCGCATCCGTGTCGTGGAGACGGACGCTGTATTTATCGGTGTCGATACCGAGGAGGATCTGGCGGCGGTCAATGCAGAGTATCAGCGGCGCGGGCTTGATTGACCGCAGGATGAGAAGGATTTATAATATAAATTCTAGGGAAGCACTGATAAATTCGGTACAACCATCTTGACGCATCTTTTTTGCCCGCACTTCGGCGGAAAATCCTCCACAGAGCACCACTCTGCGTCCGGTTTTCCACCTCGTTCGGACGAAAAAATCTACGCCAATCTGGCAGACCTCATTTTATCAGTGATTCCCCAGGAAACTCTGGTAACATGCAGATGCAGCACGACCGTATGGCGGTGCACACAGCAGTTGAAAGGAGCTATGAACATGAACAAAGTGAAGCTGGCGAATTTTGAGATCGGCGGCGGCGAGCCGCTCGTCCTTCTCGCGGGGCCATGCGTCCTGGAGGGGCTGGAACGCTCGCTCATGATCGGACGTGGCATCAAAGAGATCACGGATCGGCTCGGCATCCCCTACGTGTTCAAGGCCTCCTTTGACAAGGCAAATCGCTCTGCGTATCACAGCTTTCGCGGGCCGGGGCTGACGGACGGGCTCAAGATGCTGGGGCAGATCAAGAAGGCGCTCGGAGTTCCCGTGGTGACCGATATTCATGAGTCGTGTCAGGCGAAGCCGGCGGCGAAGGTCGTGGACATCCTACAGATCCCCGCCTTTCTCTCGCGCCAGACCGATCTGCTGCACGCAGCGGCACAGACCGGAGCGGTCGTCAACGTGAAGAAGGGGCAGTTCCTCGCGCCGAACGATATGCGCAACGTCGTGGACAAGATCCATGAGAGCGGCAGCGAGCGCATCCTGCTGACGGAGCGCGGGGCGAGTTTCGGCTACAACAACCTCGTCGTCGATATGCGTGCGCTGCCCATCATGCGCAGCTTCGGTTACCCCGTGATCTTTGACGGAACGCATAGCGTACAGCTGCCGGGCGGTGCGGGGACGAGCTCCTCGGGGCAGCGTGAGTTCGTGGAGTATCTCGTGCGCGCCGCTGTTGGCGCAGGGGTCGACGGACTCTTCCTCGAGGTGCATGACAATCCCGCCGAGGCACTTTCGGATGGGGCGAACATGGTCTATCTGGACAAACTCGAAGAGCTGCTGAAGGATGCTCTCGCCATCTATGAGGTCGTGCGTAAAAAGCTGAACTAGGAGAACACTATGCAAGAGAGTACCATCCGACAGAAGGCGGTTGAGACGCTGAAACTGGAGGCAGACGCAGTCGCGCGTCTCACCGATCGCGTTGATGATGACTTTGAGGCGGCAGCAGAGGCGATCCTTGCCTGCAAGGGGCGCGTCGTCGTGACAGGCATGGGAAAATCCGGTCACGTCGGACGAAAGATCGCGGCGACACTTGCGAGTACGGGAACGCCCGCCTTCTTCATGCATCCGGCGGAGGCGTTCCACGGGGATCTCGGCATGGTGACGGCGGACGACATCGTGATCGCCATCTCGAACAGCGGTGAGTCGAACGAAGTTGTCAACATCCTATCGATCATACATCGCATCGGCGCGCGCATCGTCGCCATGAGTGGGCGGCGAAAATCCCAGCTCGGCCGCAGTGCGGACTTTTACATTGACATCGGTGTCGAACGTGAGGCGTGCCCTTTGGGGCTCGCACCGACGGCATCGACGACGGCGACGCTTGCGATGGGGGATGCACTCGCCATGGCACTCATGGCAGCACGGGACTTCAAGAAGGAGGACTATGCGCTCTTTCATCCGGGCGGTGCGCTCGGGCGCAAACTCCTGCTCACCGTGGCGAACGTCATGCATACGGGCGATGAGAATCCCGTCGTGCCGTATCATACGACGGCAAAGGATGCGCTGTTTGTCATGACGGACAAGGGGCTCGGCGCGGTCTCCGTCGTGGATGCGGACGGGAAATTCATCGGGCTTGTCACGGACGGCATCATCCGCCGTGCGCTCGCAAAGGACTACACGTTCCTCGACAAGGACGTGGAGAGCATCATGTTCGCCACGCCGCTCACGATTACACCGGACAAGATGGCGGCGGCAGCGCTCTCCGTCATGGAGAAACATCAGCCGCGTCCCGTCACGGTGCTGCCTGTCATTGACGATGCGGGCGTTCCCGTGGGGATCGTTCATCTGACGGATCTGCTGCGGCAGGGGGTGGTCTGATGCCGATACGCGAAGACGCTATTGCACGTGCAAAGAAGATAAAATGCGTGATTCTTGATGTGGACGGTGTGCTGACGGATGGAGGCATCTACGTCGCACCAGACGGCAGCGAGTTCTTTAAGCCGTTCTTTGCGCGTGATGGGCTTGCGATTACGCGTGCCCGCAAGGTGGGGCTGAACACGGCGATCATTACGGGGCGAGCCTCGCCCATCGTTGCAAATCGTGCGAAAGAACTGCACATCGACCTCGTTTATCAGGGACGCCTTGATAAGCGCGAGGCGTATGCGGATATCAAGGCTCAGACAGGGCTCTCCGATGAGGCGTTTGCCTATGTCGGAGATGATCTCGTCGATCTGCCGATCCTGCGCCAGGTCGGTCTGCCCTGTGCCGTCGGGGATGCCGTTCCCGAAGTCAAGGAGATCGCGCAGATCATCGCTGCGCAGCCTGGTGGACGCGGCGCAGTGCGCGAAGTCTATGAGATCATTCTGAAGACGCAGGGGCTGTGGGATCGTGTTCTCGCAGGTTTTTATGAGGATGTTGACGGACTAGCACAGTAGAAAGAGGAGGTGTGGTCATGCTCTATCGCACGCTGATGTTTATGAGCCGCGCTGCCTGCCACACGCCGCGTCCCATTCTGCTGGCACTCGGCTGGGTGCTCGGTAACCTCTACTACCTCATCATCGCCAAGATGCGACGGCGGGCCGTCGCACACATGATGCCCGCGCTCGGTATCGACGAGGCGGCGGCGAAGAAGCTCGTGCGTGCCTCCTTTATCAATATGGCACGCAACTTTCTCGACATTCTTGCGATGCCCATGCTGAACGAGCGCAATTTCAGAGATTACATCGAGATCGACCATCTTGAGCGTATGCAGGCGGCACTCGCCGAGGGACATGGTGTCGTCGTCCTCACGGGGCATATCGGTTGCTGGGAATGGCTCTCGGCGGCATTTACGCTGAATGGGATGCCCGTCAGTGCGATTGCCAAGCCACAGCCGAACATCCAGTATACACGTGTGCTCGACGATCTGCGTGCAACGATTCACGTGGAGATTTTCTCGCGCGGAACGAGTGAGCTGATCGCGGCGGCGCGTGCGTTGAAGCGCGGCAAACTGCTCGGCTTTCTTGCCGACCAGGACGGCGGCCCCGGCGGTGCGTTCATCGAGTTTCTCGGACGCACGGCATCGACCCCGCTCGGACCGGCGGTCTTTTCCCGCAAGTTCCGATCCCCCGTCGTCCCTGCATTCATCCTGCGGCAGCCGAACGGAAAGCATAAAGTCATTGTTGGGGAGATCATGCGCTGCCCGAATACGGGCGACAGTGACCGCGATCTCCATGAGTTTACCGTGCAGATGACCGCCATCGTCGAGCGGATCATCCGCGAGAATCCGACGCAGTGGATCTGGTTTCAAAAGCGGTGGAACACGTCTCCGGAGGAGCAGAAGGTAGGAAAACATCATGTGTCGGCAGGGCAGGAGGAGAAGGTCGGATGACACGGAATAAAATCATCGGCGGCGTTCTGGCGGCAGCCTTCCTCGGACTTGTCCTTTGGGCTGTGTTCTCCGTGCCGAAGCCGCCCGAACAAACGGATGCGCAGCAGGGACCGCGCGTCATGTCCTATGAGGACAACACGCTTCATGAGGAGCAGGATGGGCGCACGGTCTGGACCCTTACGGCGCAGAATATGAGTGTGGATATCGATACGCAGGACACGACCATGAAGGGGATCGAGGGAACGTTCTACAGCGAGGATGGGAATACACTCTCGCTGAAAGCCGATATGGGGCACATGGACAGCAAAACGCATGATGTTGTTCTCACAGGCGGCATCTATGCCGAGAGCAGCAATGGGGTCACCCTGCGCGCGAATGCCCTGCACTGGACCGCCGCGAAAAAAGAGCTGGCGGCGGAGGGAAGCGCCGTCCTCACACGTGATGATCTGCGCGCGAGCGGGGATCGTATTACGAGTGCGGATGAATTTGAGAAATTTGCCATCGAGGGGAATGCGCATATTTTTAAGGGGAGGGACGTAAAATGACGAAGAGGAATATTTGCCGCGGTGTACTGCTCCTGCTTGCGGCAGGAGCAGTCTGTACGGCAGGACTGGCGGCACCGCAGAACGAAGATCCGACGAATCTCACGGCGGATCGTCTGACCTACGATACGCGAACGGGCGTTGTCACCGCCGAGGGCGGCGTACACGTGGATCAGGGAACGGGGAAAATCGAGGGTGCACGTGCCACGTACAACACAAAGACGCAGGAGGGCACCATTGAGGGGAATGTTCGCGCGCAGCGTGACGACATGAACCTCTCCTGCGACCGCCTCCTTGCCGCAGGGCAGGAGCATTGGCAGGCGAGCGGCAGCGTCCACATGGCAAAGGCAGGCCGCACCTTTACAGGACCGCTGGTGGACTATTATCCCGCGCAGGATGACCACATTATCGCCTCCTCGGGCGGGACGATCACGAGCCCCGACGGCACGCTCTCAGCGGATCATCTTGAGGGATGGCTGAAGCAGAGCCGCTTTACGGGGATCGGAAACGCACACGTCACGAGCCCCGCGCGTGATCTTGAGGGCGGCGGTGACCGTATGGACTACTATGGCAATGACCCAAGACCCTACGTCGAGCTGGATGGAAATGCGTGGGTATATCAGGGCAACAATACCGCGCGCAGCAATCACATGACCGTCTATCTTGCCGACGACGGCACCGCTGTGACACAGTGAGGAGCGAGAGCAATGCATCTTGAATCCCGCAGTCTCATCAAGAAGTTCGGCAGCCGTACCGTGGTCGACCGCATCTCTGTGCGCATCGACAAGGGTGAGATCGTCGGGCTCCTCGGACCGAATGGCGCCGGAAAGACGACGACGTTCTACATGATCGTCGGTCTGGAGAAGCCGACGCACGGGGATGTCTATCTCTCCGACATCTGCATCACGGACTATCCCATGTATCGCCGTGCCGAGCTCGGCATCAGCTACCTCACGCAGGAGCCGTCCATTTTCCGTAAGCTCACCGTCACGGAGAACATCGCCGCTATCTTGGAGACGACAAAGCTCTCGGCAGCGGAGCAGAAACACAAGCTGGATGCCCTCCTCGAGGAGTTCCACATCGGGCACGTTCGCAACCGCCGCGGGACGGAGCTCTCGGGCGGCGAACGGCGGCGCGTCGAGATCGCACGCTGCCTTGCGCTCGAACCGCAGTTCATTCTGCTCGACGAGCCGTTTGCGGGCGTCGATCCGCTTGCTGTTGCAGATATTCAGGAGATCATCGAGTACCTGCGCCAGCGCGGCATGGGGATCCTCATCACCGACCACAACGTCCGTGAGACACTCCACATCGTCGACCGTGTCTACCTCCTCAGCGAGGGCAAGCTCCTCCTCGAAGGCGACAGCAAGACCATTGCTGAGAGCCCCATTGCACGTAAATTCTATCTCGGCGAGAATTTCAGCTTGTAAAAAACAACCAACCTGTTGGTTTCTATTTATACAGGTTGGTTTTTTGTTTCGTATTTTGGACAGTACTTTTGTTTTGTGGATATACAAATTTGTAGAATGTGATAAAATCACAATTAACAGAATTTTACTGCTGTAAGGAGGAAGAAGAATGAAACGGATGAAGAAGTGGCTGTCCGTCTTGGCGGTAGCTGCGGTCGCAGGAACGATGCTTGCAGGCTGTGGTGGCGGCACGGACAAGAAGGCGGCAGGCGGCGAGGAGGAGAAGGTGCTCACGGTCTATACGGCACGCAGTGAGAGCCTAAACAATCTCGTCATCCCGAATTTTGAAAAGGATACGGGCATCAAGGTCAATGTCATTGTTGCAGGGACGGGACCGCTCCTCAAGCGCGTGGCCTCGGAGAAGGGGAACCCACAGGGGGATATTCTCTGGGCGTCGGATCAGATGACGCTCGAGTCGCAGAAAGATCTCTTTATGGAGTATGTTTCCCCCGAGGATGCGAATATGATGGAGGCGTTTCGCAATAAGACGGGATACTTCTCTCCCGCCTTTGCCGACCCGACCGTCATGATCGTTAATAAGAATCTGGCGGGGGATATGAAGATCGACAGCTTTGAGGATCTTCTCAATCCTGCCTTGAAGGGGAAGATTGCCTTCGGTGATCCAGCAGCATCAAATTCGGCATTGCAGTCACTGATCGCCATGCTCTATGCCAAGGGGACGAACGGCGACCCCATGTCGGATACAGCATGGGCATACGTCGATCAGTTCATCGCAAATCTCGACGGTAAGATACTGAACAGCTCTGGTGGCGTCCACAAGGGTGTGGCGGACGGTGAGTATACGGTTGGTCTCACGTGGGAGGATCCTGCGGCAACTTATGTGAAAAATGGTGCGCCTGTGCGTGTGGTCTTCCCCAAGGAAGGTGCGATCTTCCCCGGTGAGTCAGTACAGATCATCAAGGACTGTAAGCATCCGGAGAATGCGAAGAAGTTCGTTGACTATATGCTCTCGCAGAAAATTCAGGAAGCAGCCGGTAAGGAGCTGACGGTGCGCCCCCTGCGCAAGGATGTGCCGCTCGCATCCTATATGACCCCGATGAAGGACATTGCACTCTTCCCGAACTACGACGAGGGATGGGTAGCACAACATAAGAATGAGATCGTTGCAATGTGGAATAAGCATCTCGAGAATTTCAAACAGTAGCAGATAGCCTGATAGGAGCGAATTGCTGCCGCCGCAAGGCGTATGCATTTCGCTTTTTCAAAAAGGGGGGGATACGGTGAGTGTATCCATTCATATTGACAATGTTGTAAAAAAATATGGCGATCACACGGTCATCGACGGGCTGTCTCTTGATGTTCGACCGGGTGAGTTCTTTACACTGCTCGGACCATCAGGCTGCGGAAAGACAACGCTGCTCCGCATGATTATCGGCTTCAATTCGATTGAGGGCGGTGAGATACGGATCGGCGACCGTCGTATCAATGATGTCCCGCCGAATCGGCGCAACATGGGGATGGTATTTCAGAACTATGCCATCTTCCCGCACATGTCAGTGCGCGACAATGTTGCGTTCGGTTTGAAGATGCGCGGTGTCAGCGCAGAGGAGATTGACCGCCGCGTCGACGAGATTCTACGCGTGGTGAAGATCGATGCACTGCGTGACCGTATGCCGACGGCGCTCTCAGGGGGGCAGCAGCAGCGTGTCGCGCTCGCACGTGCTATTGTCATCGCACCGGAGGTTCTGCTCATGGATGAGCCGCTCTCCAATCTCGATGCGAAGCTGCGTGTGGAGATGCGCAATGCGATCAAGCAGATCCAGCGACAGATCGACATAACGACCGTTTATGTTACACACGATCAGGAGGAAGCGCTTGCCGTCTCCGACCGTATCGCGGTCATGGAGGGCGGTGTTGTCCGCCAGATCGGCAGCCCACAGCAGATCTACCGCCGTCCAGCCGATGTCTTTGTCTCGACCTTTATCGGGCTCTCGAATCTCTTTGACGGGGTTGTGCGCTCAGAGGCTGACCGCAAGTCGGTTGAGCTCCTGCCAGACTACCGCGTGCCAATGCAGAATCTTGCTGCTGAGGCGTTTGACGGACAAGCGGTGGTTGTCTCTGTTCGTCCTGAGGAATTTATCATAACGGAGGGCGAGGGGGACGGTATTCCCGCTGTTGTAAAGAGCAGTGTATTCCTTGGACTGACGACACACTATTTCCTCGAAACAGCGCAGGGACAGGCAGTCGAGGCGATCCGCGGTCAGGAAGACGGTGCCTTGCTCACCGACGGCACACGCGTTACACTGTGCGTCAAGGCGGAGCGCATCAATGTTTTTCGCGCTGATGCGGAGACGACGTTGATCGAAGGTGATCTGTCATGAAGGGCGGCGCGGGAACAGGTCTATCGGTATGGGAGAGCCTCGGTATTCTCATCCTCGCAGCATTTGGCATCTTTGTCCTCTATCCGCTTGTGCTTGTCCTCTATAAGAGCTTCGTCGATCCATTCTCCGGCGGGGTGACATGGGACTACTTTGCACGGTTCTTCACCAAGCGATTCTATTGGGAGACGATGGTGAATAGCCTCTGCGTCACGGTCTGCGCGACACTGCTCTCGGCGGCACTCGGTCTGCCTATGGCGTATCTGATGCGCAGTGTGAAAATACGTGGGAGTAGCTTTCTCAACATTCTCATCGTCATTTCCTATCTTTCTCCGCCGTTCATCGGCGCATACGCATGGATTCAGCTACTTGGGCGTAATGGTGTCATAACGCAGCTGGTGAACAGTACCTTCGGTCTCTCCTTTGATGGTGTGTATGGCTTTGCGGGGATCCTGCTCGTCTTTACGTTACAGTCCTTCCCTCTCGTCTATATCTATGTCTCGGGTGCGCTGAAGAATATGGACAACTCGTTGAACGAGGCGGCGGAGAGCCTTGGCTGCGGGCGCATCGGGCGTATTCGCCGCATTATCGTGCCGCTCGTGATGCCAACACTTCTCGCGAGCTCACTGCTCGTCTTTATGCGCGTCTTTGCCGACTTTGGTACGCCCATGCTGATCGGCGAGGGCTACAAGACGATGCCTGTCCTCGTCTATACGCAGTTCATGGGAGAGGTCGGCGGCGACGATGGATTTGCCGCAGCAATCTGCGTCATCATGATCGTACTGACCCTTGCCATGTTCTTCGCTCAGCGGGTACTGGCACGGCGGAGCACCTATGCGATGACTGCACTCAAGCCGATGAGTGCAGAGCGTGCGGCGGGGTTGCGCAATATCGTCGCCCATGGCTTTGCCTATCTTGTGACAGGGCTTGCGATCCTGCCGCAGGTTGTCGTGATCTATACGTCATTCCTCCGTAGTAACGGTGGGCAGGTCTTTACGGGCGGCTATGCGCTGCAGAGCTATGAGGCGACGCTCTTTGCGAAGGATAACGATGCGGTGCTGAACACCTATTTGCTTGGGATACTCAGCATTGTTGTCGTAGTCGTGATCGGTGTTCTCGTCGCCTATCTGAGCATGCGTAAGAGAAATGCGGTCAACAACGTGCTCGATACGATTACGATGTTTCCCTTTATCATCCCGGGCTCGGTACTCGGCATTGCCTTCCTCTTCGCGTTCAACAGTCCGCCGATTGTCATCAGCGGGACAATGCTCATCATGATCATCGCATTCAGCGTGCGGCGCATGCCGTATACGGTGCGCTCGAGCGCAGCGGCGCTCGGGCAGATCAGTCCCAGCATCGAGGAGGCGGCAATCTCGCTCGGTGCATCCGAGATGACAACGTTCACACGCGTCACCGTGCCGATGATGCTGCCGGGGGTCTGCGCGGGCGCGATCATGAGTTGGGTGACGATCATCAGCGAGCTGAGCTCGTCGATCATCCTCTACACCAACGCCAATCAAACATTGACTGTCTCGATCTATACGGAGGTCATACGCGGCAATTATGGAAATGCCTCCGCCTATGCGACCATCCTTACGGTTACGTCCATCCTCTCCCTGTTGCTCTTCTACAAAGTAACAGGGCGGCGCGATATCAGTATTTGATCCACTCTTTCTAATCGTGTCGGGCAGACGCCGGTGATACGCTTGAAAACGAGAGCGTTGCATTTGCAGCACTCTCGTTTTATAATATTTCGGAAAGACTCATTATATTGGAAGAGAAGGTGGGAGGATACGTGGTACAGTCGGTTCGGTTTCATGCGTATATCCGCCGCCTTTTCATGTGTTCCATCCTTGCCTTTATTGCACTGATGCTCGTCAGCTATGCTGTGTTTGTCGTTTTTTACTATGAAGTCTATGTCGTTCGTGAGACGGAGCAGGAATGCGCGGCGATCGCAGCAGTGGCGGATGCTGAGTGGCAGCGTTATGATGAGGGGGTGCAGAGACTTGCTCGCGCGGGGGATGTACGCGGTGCGCTGGATGGGCAGACGGTTACGGAGGCATACCGCCGTCTCTATGCATTCTCGTTTGCAGGCCCTTTACGCGCCGATTTTGCCTTGTTGCGGGAGGATGGGACAGTATGCGCGTCGAATCTCTACGCGGTAAACAGTGATAGCTTTTCCCGTCATGACGGTATCCGCAGGGAACTGTTACGTCTGAACCGGATGCCGGATGCCGCGGTGAGTAGCACGGTACTTATACCGCTTGCCTATGATCAGGGGGCAGTGTATGCTTTTTCTGCTGTTGTGCTCCGTGATGACGACGGTGCGGCAGGCTATCTCGTCTTTGCCCTGCGAACTGAGGCGTTCCGTGCACTCGCCATACGTGGCGATGCTGACCAGGTCGTCCTGATGGATCCCTTTGACCATGTGATCTTCGCAACGGATCGCCTGACAGAAAAGACACTTGGAAAGTTTACGGCATCGGTGGAGGAGAGCGGCAGGACAGAAATAGATGGGCAGCCTGCCTATGCCGCTGTGCAGTCCTGTGCACAGGGTCGTGTACGCGTTGTCGCGATGACCTCGCTCTTGCGGCAGCAGCAGCTTGCTGCGACTGGAGCCGTCTTTCTGGTTACGCTCAGTGTATTGCTTCTTCTCTCCATGCCGATGCTCACACGCAGAGTGACGGAGCGCAGCCTGCGCTCTGTCAACGAGCTTCTGCGTGCAGTGCGTGCATGCCGGGACGGCGATATGGGACCGCAGGATCTGCCGCAGAGCTTCTATGAGTTTGACGTCCTCTATGCAGACTATAATGCGATGCTCGCGCGCATTCGACGTCTGCTCGCACGCAATGCAGAGCTTGCCGAGCGCAAGCGCCGTATGGAGGTGCGGCAGCTTAAGGGACAGTTCAATCCACATTTTGTGTTTAATGTAATGGAGGCACTGCGCTATGAGATCCTCATCGATCCAAAGCGTGCCTCAGAGATGGTTGTCGCCTTTGCCCGCCTGATGCGCTACGGAATTCGTGCGAGTGGGGACACGGCAGAGCTTGCCGTGGACATCCGCTATGTGGAGGATTATTTGACCCTCCAGAAGATGCGCTACGGAGATCGGCTGACCTACGACATTGTGCTTCCTGAGCAGCTGCGCAGCTGTCATGTGCCAAAGCTGCTCCTTCAGCCGATTGTCGAAAACAGCATTGTCCATGGCCTGGAGCAGACGCGTGAACTGCGCCTGCGTGTCGAGTGCCGCGCGGATCAGGGAGATCTGCTGCTGTGCGTGATAGATGATGGTCCAGGCATGTCCTCGACAAAGTATACAGAGATATGCGCTATGCTCGCGTCGGCGTCGGCCGAGCCAGAACACATCGGCCTCTACAATGTGCATCGGGTGCTCCGCCTGCTCTACGGCGGTGCCTATGGCGTGACGATTGCGGAGTATAGAAACGGGCTGAAGGTCATCCTGCGGATGCCTCTACAGCAGGGGGAAGAACATGGATAAAGTTTTGCTCGTTGAGGATGAAGACATCATTCGTCGCGGACTCCTCTATGCTGTGGATTGGCTGAAGGAGGACTGTGTGGTGGTTGGAGAGGCGATGGACGGCATAGACGGGCTAGAAAAAATCGATACACTTCGTCCGGATATTGTTATCACTGATGTGAAAATGCCGTACCTCGACGGGCTTGGGATGCTCGAACAGAGCCGAGAACGCGGCTATGAGGCGATCATTCTCTCGGGGTACGATGAATTCAGCTACGCCAAACGCGCAATCTCTCTCGATGTCGCGGAATACCTGCTGAAGCCCGTGGATTTCGATGCGCTTCACGAGAGCCTTGTACGTGTGAAGGAACGCCTGCGAAGGAGGGCAGAGACACGGCGTCTGGCGCAGGAATATGCCACATCTGCACCAGTGGAGATTTTTCCATCGGCGGGGGCACCGGTCGGCAAATATACGGGAAAACTCCTGCGCCGCATTCGCGCGGACTACGCAGAGCGACTGTCGCTGCGGGATATTTCCGTCGAGTACGGTGTGTCCGAGGCATATCTGCAGAAGTGTTTCAAACAGGATACGAAGTACACCTTTAACGATTTCCTCAACCGCTACCGCATTCTGCGAGCGGCGGAATATCTCCACGCAGGAGATGGGAGAATCTATGAGATCGGTGCACGCGTCGGGTTTCAGGACTATAAGTATTTTACACTCGTTTTCAAAAAATACATGAACTGCACACCGGGACAATTTCGTGCGCGAAGCGAACGGGATGCGGCAGATGAATAGAAAAAGCCCCGGCCCAATGCGGGTCGAGGCTTTTGTACGTCACTATGCGATGTAGCGATAGTAGGCATCGAGCAGGAACAGTGCACCTGCAATGCCGATGGTGACCATGCTGCCGCGCGTGACGAGCATCATCTGTGTCTCTGTGAGGCGATCTGCTGCATGGCGGCGCGTATACGTCAGTCCGAGCGAGAGCGTCAGCAGAATGTACATGGTGATCGTCAGCGTGTCGAGGGTATCCCATGCCGCGATGACGAGAATCACGGACATCGCCATCAGGATGAGGAGCACGTAGTCCTTGCCCGGCGGGCGCTGCTGCCGTTCTTCCTTCGGCGGGACTGTCTTGCTTTGCAGTTTTTTTAACATTTTTGCCATAGTTGTCTGTCCTCTTATCTATTGATTCGAATGATGTGTCTTAGTATACCATAGAAAAAAATATCCCGCTATATGGTAATTTTCTAATGATAGTGCTATAATGAAAAATACCTGAGGGAAACGTCTTGATTTCTCATAGAGAAATGAGTGACATGCTGTGCAGATGGACATCGTCGGTGTAGCATGTTTCTTGTCTCTATGCGGGAATTTTGGGGGGAATTAGGAAATGTCAGTGGCAAAGAAAATTGTGCTGAGCGTCGGATTCCTAGTGGTCATGTTTGGCGCCTATGGATTCTATGCGAACCATTCGGGCAGTACGCTGAATGATAACACGGTCAGCGTGTTCAAGTGGGCACATGTTCTTAATGTGGGCAGCCAGGTGCAGGCACTTTCGGCGGACGGGCGTGAGTATGAGCTGATGCGTATCATGGCGTCGGATCCGTCGGAGCGATCTCAGGCAGAGGGGCTTATGTCCCAGCTTACACCGAAACTGAACAAGGCATACGAGGAGTATGAGCAGGCGATTCAGGAGGCTCCGTTCTCTAACGAGTCGGATCGCTCGCAGAAGCTGGCGCGCCTCAATAAGCTGAAAGAGGAACGTAAGGCGTATGCGGACGTGCGTCAGCGTGCAACGACGCTGATGGATGCGGGCGATCATGAGGGCGCAGTCACGCTCGCACTCACGGACCAGTCGGATGTCTACAAGCGTATGTCTGACATCCTTGAGGAGGACAAGGCGGACAGCGTGCGTCTCGCGCGTGCGGAGATGGCGCACAGTGAGGATGTTTTCTCCGGCGTTAAGGCGACGACGCTCATTTCGCTCATCATAGTTGTCGTTCTCTCCGTTATCACACTCGTTTTGCTCCTGCGCAGCATCAAGAACTCCGTGGATACGATTCTTGAGGGCGCGCGTCATATCGCAGCGGGCGATTTGCGCTCGAAGATCATGCTCGACGGCGACGATGAGTTCGCCCATATCGCCCATCAGTTCAATACAATGGTCGAGAGCATGCAGAAGATGATCCGTAAAATCAAGGCGACGGCGACGGATGTGGCAGGCTCATCCGAGGAACTGACGGCGAATGCGAACCAGTCGGCACAGGTGACCCAGAATGTGGCACAGTCCATTACAGAGGTTGCTGAGGCGGCAGAGAAGCAGATGTCGATTGTCACGAAGAGCAGCGCGACCATTGATGACTTCCAGCACGGCCTTGAGGAGGTCATTGCGAATCAGCGTCATGCCCGTGAGCAGACGCAGGCGACGGCGCAGAAGGCGACTGAGGGGAATTCTTTCGTCCAGTCGACGGTCGAGCAGATGAATTCGATCGCTCAGACGGTTCAACAGACAGGCGAGATCGTTGGAAAGCTCGGCGAGCGCTCGAAGGAGATCGGCAACATCGTCGAGATCATCTCGAATATCTCGGGGCAGACGAATCTGCTCGCGCTCAATGCGGCGATCGAGGCGGCACGTGCCGGCGAGCATGGACGTGGTTTCGCTGTTGTCGCTGAGGAGGTGCGCAAGCTCGCCGAGGAGTCACAGAATGCGTCGCAGAAGATATCTGCTCTGATCCAAAGCATTCAGGAGGAGACGAATCAGGCGGTTGCCTCGATGGAAGAAGGGCGTCGTGAGGCGGAGAAGGGGAAGGAGAACGTCACCGCGACGGGCGAGAGCTTCTCTGAGATTCTCTCGATGATCGGGGATGTCAAGAAGGCATCGCTCGCGGTCAGCGAGCGTGTGCTCCAGCTGCGTGAGGATATGAGCACAATCGTCAACGGAATGAGCGAGGTGGATACCTCCGCCAAGGGCATCGGCAGCGAGTCGCAGAACGTATCCGCCGCGACGGAGGAACAGGCGGCCGGCATGGAAGAGATCGCTTCCTCGAGCCGCAGCCTTGCCAATATGGCAAACGATCTGCAGACGGAGACGGACAAGTTCAAGGTGTAAACCCAATGGTAGGGGGGGCTGTTGCACGAAACCAACGTGCAGCAGCCTCAATTTTGTGCAAAAAACACAGAAGGGGCTGTTGCACGAAACCAACGTGTAGCAGCCTCAAATTTTGTGCAAAATAAATGGGGCTGTTGCACGAAACGCTCGTGCAGCAGCCTCAATTTTGTTGCAAAAAAACA
>CAUTTS010000033.1:0-23772 GCA_963541465.1 uncultured Selenomonas sp.
TATAATTTGCTAAAAGTTTAACGAGAACTTGCGACAATTAAACTTGCAATTTGCCTTCGTTGCCTGTCGTATGGCTCATAACGCGGTGTCGCATCAATGACGAGTTTTACCTCGTCCTTAACCTTTATAAGCAGATGATTCCCGTAGGGCTTCCTTTTGATAAATTCTATGGTATGGCGCACCAGTTCCATCAAGTTGTTATCGTAAGAGAACTCGCGCTGACTGTATGCTACGCTCCCGGTAAAAGGCGTGTTCTTCTCGATGTGCCTTGCGATATCAATGGCTCCCTTGACATTTCCATCATTGTATCTGTGCCATATATACCTCTTGAACAGACCTTTTCGCATTGCCGTTTTGAGATAATACGGGAACAGAAACAGCAGGAAGTTAAAGAGCCGGTTATCCTGATTGGCATCAGATTTCATATCCACAATATTCGGAAAATCAAGAGCGCGATCAAGGAGATACTGAAAGAAGAAATCCTCATTCTCTCCGCCAAAGCGTGACTCAATAATGAGCCGTTCATCGCCACATCCAAGAAACCCCATTACATTGCCGGAGCGATATGTGCTGTTAACGCTCTGGATTATCATCTGATCCCGCGTTATGTCCTCGGCATCTTTTACGATTTCAGGAAATACGAATACGCCTTCACGCTCAAGCTGCCCCAATGTCTTGTCTGCAATCTTGCCTGTGAGTGTACCGATATTGGAAAAGGCATCTTTTTTTCGTTGTGAATTATCCTTGATCTTGAGTAACTTCATTCACATCACCTTCAACAGGCTTTTGATAGCCATAGGCTTTCGCAAACCTGTTCATAATTCCTTCCTCATCGTACATTCCCTGTATGTATTCCTGCAGAAGCGGCTGCAGATAATCCGTCCACAGCTGGTCAAAATTGAGAGTCTTCAGCTTTAAGAAATACGATGCACCAATCTGGTAATTCTCGTTCAAGTCTTCGACACTTGCAATTTCCTTATTGAGCGCAGCCATCCTTCTAATGGCTTCCGTTTCAAGCTCCTCATTCTCAAGAGATGCCAGCATTTCAAGACACTCATCTGCCCGGATTTCCACGAAGCGGAAACGTCTGCGCATGGCAAAATCAAAGCTGTCCACGGAACGGTCGATGTCGTTCATGGTACCAATGATATAGACATTCTCTGGGATATAGAACTTCTCGTCCGGATTGAAATGCAGATTGGAATACTGCGTGGAGATTTCACCAGCTCTGCCGCGATAGCCAGGGTCTATTGCAAAGAACAGTTCCCCGAATATCTTTGAAATCTCACCACGGTTAATCTCATCAATGATGAAGATGTACTTCTTCAATTCTTCCTGCTTTGCCTTTACTTTAGAAGCGGCACTTTTCTTTGCCCGAATCGCCTTATAGATTGCGAAGTCATAGGAATATGCCTGTGTACCAAACGATTTTCCAAAGAAGGTCGTAATGTCTTTTATCTTATCGAACTTCTGCCCGGACTCCAGCATCTTTCTGACCTCATCCAAGTTCAGTCTGAGCCTGTTGACGGTAGCGTTTCCGGGAATAGAGATAGTGATGTGTTTATCATCCACGGAGGTAATGGTAAACTCATTACCGTTGATTGTCTTAAAGGTATCTACTCCAAGTTCAATGCTAGAGAAGAACTCCGTCATGGATTCCTGCACAGAGATTTCCTTTTCTATCGTTTCCTTTGTCTTTTGCGAATCTTCATAATTCTTCCTTGCGCGGGCAACAAACTTCTTGAAAATGCCGTCCTGCAATTCAAAGCCCATAGTACCGTCGTCATTTACCGTCGGCCGCAGTCCCTCGACAAAATCAGAGTAGTCATAGCTCGGATGGAACTGCACGAACTCCACCTGTTTCTTCTGCTCATCAGTAAGCAAGGTGTAATCAGCAAAATAACCGTTGCTGATTATGTCTGTAGCAATTTCCTTGGCAAGATACGATTTGCCAGTTCCAGGTGCGCCTCTGAAGATCAAGTTCTTCGATGCGATCAGCATGGAGGAGAACGGATTTCTGTATCCTTTGAACTGCTGGACGAGTTCTTCCTGCGCGGCGGCCTCGGTCTCCGCAGCCTCCGTTTCCTTCTTGTCCTTCTCCCGATAAGTGAGTATGAACTGGTCTCCCGGCTCGCCGAAACGCTTTAGGCATTCCTGGACGAAAATAATCGTGGTGAATATGTTCCAACAGTAGATAACAAATTGCCTGCCATTATCATAGCCGTATGTCAGATATTCTATTGTATTACGATGCTTCTTAAACTCACCCACGCTGGAATAAATACCACAAATCATGTCGCTGTCGGGATTGTATTTGCAGATAGGAAAGTGCTCCTTGTCCTCAACCGACATCCCGGATATCTGTTTTTCAAATATCTGAAAAGCCATACGAGGCATGGTCTGATTGGAGTTTCGTCTTTCACCCTTGTTGTAAGAGCGTTGTATCACTTCGCCGTTTGCTTTCTTGAAATAAACGTCAAGAGGTTTATAGTTATCGCCGAGACTCAAATTATCCATTGTGAAACGCTCGTCTGTGGACTCGACTCCATCCGCAGTAACAGACAGTTCAAATTTCTCCTGTTGCTTTGTCTCTATGGTGAACTCCTGACCTTCCAGATAGTTTTTTGCCTCGACAGCATGAAAACCTTCCGTTGAAATATCCGTACCATTTGCTAAATGGTCAGCTACGGCCACCACATACTTCGGAGGATACCGATTCCCATCATCTGTCACGAGTTCATATTTTGTGCTTTGATTATGGGAAGGGACTCCATTCTCATCGATATACGTCAAGGCGTCGATGATATCCTGCTTTTTGATTTTGGGTATTGCCATACTGCACCTCCAAAACGCTGATAAAATGAAATCCGTCAGATTGGCGTAGATTTTTCGTCCGAACGAGGTGGAAAACCGGACGCAGAGTGGTGCTCTGCACTAGATTTTCCGCCGAAGTGCGGGCAAAAAAGATGCGTCTTACAACGCCAGGATCTCCGCACGGGTCAAGCCGCTCGACTTTTCGATTACTTCGACGCAGAACGCTCTCTGAACAACATCGAGCTGCCCGTCATTCACATCAATGTGGACGGCTATCTGAGCAGTCTCGCGGGCAAGTGGTCGGGCGAGGTGCGCGATGCCTCCGACCGCAGTGCCCTGCAAGCCGCACTTGGACACGCCATCAGCCAGCTGTTCGACAACATCAGCGCACGCTTCACCGAGGAAGTGCCGCGTCTCAAATCGCACCTTGACACCATCCGAGATGACTTCGGCAGTGACCTTCTCCGCAATATGAACACGGAGTATGAGAAACTCCAAGAGAGCTGTGCCGACAAGGAGCGCAGCATCGAGAGACTAAAAGCGTATGCAGCTGTGTTGGAGGATTTGGAAAAGCGTATGTGACGCATTTCTCCCCAAAGATATACAGCCCAGCCGGACGTTCACGGCTGGGCTGTTGCAATATTATAATATTGTGTTTGTAATGGTTCTGTGAGGCATTTTTCTTGCATCCATGCTATTCGGCAGATGCATCTTGCAACGCAAGAATTTCTGTACGCTTCAAGCCGCTCGACTTCTCAATCACCTCAAGAGGTACATTCAAGGAGATCAAAGAACGCGCCATATCAAGCATTCTACGCTTTCCTTCAAGGAGGCCCTCCATACGCCCCTCTTCCATTTTCTTCTCTCCAAATTTTTCCATCAGTTCGCACATGGCATTTACCCCCTCTGCTTCTGCCTTGAAGTAATCTGCTCTTTGAGCAAGCTCCTTATAATTCATCTGCTCCGGACGCTCGCAAAAGAAATCCTGCATCAGCCGTCCAAGCGGCGTATCATCACGGTTCGACCCGTTGACATAAAGGATATGCGCTCCATCCTCGAACGGTCGCTGAAGTTCTTGAACGATCCGCTCCACATGATAGAGTGGACAGCCCGCCCCATAGATGTCATTTTCCGTGATGAAGATGACCCACGTCTCTGGAAGTTCACAGAACTCCGCTCCTTTTGCCAGTTCCCGTGAATCCATCATGCTGCTGTTGTAGCGTGCTCGACGTGGAGTTGCTCCCTCATTCGCCCGCTGAACTTCGCAGTCGTAGAGTTTTCCCTCGCTGTCTTCTGCCAACACGTCGAAACGCACGCCTCTGGCGATCCTCAATCGGCTCGCGTAGCACCTCAAGCGTCTTTTTACTGAACTCCGGCAGCTCATCGAGAAAGAGCACGCCGTGATGCGCGAGTGTCATCTCACCTGGGCGCGGGATGCTCCCGCCGCCGATCATCGCCACCGTGGACGATGTGTGATGCGGACTGCGGAAGGGACGCGTCGTCACAAGCCCTGTATCTTTACCCAGCAGTCCCGAGATGCTGTAAATCTTCGTGATCTCGATAGCCTCTTCCTTCGTCAGCTCCGGCAGGATCGAAGGCATCCGACGTGCCAGCATCGTCTTGCCCGAACCGGGTACGCCGACCATGAGGACATTGTGCCCGCCTGCTGCTGCAATCTCAAGCGCACGCTTCGCCTGATACTGTCCCTGCACATCCACAAAGTCATCGGTAAAGGCAGCGTTCTGTGGTTTTACTGTGCGTTGCGGCATGGCGGGCGTGAGCGTTTCCGTGCCCGTCAGATGACGCACAAGCTGTGCCAGATTCTCTACTGCAAAGACCTTCAGTCCGTCAATCAGAAGTGCCTCGTCTGCATTGGACGGCGCAACGTAGAACTCTGTGATGTTGTGTTCCCGCGCCGTAATCGCCATCGGGAGAATGCCGCTGATCGGACGGCAGTTCTCATCGAGAGAAAGCTCCGCTGAGAAGAGTGCGCTCTGCACCGCCGTTTCGGGAACCATACCGTAGGATGATTTCAAAGTGCAGCTTGCACGGAGAAACAGAGAGTATAACAATTTTCCTATGCGTCCCCTAGGATGGAAATCTCCTCGTGAGGCTCTTTCTCTATTTCTCTCTCGTGTAACATATGATTGACAAACCTACACGCTCCCCCCCACGAGAGAACGGTTTCCCGCATCTCCGCCGTATGCAGCACGCCCTCCGCGAATCCGCGCCGCACCAGTTCCGTGGGGAGATACTCATCGTATTTGTCAAACACAGGCACCTCATCCGGATAGAGGAGCTCCATCGACGAAAAATCTGCCGCAGCCTCCTCCGCGAGAATGCGGAAAAAATCGGCAGGAGATGCCTTCATCGTAAACTGCATAAAATACGGCCGCATGGATTCCAGCCCGCGCAGGCCAAGCCGCGCGGCACAGCGGATCCGCAGAAATCGCTCCAACGCGAGAAAGGCGTAGCTGCCGAGCCACGGCAGGAGTGCATACATCGATCCGCCCAGCGGTATGAGCACATCCCGTGCCGCCCCTGAATGCTGTGCCGCCCTCCGCGCCCCCATAAGACGAGCTGCGGCATTTTTCAGCAAATACGGAGGGAGAATATCCTCGGCGAGTACCTGCCGCATCCGATGCAGGATATGCGTATGAATATCCCCGGGGCACTCGCCGAAATACGCGGGCACATTCCCCTTGACCATTTCACAGTAAACGTGATGCCGCTTGCGGTCCACCTCCAGTACACGCCATACATGCCCCGCGATGGCAATTTTCTCACCGACTGGCGGCGGTGTGACAATCGTTCCGATCTCTTGGGACTCACAGCGAACCGTGTACTCCTCGTTTTCCTGAAAGACACCGTAAAAGCGATAGGACTGCACGACACGCTCCCCTGCCAGCCCGACGATCAGGCCGCCGCGCTCCGTCCGCTGGATATGTTCCTCCTGCAGAAGATGGCGCAGGAGCGTGCGATAGTCCTCCTGCGTCACATGCGTGAAAACAGGCAGTGTGAGCACCCGTTCCGCCAGCGCGCGCGGAGAGAGCTCTCCACAGGAGGCGATGGTGCTCATCGTCTGATGATAGAGGAGGCTGAACGGGAGACGATGAAGGCGCGGCGGTTCCACCCAGCGCTCCTCAAGATAGAGCTGGATCAGGGCAATGCCCTGCAGGAGTTTCCACGGGATCGTCGCAGGCAGGAGAGCGCGTGCATCGGGCACATCCTCGCGCACGACAAAGTGCATCTCCTGCGGCTGCCCGCGCCGCCCCGTTCGCCCCATGCGCTGGAGGAAGGATGACACCGTCCACGGCGCATCGATCTGAAACGCGCGCTCCAGTCTGCCGATGTCGATACCAAGCTCAAGGGTCGCCGTCGTGCACGTCGTGAGACAGCTCTCCTCATCCTTCATGCGCGCCTCTGCTGTGTCACGAAAGGCGGCCGAGAGATTGCCGTGGTGGATGAGAAACCGATCCGGCTCATGCCTGTGCTCGCAGTAAGAGCGCAGGGAATTCGTCACGGCCTCGCATGCCTCGCGCGAATTGACAAAAACGAGACATTTTTTTCCGCGTGTATGCTCGAAAATATAGGCAATCCCCGGATCCGCCCCCTCCGGTGCCATATCGGTCGGCACATCCGGCACGGTGGGCAGATCAATATCCGTACGCCCTTCTCCCGCCTGCGTGTCCTGTACGTAGAAATGCTCCATGGAAAGCCGCCAGCGACTCCCCTTCGCCGCGATCTCCGGCACCAATGTCTCACGCCCCGTCCCTGCCGCAAGCAGCGCCCCCGTCTCTGCGGGCGTGCCGATGGTTGCCGACAGCCCGATACGGCGCGGCTGCACACCGGCGATGCGCGAGAGACGTTCGATCAGGCAGAGCGTCTGCCCGCCGCGATCCCCGCGCAGGAGAGAATGCACCTCGTCGATCACGACGAAGCGCAGATCGCCAAAGAGCTTTGGAATCGCCGCATGCCGATGCAGGAGGAGCGCCTCAAGTGACTCGGGCGTGATCTGCAAAATGCCCGACGGCTGCTTCATCAGCCGCGCCTTGTGCGCCTGGCCGACATCACCGTGCCAATGCCACACGGGGATACCCGCCGTCGCGCAGAGCGGCGTCAGCCGCTCAAATTGGTCATTGATGAGTGCCTTCAACGGGCCGATGTAGATGCAGCCGACGGAGCTGGGAGGACTCTCTAGCAGCAGGGTGATGATGGGAAAGAACGCCGCCTCCGTTTTCCCCGACGCCGTGGAGGAAGTGAGGAGGACGTGCTCCTCCGACCCAAAGATCGCCTCGCCTGCCGCGACCTGAACCCCGCGCAGACTCCGCCAATCCTGCCCGTAGATGTATTCACGGACACAGGGCGCATAGCGGTCAAACACGTTCATAGATCAAACTCCGCAAACTGTGCGCTGACCTCCGCCCCCTCCACCGCATTGGCGGCATAGGAAAAATTCTCCGACAGGAGCAAATCTGCCATCTTGAGCGTCGGTGTCTGATAGATAATATCCAGTGCCTGAATAAAGTCACGAATCACCTCACGCGGCGTAATGTGGTCATCCGCGCCGATGCGCCCAAACTCGATGCGGATAAAATCCGCCAGGTCCTCCTGCGTGACGGTCGTCTCGTATCCGTACAGCTCCGCATGGATGCCTGACAGCTTTTCAACCAACACCAGCATCTCCTCGTGCGTCAGTGGCGACAGCTTGATCACGGGCGAGAGCAGATCACGGTGCTCTCCTGCAAAGCGCCCCTCGGCTAAGCGTGAGCGCAGTGCCTCATAGCTGTATACGCCGCGGCGCGTATCCTCCATGCAGGCAGGCGTGCCGCAGAGAACCATCCCGAGATACTTGGCGCGTCCCTGCATGGCATCGTTATACATCGTGAGGATCTTCTCATAGTTATACTGGCGTGTAATCGCATGCGGGATCTTGTAGATATTGACCAGCTCATCGATAAAGATGAGCATCCCCGCGTAGCCCGCCTGCCGCAGAAATGCGGCAAACAGCTTCAGATACTCATACCAGTCATCATCCGTGATGATAATATTCACGCCGAGCGCATGACGTGCCTCCGTCTTGGTTGTGTACTCCCCGCGGAACCATCGCGCCACCTGCGCACGCAGCGCATCATCACCGTCGCGGTAAGCATGATAGTAGAGCGTCAAAAGACGCGTAAAGTCAAAGCCATGGACAAGGTCATTCAGCCCGTAAATCATCGCAGCAATACGCCGCTCCACTGCCGCCGAGAAGTCCACACGGTCCGGCGGCGTTTCCTACGCCGTCTCATGCTGCACACGGCTGATCCAGCGGTCGAGGATGAGTGTGAGCGCGCCCCCCTCGGGCGTCGTCTTGGTCGCCATATTGCGGATCAGCTCACGATAGGTCGCGAGCCCCTGCCCGCGCGTTCCCTGAAGGCGGCGCTCCGGGGAGAGATCTGCATCCACCACGACGAAATTCTTCGCCATCACATAGCTGCGCAGGGTCTGAAGGAGGAAACTCTTGCCGCTCCCATAGCGTCCCATAATAAAACGAAAGGATGCGCCGCCCTCTGCGATCATATCCACATCCGACAGGAGTGCCTCGATCTCACGCCGACGCCCCACCGTGATGTAGGGAAGCCCGACACGCGGCACAACGCCCCCCTTGAGTGCATTGATGAGGGTCTGCGCGATGCGGCGCGGAACCTTCCGCTGTTCATTCGATGCCATGACGGTACCTCCCTGCCAATTCCTCCCAATAGTCCTCCACAACGGCAGGCGGCTCGCCCTCAATCACCGTATCGGAAAAATCCTCATACAACTTCTCGTTGATGCCGTCCACGAGCACGGATAGGATCTGTCCCTCCGCGCGCACCCAGTCCAGCGCCCCACCAGTGAGGAGCGCACAGAGAAGACGCTTCTCCACCCCTGTAAGGCCATGATCAGCGGACGACGAGGACGGTGTATCCTGCCGCTGCGGATTCGTATATGTCGCTGCACTCTGCACGGCAGGAGGCGGCAGAGACTGCTCCGGCATAGGAGGTGATATGTCCTCCCCTACGACGGGGAGCAATGCATCCTCCTCATCCACAATCAAGCGCTCCTCGGTGACAGCAGCATCGGCGCGGATGCGGTCAAGCTGACTGAAATCCAAATGAACGCGGCGTGCCTCGATCTCGCGCTGCGCCGCGAAAAATTCTGCTGTCTCCTCACCGATGATCTTCCACTGCCATTTGAGAAGCTGCGGCAGACGAATCTCCGTGAGCCCATAGTGTTCACGCAGCTGCGTATCCACCCCGCGCAGGAGCCCACCGATACGCTGCGCCGCACCATCGGTACGCTCATAGGCACGCAGCTGCCACACGCCGCCGGTGCACTCATACTGCCGCAACGGATGCACGGCATAGATGCGATCCTCCTCCGCGTGCGGCGGATGGAAGACGGCCGACGCAAAGAGATCCACCGACCTCGTACAGGAACGTGCGATACAGTCCGAAAAGAAATCGCAGATGCGATGCTTCTCATAGTATTCCTTAACACGCGCAAGAACGCGAAGAACGATGGTATCTGCTTCCGCCGTATGCGTGCGATAGAGTTTGGAGCGCTCCAATCGATACGAGGAAAGCGTACAGACTGCTGCCATGATCTCCTCTGGCGTATGCTCCTCTTGATGCAGCATCACATAGACAGCATCATCCTGTCTGCGCTCCTGGACCGCCCCGTCATGCTCCTCCAACAGCGCAGGGCTGAGCCCATAGTAGATGATGAGCGCACGCTCCCAATCCTTGAGGTAGCGCAGAATTTGCGGATCCAGAGCACCATAGGCATGACCGAAGGAATGCAGTCGCTCATAGGCATCCATCGGCGATGTGCAGCCAACGAGTGCCAAAAGCTCATAGACGTAGAGTGCCGCGTAGGACATCCCCCGCCGCTCCACCGCCCCGCGCCGCACCTTTGTACGCCAAGTAAAATACCCACGCAGTTCGGGATCGGTGAGTGAATCATACGTCGGGAAATACTGATTAACGGTTCCCTGATAGTCATAGTCGTCCTCGTAGTTCGCCATGAGACGTGCCTGCTTGAGAAAGAGCTCGGAACGGGACTGCCAGAAGTTCGTCGAGGTTTTGACGAGAGAGCGCATGGCACGGAGCAGCTTCGGTGTTTTCTCCGTCGGCGGCTGCGGCGGGATCTTCTCATCGCCATAAAGATCCCGCCCCGTACGCCTACTGTCTGCAAGCCTCCACTCCCATACCATACTGCTCCCTCCTCTCGTTCATGCGTTCGAATCTATCTTTTTATTGTACTACGAATTAGCGAAAAGGCAAGAATTGTACGCAAAGAAAATACGCCTCCCGCCGGGCAGCGGAAGACGCTTTTCGATAGAGAGAAAGAAATGTAGGGAATGTATGTGAACCCTGCGGAAGGGAAGACCGCAGGAGATTCACCGGAATCGGTCGTAAGCGTTTCGTTCAGCATGCTCTGCGTCGCTCTCTCGCTTACATGGATTACTATAACGGAGCGATTTTAAAACGCCTTGTGACGCGCGTTAGGTTTTAATTAAGAACCACCGTTTGCCTATTGTTTTACGTGCTTGGACTTGGATTTCGTACCAAAACACGGTCAAAAGTCAATACTAATTGAGCTGCGCCGCATTGATCCATGCTTCCCTAGGAATCGCCGATAAACTGAGGTCTTCCAGATTGGCGCAGACTTTTTCATCAGCTCAGCAGGAGGCTGTCGCTCGCCAGCTCGCTGCCCGCCGCCTGTTCAAACATGGAGAGCAGGTCGCGCGTGGTCAGCCCCTCCTTTTTCTCCTGCGGCACATCGAAGAGGATGCGTCCCTCATGCAGCATGATGAGGCGGTTGCCGTAGCGCAGAGCGTCCTTCATGTTGTGCGTAATCATCAGCGTCGTCAGCTGATCCTCCGCGACGATCTGCTGGGTCAGTTCCAGCACCTTCGCCGCCGTCTTCGGATCAAGTGCTGCCGTATGCTCATCGAGGAGGAGCAAATGCGGCTTGACGAGTGTCGCCATGAGAAGTGTCAGTGCCTGTCGCTGTCCGCCCGAGAGAAGCCCGACACGCGAGGAAAGGCGATCCTCCAGACCGAGTTTCAGGCGCGCGAGCTTCTCACGGAACACATCGCGCATCTCACTCGTCGAGCCCCATTTGAGTGTCGGCGTCTGCCCGCGCCGCGCCGCGATAGCGAGATTTTCCTCAATCATCATGCGTGCCGCCGTCCCCATCATCGGATCTTGGAAAACGCGTCCGATGAACTTTGCACGGCGGTGCTCCGGCCACTTCGTAATGTCCTCGCCCGCGATGTAGATCTTCCCCGCATCGACCGAGATCGCCCCCGCGATGGCGTTCATCAGCGTGGACTTGCCTGCACCGTTGCCGCCGATCACGGTGACGAAATCACCGGGGCGAAGGTGAAGGCTGATGCCCGAGAGAGCCTTTTTCTCCGTAATCGTCCCGGGGTTAAATGTTTTCTTAATATCCTCGATCTGCAGCATCACTCTGCCCCCTTCCGCATCGCATGGTACTTCTCCTGAATGAGCGGGAGCGAGAGTGCAATCGCCACGAGGATCGCCGTAAAGAGCTTGAGGTCATTCGGCTGCATACCGAGCTGAAGCACGATCGCGATGACGGCGCGATAGACGACCGAGCCGAGCACCACGGAGATCAGCCAGTTCTTAAAGCTGCGCGTGCCAAAGAGCACCTCGCCGATGATGACGGAGGCAAGTCCAATGACAATCGTACCCGTCCCCATACCGACATCGGCGAAGCCGTTGCTCTGCGCGACAAGGGCGCCGCAGACCGCGACCATCCCGTTCGAGAGGAGCAATCCGAGAACGATCATCACATCCGTGTTCACACCGTTTGCACGGATCATGTGTGGGTTCGCGCCCGTCGCGCGAATCGCCGTCCCGAGCTCCGTGCCGAAGAACCAGTACGTCAGCAGGATGGCAAGAACAACAACGACCGTCCCGATGAGGAGGATATTTGTCGAGGCATCCAGCCCCCAGATGTTCCACTGGGTAAACAGCGTCTCACGCTGCAGGAGCGGCAGATTCGCCTTTCCCATGACGTGCAGATTGATGGAGTACAGCCCGATCATTGTCAAAATACCGGCGAGCAGCGCGGGAATCTTGAGTTTCGTGCAGAAAAATCCCGTCACGATCCCGGAGACACACCCTGCCATGCAGGCGGCAAAGATCGCCGTGATCGGCGCATAGCCCGCCATCAGCATCGAGGCGGCGACTGCCGCACCGAGCGGAAAGCTGCCCTCCACGGTCAGGTCGGCAATATCCAGTACGCGATAGGTCAGATAGACGCCCAGCGCATAGAGTCCCCAAAGGACACCCTGCGCAGCCGTCGCTACAACGAGATCCATAATGTCACTCCCAAACTCCGTAAAAAAGCGGACACCGTGCGTGCCCGCTCTCTTTGTGTCGATGGCTTGTTACTCGACGATGGTCGCACCGTTTAACACATCCGCAGGAATCGTCAGGCCGATCTTCTCTGCATTCTTCTTGTTGATGACCACTGTGAGGTCATGTGCCGTCTCGATCGGCATCGTGGCCGGCTTCTTTCCTTCAAAGATGTCCGCCGCCATATTGCCCGTCTGTACGCCGAGCTTGTAGTAGTCGATGCCCTTCGTGGCAAGCGCTCCTGCCGTAACACCGCCGACATAGCCGCAGATCACGCCTTTGCCCGCAGGATCCGTAATGCTCGTGAGGGTCGGAATCGCCGACGCGATCACGTTATCCGTCGGCTCATAGAACACATCCACGTCGTTCACCATGCTCTGCGCTGCCTGCTGGATGTCGTTGACCGTCGAGATCGTCGCCGTACGCACCGTCAGTCCCTTGGACTGTGCATACTCCGTCATTGCCTTGACCTGAATCTCCGAATTGATCTCACTCGACGAGTAGATCGTGCCGATGGTCTTGGCATTCGGATAGAGCTGCATCAGGAGGTCAATCTGCTCTGCGATGGGCGCGAGATCGCTCGTCCCCGTCACGTTGCCGCCCGGGGCATCATTCGATGCGACGACCTTCGCACTCACGTAGTCCGTCACAGCCGTACCGACGATGGGGATATCCTTCGTCGCATTCGCGGCAGATTGTACTGCCGGTGTCGCAATCGCGCAGATCAGGTCAACCTTGTCGCTGATAAAGCGCTGAACGATATTCTGGAGGTTGGACTGATCCGCCTGCGCATTCTGGCGGTCAATCGTGAGGTTCTTCCCCTCCTCATAGCCGCGTTCCTTCAGCCCGTCAACAAACCCGCGGTTTGCGTCGTCAAGCGAGCTGTGCTCCACAAGCTGAACAATCCCGACCTTGTAGGCCTTTTCCCCCTGTTGCGCCTGCTGTCCGCAGCCCGCCGCCACAAGTCCAAGTGCCGTCAGTCCAAGAGCGGCACATTTCATCCAATTATTCATCCGCATCAACGTCCCATCATCATCCATTCATCAGTCCACCAGTGTTGCATCCTTCAGAACCTCCTCCGGAATCGTCAGCCCGAGCCGCTCTGCGTTGCCCTTGCTGATGACCAGCGTCAAGTCGCGTGCCGTCTCAATCGGCATATCTGCGGGCTTTGCCTTGCCGTCGAGAATGTCGGCCGCCATATCGCCTGTCTGCACACCGAGCTTGTAGTAGTCGATGCCGTAGGTCGCGAGACAGCCGCCCGTGACCATGTACGGCTCGGCGCAGATGACCGCCTTGCCCGCCGCATCCGTAACACTGACGAGCGTCGGGATCGAGGAGGAAATCACATTGTCCGTCGGTTCATAGAATACATCGACATCGCCGACAAGACTCTGCGCTGCCTGCGGGATGTCATTGACCGTCGATACCGTCGCAGCGCGTACCGTCAGCCCCTTCGACTCCGCGTACTCCTTCATCGCCTTGATCTGTATCTCCGAGTTGATCTCGCTCGAGGAGTACACCGTCCCGATGACCTTGGCATTCGGATAGAGCTGCATCAGGAGATCGATCTGCTTCTTGATCGGATTCAGATCGCTCGTACCCGTCACATTTCCGCCCGGCTTCTCATTCGACTGGACGAGCTTTGCGCTCACATAGTCCGTGATCGCCGTCCCGACGATGGGGATATCCTTCGTCACATTCGCTACCGATTGTGCCGCGGGCGTTGCAATCGCGCAGATGAGATCGACCTTGTCGCTGACAAAACGCTGCGCAATGTTCTGGAGATTGGACTGATCCGCCTGTGCATTCTGGCGGTCGATCGTGAGGTTCTTCCCCTCCTCGTAGCCGCGTGCCTTCAGCCCATCGACAAAGCCACGGTTCGCCGCATCGAGCGCATTGTGCTCCACCAGCTGAACGACACCGATCTTATAGGTCTTCTCCCCGCTCGCCTGCTGACTTTTCCCACAGCCTGAGAGAGACAGAAGCCCGAGGGCGGCGACGCCAAGAGCAACTGCCTTCATTGCCGTTTTCATCCGCATCGAATCTCCACCTTTTCTTTCCTATCAAATTTTTGAATCTTTTTCATTATACATGGACAACAAGAAAAAAGCTAGTGGGATAGCGTCAAATGATACGCTAATCTATAGAATCTATCTCCATCACACGGAAGAGGAATTGCCCCCTATCCTTGACAATATAGGAAGCACTGATAAAATGAGGTCTGCCAGATTGGCGTAGATTTTTTGTCCGATTGAGGCAGCAAACCGGACGCATAGCGAGGGCTATGTGGAGGATTTGCTAACGAAAAGCGGGCGAAAAAGATGCGTCAAGATGGTTGTGCCGAATTTATCAGTGCTTCCTATATTCAAAGATTACTAGAATACGACGTATCGCAAGGCGGGTGCAGAGGACAACGGGGAGGATGTATGGAGAAAAAATACAGACGATGTGCATGGGTCAATCCAGATGATCCCATCTATATCAAGTACCATGACGAGGAGTGGGGCATCCCGCTCCACGACGATCACGCACTCTATGAGCTCTTCCTCTTGGAGACGTTTCAGGCGGGACTCTCGTGGGCGACGATCCTGCACAAGCGCGAGAATTTCCGCCGTGCCTACGAGGGATTTCATCCGGAGCGCGTCGCCGCATTCGACGCAGCAAAGATAGATGCGCTCATGCAAGATGCGGGCATCGTCCGCAACCGCCGCAAGATCGAAGCGAGCATCACGAACAGCCGCGTCTTTCTCGACATCGTTCGTGAATACGGCTCGTTTGATGCCTATATCTGGGGCTTCACCGAGGGAAAGTCCATCCGTGAGAGCTGGGAGCTCCGTACCACATCCCCCCTCTCCGACCGCATCACAAAGGATTTGAAACGGCGCGGGATGAAATTCGTCGGCTCGACGTCGATCTACTCGACACTGCAGGCCATCGGCGTGCTCTCCGCACACGCAGAAGACTGCGACTGGAGGCAGCCATGAAAGAAATGACGAACGTTCCGCTCGCCGCCCTGTGCGCCGCCTTCCCCTACACCGTCCCCATTCTCGCAGGCTTTCTCTTCCTCGGACTCGCCTACGGCATCTATACCAACGTCTCAGGCTTTTCGTTTCTCTACCCGATGGCGATGAGCGCGATCATCTTCGGCGGTTCGCTTGAGTTCATCGCCACGGCGCTCCTCCTCGCACCCTTTGCGCCGCTCGAAACGTTCCTGCTCGCCCTCATGGTGCAGGGACGGCATATCTTCTACGGCATCTCTATGTTTGAGAAATACCGTGGAACGGGATGGAAAAAGCCGTACCTGATCTACGGAATGTGTGACGAGTCATTCTCCATCAACTACACGGCAAAGATCCCGCCGCACATCGACGCAGGCTGGTTCATGTTCTTTGTGACGCTTCTCAATCAGCTCTACTGGGTCGCGGGAGCCACGCTCGGCGGACTGATCGGGAGCGCTCTGCCCATCAACACATCCGGCATTGAGTTTGCCATGACCGCACTCTTTGTCGTGATCTTCATCGAACAGTGGAAGAACGATCCGCAGCACCTGACGGGCATCCTCGGCATCGCCGCTGCTGCACTTGCGCTCGTAATATTCGGCCGAGATGCATTCATGCTGCCGACCATGGGGATGCTCCTCCTCGGATGCCTCATCCTGCGCCCCATCATCGAGAGGAGGGAGACGGCATGAGTCTTACCGAGCAGTGCATCACGATCGGGCTCTGTGCGCTCGCGAGCGTGCTCACGCGCGCGCTCCCCTTTCTCCTCCTCTCGGAGAAAAAGCCGACGCCGCCGCTTGTTCGCTATCTTGGCAATGTGCTCCCCGCTGCCGTCTTTGGGATGCTCGTCGTATACTGCCTGAAGGATGTGTCTCTCCTCAGCGGGACGCACGGCATACCTGAGGGGATTGCCATTGCCGTCACAGCACTCCTGCATTTGAAATTCCGCCAGATGCTTCTCTCCATCGCCGGTGGAACGGCGGTCTATATGTTCCTCGTCCAGTTTGTATTTACCGCATAAAGACAGCAAAAAGCTGCTGCACGAAGCGTGAAAACTTCGTGCAGCAGCCTTTTTTACATACCACAGCGATTACATATAATCGTCCGCCGTACGTGTCTTCGCTTTCTTACTGATGCCGAGCATCCGCGAGATACGGTCGACAATGACGTAGAACACAGGGATGAGGAACACGCCGAGCACCGTCGCGCAGAGCATTCCGCCGACGACGGCAACTCCCATGCCGTTGCGCGCCGCCGCGCCCGCACCGGACGCCATACAGAGCGGCAGACAGCCGATGATGAACGCGAACGAGGTCATGAGGATCGGACGCAGGCGCAGACCTGCCGCCTGGATGGCCGCCTTCAGCGGATCCATGCCGCGGTCCACGCGTACCTTTGCAAACTCGACGATCAGGATGGCGTTCTTTGCAGCAAGACCGATGACCATGATGACACCGATCTGCATGTAGACGCTGTTCTGATAGCCCGGTGCCGGAATGCCGATCGCCCCGAAGATCGCAGCGAGAGCGTACTCGGCAAAGAGAGCACCGAAGATGCCCGTCGGCACGGTGAAGAGTACGGCAAACGGCACGCTCCAGCTCTCATAGAGAGCTGCCAGACAGAGGAAGACAAAGAGCAATGCGAGTGCGAGAACCTGCATCGTCGAGTTCGCCGACTTCTGCTCCTCGCGGCTCTGTCCCGACCACGCGATCGTGAAGCCCGATCCTGCATGTTTCTGGACAATCTCGGTGATGGCGTTCATCGCCTGTCCCGAGCTGTAGCCCGTCCCAGCACTGCCCTGAATCGTGATCGAGCGCGCGCCGTTAAAGCGGCTGATCTGTGTCGGCCCTGTCGTGAGTTTCGGCTTCAGGAGGGTATCAAGCGGTACCATCTCCCCCGCCGAATTGCGGACAAAGATGAACTTCGTCGCCTCTGCCTCCGTACGATATTGTGTTGCAGACTGGAGCACGACCTTATAGGTGCGGCCGAACTGATTAAAGTCGTTGACCTCGTAGCCGCCAAAGTTGGTCTGCAGTGCCGTAAATACGTCCGAAAGCTGCACACCGAGATTTTTGACCTTCTCGCGGTCAATCTCGTACTGATAACTCGGCGCATTGATCTTGAACGTAGTACGAACGCCCTGCAGCTCAGGACGCGTCCGCGCCTCGGCGAGGATAGCATTCACGATGTCGTTCAGCTCGGTATCCGAGTGGCCGCTCATATCCTGCAGCTGGAGCGACCAGCCGCCGACGTTGCCGAGACCCGGCAGAGCCGGCGGGTTGATGGCGACGACGGTCGCCTCCGGTGCCTCCATCGCCCCCACGCGGAACATCGTTCCAACCGCGGCGGCAACGGACTCAGCCAAACCGGAACGCTGCGACCAATCCTTCATACCGACAAAAACGACCGCGCCGTTGGAGTTCGCCCCGCCGGCGAGGATGTCAAAGCCGTTGATGGACATGACGGCATCCTGCCCCTTGATCTCCTGCTGTGCCGCCTGCTGGATCTTATCCACGACCTTCTGCGTCTGATTCGTGGACGTACCCGGCGGCAGCTGAATCGCAATCATCAGATAACCCTGATCTTCCTCGGGAACAAACGTCGACGGGAGGTTGCGGTAGATGATGGCGGTCAGACCACAGACGATGAGCAGGAACACAACGGCCGTGCGCGCCTTGCGGATGAATCTTGAAACGATGCCGACATAGCCTTTGCGCGTACGGTCAAAGACACGGTTAAACCAAGCAAAGAAGCGGTCGAGTACGCCCTCTGAATGGCTCTCTTTCTTTGGCTTCAGCATCAGCGCACAGAGTGCGGGCGTCAGCGTCAGGGCAACAAAGGCGGAGAGTGCCATCGCGATTGCAATGGTCAGCGCGAACTGCTTATAGAGCACGCCCATCATGCCGCCCATGAAGGCGACGGGGACAAAGACAGCCGCAAGGACGAAGGCGATCGCCACAACCGGTCCCTGCACCTCTGCCATGGCACGCTCCGTTGCGTCCACAGGCGAGAGTCCGCTTTCCATGTGATGCTCTACGTTCTCGATCACAATGATGGCATCATCGACGACGAGACCGATGGCAAGCACCATCGCAAAGAGCGTCAGCGTATTGATGGAAAAGTCCAAGAGGACGAATGTGCCGAATGTACCGATGAGTGAGACCGGCACGGCGAGCAGCGGGATAATCGTTGCGCGCCAGCTCTGCAAGAATACGAAGATGACGAGCACGACGAGCAGCAATGCCTCGACAAAGGTATGAACCACCTCTTTGATGGACGCATTGATATAGTCCGTACTGTCAAAGACCGACTTCATCTTGAGTCCGGGCGGGAAAGTTTTCTCCGCCTCCGCGAGCACCTTGCGTACCTCGGCAAGAGTATTCATCGCATTCGCGTCCGAGGTGAGCTGAATACCGAAGCCGACGGCAGGATAGCCGTTGAACTTCGCAACAATATTGTTGTTCCGCTCCCCCGTCTCGATGCGCGCCACATCCTTCAGGCGGACGAATGAGCCGTCCTTCCCCGAGGCGATGATGACATTGCCGAACTCCTCAGGCGTCGTAAGTCTCCCCTGCACCTTGCCCGTAAACTGTTTTTCCTGCCCATTCTCTACCGGCATACCGCCGACCGTTCCGGCAGGAGCCTGCACGTTCTGCTCCTCGATCGCCGCCGTGACATCCGCGACGGTCAGTCCAAGCTCTGCAAGGCGGTCGGGGTTCAGCCAGACGCGCATCGCATAGTCTGAGCCAAAGACCTGCACGTCGCCGACGCCGCTAATGCGCTTGATCGAATCGAGGAAGTAGAGCGTCGCGTAGTTCTTCATAAAGGAACGGTCATACCGGCCGTCCTCGGAATACAACGAGACAAAGTACGCCATCTGCCCCGAGGATTTACGCGTTGTGACCCCCGCAGACTGCACCGAGGAGGGCAGGCTTGCATTGGCACCGGCGGCATTGTTCTGCACCTTGACCGCGTCCATATCGCCATCCGTACCGACATCAAAGGTGACAGAGAGGCTGTAGCGTCCGGTATCGTCGGAGGTGGAGCTCATGTAGTCCATCCCCTGCGTGCCGTTGATCTGCTCCTCGATGACCTGTGCAACCGTCTCATTGACAACGGCAGCGCTCGCGCCCGTATAGGATGCCGACACCGAAACTGTCGGCGGAGAAATCTGCGGATACTGCGCAATCGGCAGCGAAAACCCAGCCAGCGTTCCGACGATAACAATGATCAGTGCGATAACAATCGCAAAGATCGGTCGGTGAATGAAAAATTTTGCCAACGGATTTCCTCCTTACTGCGCGGGCGTCAGTGCGCTCGCATTAAAGTCAGAGGAATCTCCCTCAAGCGTGAATCCCATATCGTCCGGCGTCACCATCGTCACCGCGAGATCGCCGCCCTCCTGGAGGGTCGTGAGCCCTTCGACGACGACCGTGTCCGAGGCATCCAGACCGTCCTTCACGACGTAGTAGCTGCCGATCTTATCCCCGAGGGTGATCGTGCGGGCTTCTGCCTTGTTGTTTGCGCCGACGACCATGACGAAGGATTTGCCGAGAAGCTGCTGCACGGCACGCTCGGGAACGAGGAGTGCATTCGGAATCGTATCGCCGATCAGCGTGACGCGTGCGAACATGCCAGGCAGGAGGAGTCCGTCCGGATTGTCAAAGAGTGCCTTGACCGTCAGCGTGCCCGTCTGTGCCGTCAGTGCACGGTCAGCCGTGGCGATACGCCCGGTGATCGGGTACTTCGAGCCGTTCGAGAGGGTCAGCTCCACGATGGTCGCACCGATCCCGCCCGTCTTTGCCGCCTGTGCCACAAGATCCAGATACTCGTTCTCCGAAAGGCTGAACTGTGCATAGATGGGGTTCGATGCGCCCATCGAGACCAGCGTCGTCGTGCCTGCCGACACGAACGTGCCGACAGCAACATCATCCACGGAGAGCTGCCCCGACATCGGCGCGTAGATCGTCGTATCGTCGAGGTTATCCTGCGCCTGCTGCACCATGGCCTGATTCGCTGCAACCGCAGCCTCATAGGCATTTACCTGTGCCTGCTGGTTGCTCACGGTCTGCTCGGAGATCGCCGCGTTTGCATAGAGCTGCTGGTAGCGGTCGAGATCCATGCGCGCGTTGGCGAGCGTCGCCTCCGACTGCGCGAGGTTCGCCTTTGCCTGCAGAAGTGCGCTCTCATACTGGCGCGCATCGATGCGGTAGAGCGGCTGTCCCGCGCGTACAGGCTGGCCGCCGGTGATGTATTTCTCCACGATGTTGCCGGAGACGCGCGACTGGATCGTCACCTCGTCCGTGCCCATGATCTGTCCGGCATAGACGTGCGTCAGCGGCGCGTCCTGCCGCAGAACATTCATTGCCTTGACGGCAGTGGGACTTGCGCCCCCCTGCTTTTCTCCGCCGCAGCCCGTGAGCACTAGGCTGAGTGTCAGTGCAGCGGCGGCAAATACGCCAAGTCCTTTCCTCATCTCAAACAAGTGAATAACCTCCTCTTCCCATTTCCCGCAACGAGGTACAAATCCTTCTGTCCTTCATAGAAGAAGGGCAGGTATCCACCGTCGGAATCCCTGCCATAGTAAGTTCATTTTATCGAAATCCACGGCAAAAGTCAAGATTGATGCATGCTTTCACCATATTTTACCGTTTCCTCAAACGTTCCAGCGCCGCTGCGGCAGCGTGCTGCTCCGCCTCTTTCTTGCTGCGTCCTGTCCCCTCACCCAAGGGTATCGTGCCAACGCGGACGAGCATCGTGAAACGCTTGTCGTGGTCGGGGCCGCTCTCAGCAACCAGCTCATAGGCGATGGGCTCATGATCATGTCCCTGCACGTATTCCTGCAGCATCGTCTTGTAGTCCTGTGCGATGTGTTCCTGCCGCAGATGCGGCAGCTCGTCGACAAACTGACGCTGGACATAGGTGCGTGCCACATCCCAGCCACGGTCAAGATAGACCGCGCCGATCACCGCCTCAAAGACGTTCTCGAGGTTGTTCTGCCGCTCTGCCCCGCCGCCGAGCATCTCGCCGCGCCCCATGCGCAGATGTGCTCCGAGATGCAGCCGACGCGCCAGCCGTGCGAGGGTCTCGCTCTGGACGAGACTCGCGCGCATCTTCGTCAGCTCCCCCTCTGCACAGCGTGGATATGCGTCGTAGAGATACGTACTGATCGCAAGCTCGAGGACGGCATCGCCCAGAAACTCCAGCCGCTCGTTATGTGCTGCGTGCCCCCGTGCCTCATTGGCATAGGAGGGATGGGTCAGTGCCTCGTCGAGGAGGGAAAGATCGGCAAAATCTGCGCCGAGGGACGCAGAAAGGCGCACGAGTTCCGCGCGCCTTTTTTCCGTTATCGGATATGTCATGATTCTTTCGCGTATTTCTTAACGACGAGACAGGCGTTGTGTCCGCCGAAGCCAAACGAGTTGGAGATTGCCGCACGCACCGTCTTGGCACGTGCTTTGTTCGGAACATAGTCCAGATCCAGCCCCTCATCCGGCGTCTCGTAGTTGATCGTCGGCGGGAGCATATCGTTCTCCACCGCAAGAGCACTCGCGATCAGCTCCACACTGCCAGCCGCACCGAGGAGATGTCCCGTCATAGACTTGATCGAGGAGACGGCGACATCCTTCGCCGCTGCACCCCAGACCGTCTTGATCGCCTCGGTCTCGCAGAGATCATTCATGTGCGTGGACGTGCCATGTGCATTGACATAGTCGACGTCCTCGGGGCGCAGCCCCGCATCATCGAGTGCCAGCTGCATGCACTTTGCCTGATACTCGCCGTGCGGCGCCGGGCTTGTGATATGATAGCCGTCCGAGTTCGAGCCGTAGCCGACGAGCTCTGCGTAGATATGCGCACCGCGTGCCTCGGCGTGTTCGAGTGTCTCGAGCACGACCAGCCCCGCACCCTCGCCCATGACGAAACCCGAGCGGTTCTTGTCAAAGGGACGCGAAGCATGCGCAGGATCGTCATTGTGATCCGTGCAGAGTGCCTTCATCGCCGCAAAGCCCGCACTCGCCGCCTCGGAGATGCTCGCCTCCGTGCCGCCCGCGATCATGACGTCCGCCTCACCGCGCTGCATGACACGATAGGCATCGCCGACACAGTTCGCGCCCGTGGCGCACGCCGTCACGATGCAGGACACCGGACCGTGCAGGCCGTAGTTGATCGCGACCTGTCCCGCTGCCATGTTGGCGATCATCATGGGGATGAAAAAGGGGCTGACACGCTCAGGACCCTTTTCAAAGAGACGCTCGTAGGTGCTGTGCATCGTCTCGATGCCGCCAATGCCCGCGCCGACATAGGCACCGATGCGGTCACGGTTCTCTTTGTCGAGATCGAGCCCCGCGTCCTTCAGTGCCATACCCGCCGAGACGACGGCAAACTGCGCATAGCGATCCATGCGCTTGGCTTCCTTCTTGTCGATGTAACCGTCGCTGGAAAAGTCCTTGACCTCGCCGGCAATCTGCGCGGCGTAGCGCGTCGCGTCGAAGCGGGTGATGCGGTCGATGCCGTTCTTTCCTGCGAGAAGCGCATCCCAGAACGCCTCCTTGCCGATGCCGATCGGTGTGATCGGGCCGACCCCCGTAACGACAATCCTCTGTTTCAAACCAACCGACTCCTTTCCGCTAGTTCGCTGCTTCGAGCTGCTGTTTCAGCTCCTCAAATATCTCATGAACACTCATAATCCGATCAATACGCGGCATAAACTCGCCGGTGAAGACAAGCCCCGTCTCCACATCCCCCTGCTGTGCACGCGAGAGCGCACGGATGATGCAGAAGTGGTGATCGCACTGCTTGAGACAGTGGTCGCAGACCTTCGGCGGTACGGGTCCCTCCATGATCCGCGCGGAGAACGGGGTGCGCACGGCACGCCCGGGGAGCCCCACGGGACTGTGGATGATGACCACGTCCTCCTGCTTCGTCTTCAGATAGTACTCTTTCAGCGACGGTGCCGCATTGGACTCGACGCTCGCGGCAAAGCGCGAGCCAAGCTGCACGCCGTCAGCGCCCATCTTGTGCAGATCGGCAATATCCTGTCCCGTCAGAATGCCGCCGGCGGCGAACACGGGGATCTTCACAGCGGCGCGGACATCAGCGATGATGCTGCGCACCGACTGATCCGTACCGAGATGCCCGCCCGCCTCCTTGCCCTCGACCACGACAGCAGCCGCACCGAGTTTTTCGGAGATCTTCGCCAGTTTTGCCGAGGAGACAATCGGCACGATCGGCGTCCCCGATTCCTTGCCGTACTGGAACATATCACGGGAGAACCCGGCACCCGCGACGACGAGATCAATGCCCTCGTCGATGGCAATTTTAACGGCATCAGCAAAGTCGTTTGCCGCGACCATCTCGTTGATGCCGATGATCCCATGGGGAGAAAGTGAGCGTGCGAGCCGGATCTCATAGCGCAGCTCCTTCGGCTTCATGCCGGATGCTGCAATGAGCCCGATCCCTCCCTCGTTTGCAGCGGCAGCAGCGAGACGCGCTGTCGTGATGCGAATCGCCATGCCGCCCTGAATGATGGGGATCGTGGCAACCTT
>CAUTTS010000034.1:0-23507 GCA_963541465.1 uncultured Selenomonas sp.
CAGGTGCCTTTGTCGAGGTGCAGGGGACAGGCGAGGGTCGCGCCTTTGCACGGAGGGAGCTGAATGCACTGCTGGATCTCGGTGAGCAGGGCATTCGCACACTGATCGATCAGCAGAAGGTCGCTCTCGGCGATGTGCTCTCATGGCTGCCGGGACGGGAGGGATAACATGAAGGAAAAGACGATATTGATTGCCACGTCAAACGCAGGGAAGGTGCGGGAGATGGAGACGGCGTTTCGCGGGCTGCCCGTACGCCTTGTCCCGCTGTCACGTCTCGATGAGCTGAAGTCGGAGCTCGGCACGATCGAAGAGCCGGTCGAAGATGGCACGACATTCATGGAAAATGCGCGCATCAAGGCTCGGTACTACCGTGACAAGACGGGATTTTCGGCACTTGCAGACGACTCGGGACTCTCGGTGGAGGCACTGGACGGCGCTCCGGGCGTCTACTCGGCACGCTATGCGGGGGTGCACGGCGACGATGCGGCGAATAATCAGAAGCTGATCGCAGAGCTTCGCGCGCGCGGAGAGGAAAACGCCTGCGCCGCCTACCACTGTGCGCTCGTCCTCGCACTCGAGGACGGACGGGAACTGTCGGCAGAGGGGACGTGTACAGGCTTTATTCGTCCCGAAGCACGCGGTACGGAGGGGTTCGGCTATGATCCATATTTCTATCGTGCTGACGGACGGACGATGGCGGAGCTCTCGCGTGAGGAAAAACACGCCATCAGTCATCGTGGAGCGGCACTCGATCAGATGAAGGAAAAGCTGCGTGCGCTCCTTGGCGGTGCATGAGAGCGTCGTATTCGTCGTCTGCTGCAGCGGGAGATATCGCCATAGGAGGCTTTCGCCCAATCATTTTTAGGATTGCGAGGTAGAGCATGATTATTGGGGTTGTCAGTGACAGTCACGGGGATATTGAAAGCCTGAAAGCGATGCTGCGGTATCCCGAAGCAGCACAGGCAGAGATGTGGCTTCATGCAGGAGACTATGCCGCCGATGCAGACGCATTGGAAGAGCTGACGGGAAAGCGTGTCGCGCGCGTCCTCGGCAACTGTGACCTTCCCATGGATGGCACGTATGACGAGACTGTCGTTGAGGCCGGCGGACATCGTATCTTTCTCACCCATGGGCATCTCTTCAACGTGCGGCTTGATACGGCGATGCTCGCCGCGGCTGCGCGTGAGGCGGGGGCGGATATTGCTGTCTATGGGCATACGCATATCGCACTCTATGAGCAGCAGGGGGATGTGACGGTAGTCAACCCAGGGAGCGTGGCTCGTCCGCGTGATGCGGCAGCGGGATCCTTTATGATGATAGGGCTCACAGCGGGGGAAGAGCCAACGATGAATCTCATTCGCTTTGGATAAATAATTTTTCAAAAATTTTATCATATACATCCCATATCATACGATATGGGATGTATATGTATGATAACAATAACGGTAAAAACAATAAATTGATTTTAATTAAGCAATAAAATAATAAAGAAAAACAATGATATAAAATAAGAAAATACGCTCTTGTTTCACGGAAAAATCGGCGGCTAGAAATTGAATGAGATTCACTTTTTTCAAGGGGTTACAAGAAGTCTGAATGACTTGAAAGCAAGAAAAAAATATGATATAGTTTACTTAACCTGTGTATAAGTTATATTTATAGGAGGGATTATTTTGCGAGAGCTAACCGCAAAAGAAATCACGGAGAACGTCGCCGAGATGTGCAAAGAAGCGGCGTACTATCTCCCCGACGACGTCTATGAAGGTCTCAAGAAAGGCCGGGAGACAGAGGAGTCGCCCGTCGGTCAGGTCGTTCTGGATCAGATCATCCGCAACGCTGAGATCGCGCGCGCAGAGGATCGCCCGTACTGCCAGGATACGGGCATGACCATTGTGTTTGTCGAAGTCGGACAGGATCTTCACATCACGGGTGGTCTTCTGGAGGATGCGATTAACGAGGGGATCGCAAAGGGCTACACGGAAGGCTATCTGCGCAAGTCCGTCGTCGCCGAGCCTCTCTTTAATCGTAAGAACACACAGAACAATACGCCGGGGGTCATCTACACGCAGATCGTCGCGGGCGACCGCCTCAGCATTACGATCGCACCGAAGGGCTTCGGTTCGGAGAATAAGTCCGGTGTGAAAATGCTCGTTCCGGCCGATGGTGTCGAGGGTGTGAAGAAGGCTGTCATGGAGATCATCCAGCACGCCGGCCCGAATCCCTGCCCGCCGGAGGTCGTCGGTATCGGTATCGGTGGTACGATGGATCGTGCGGCACTCCTCTCGAAGAAGGCTCTTACGCGCCCGATCAATCAGCGCCATCCAATGCCCGAGTATGCAAAGCTGGAGGAGGAGCTCCTCGAGATGATCAACAAGACCGGCATCGGGCCCCAGCTGGGCGGCACGACGACGGCACTCGCCGTAAACATTGAGTGGGGCGCGACGCATATCGCAGGTCTCCCGGTTGCGGTCACGATCTGCTGCCATGCGCTCCGGCATGCGCACCGCGTCCTCTAAGCGAATCGCTGCATGCTGAGGAGCAGATTCTGTGTATTATCTTTAGGGAGGAATACTCAATGGCGGAAAGTATCCGTATTACCACTCCGTTTACGGAGGAAATGTCCCGTAAGCTCAAGGCGGGCGACAGTGTTCTGATTACGGGAACGATCATCAGCGCGCGTGATGCCGCACACAAGGCGATGACGGAAGCCCTCGCAAAGGGCGAGCCGCTGCCCGTGGACTGGCACGATCAGATTGTTTACTACCTCGGACCGACACCGGCAAAGCCGGGCGATCCGATCGGCTCGGCGGGGCCGACGACGAGCGGCCGTATGGACGCCTACACGCCGACGATGCTTGCACAGGGTATCAAGGGCATGGTCGGCAAGGGCTCGCGCTCGCCTGAGGTCGTCGAGGCAATGAAGAAGCACGGCGTCACTTACTTCGCAGCTGTCGGCGGTGCCGCAGCCCTTATCGCGAAGTCCGTGAAGAAGTATGAAGTTGTGGGGTACCCCGAGCTTGGTCCCGAGGCCGTTGCAAAGCTGACGGTCGAGGATTTTCCCTGCATCGTCGTCATCGACTCCGAGGGAAATAACTTCTATGAAATGGGACAGAAGCCCTATCGCAGACTCTAATATGCGTGTTCATGCCGATGGTTTGGCGCATGACAAATCATTCGGGGGCGCGGCTCCGGCACGGTGTCGGAGCTGCGGCTCCTAAGGTCAACATATTTCAGGAGGTATGAAATGTTCCACACAACCTTTTACATGCGGCGCCTTCATTCACTGGTCGGACTCGTCGTTATCGGCGTGTTCCTCTTCGAGCATGTCTTTACGAACTCGACGGTGCTCCAAGGAGCAAAGGCCTTTAATGATGCGCTGGCAATGATGGATCTCATCCCGCGCCCCGTGTTCTATGGGCTTGAGGTGTTCGCCATCGCTGTTCCGATCCTCTTCCACGCGATCTACGGCATTTACATCGCTGCGCAGGCGAAGAACAACCCCGGCAATTATGGCTATGTCCGCAACTGGCAGTTCGCGTTGCAGCGCTACACGGCGTGGCTGCTCATTCCGTTCCTCATCTGGCATGTTGGCTTTATGCGCGTGTGGGAGAAGGGCGTCATGGGAACGCACATCAACTATGACCTGCTCTACACCTACTTCGTTACCGGCGATTATGCGATCCTGCACACTGTGCTTTACACCATCGGCATGATCGCAGCGATTTTCCACTTCTGCAACGGCATTTCGACGTTCTGCATGACGTGGGGCATCGCAAAGGGACCGCGCGCACAGTCGGTGATCAATGCGCTGTCCATGGCACTCTGCGTGCTGATGTCGCTTGTAACGCTTGCCTTCATGGGCAGCTACTTCATGTGAGAACCGCAGCAAAGGAGAGCTAAGAATGGCTAAAGTACCACAGAATAAGGTTATCATCGTCGGCGGCGGTCTGGCGGGTCTTCTCGCGACGATGAAGGTCTGTGAGGGCGGCGGTACGGTCGACCTCTTTTCCTATTGCCCGGTGAAGCGTTCGCATTCGCTCTGTGCACAGGGCGGCATGAACGCCTGCATGGACACCAAGGGCGAGCATGACAGTGTCTACGAGCACTTTGACGATACGGTTTACGGCGGCGACTTCCTTGCTGACCAGCTTGCCGTTAAGGGCATGGTTGAGGCAGCACCGAAGCTGGTCAAGATGTTTGATCGCATGGGCGTTCCGTTTACGCGTACGGCTGAGGGCGTGCTGGATCTGCGCAACTTTGGTGGACAGAAGAACAAGCGCACCGTGTTCGCAGGCTCGACGACCGGCCAGCAGCTCCTCTACGCACTGGATGAGCAGGTGCGTCGTTGGGAGGTCAAGGGCAAGGTCACGAAGTATGAGTTCTGGGAATACATCCGTGCAATCAAGAACAAGGACGGCATCGTCCGCGGCATTGTTGCACAGAACATGAACTCGAATGAGATCAAGGCATTCCCTGCTGACGTGGTCATGCTCGCTACGGGCGGCCCCGGCCAGGTGTTCGGCCGCTGCACGGCATCGACGATCTGCAACGGCTCGGCTGTTTCCTCCGCCTATCAGCAGGGCGCACATATCGGCAACCCTGAGTTCATTCAGATTCATCCGACGGCAATTCCGGGATCGGATAAGAACCGTCTGATGTCCGAGGCCTGCCGCGGTGAGGGCGGACGCGTCTGGACGTACAAGGACGGCAAGCCTTGGTACTTCCTCGAGGAGATGTATCCTGCATACGGCAACCTCGTCCCGCGCGACGTTGCATCGCGTGCGATCTTCAAGGTCTGCGTCCACATGGGGCTCGGCATCAACAATGAGCGCCGCGTTTACCTCGACCTCTCCCATATCCCTGCGGATTACCTCGAGCACAAGCTCGGCGGCATTCTTGAGATGTACTCCGAGTTTGTCGGTCAAGATCCGCGCAAGGTGCCGATGGAGATCTTCCCGTCCGTGCATTACTCGATGGGCGGTATCTGGGTCGACCGCAACCACCACACGAACATTCCGGGACTCATGGCTGCGGGCGAGTGCGATCATCAGTACCACGGTGCAAACCGTCTCGGTGCAAACTCGCTCCTCTCGGCTGCCTACTCCGGCTTTATCGCTGGCCCCGAGGCACTGCGCTGGGCGCGCAGCGGCGAGCTCGGCACGGCACTCACCGAGGAAGAGCTCGAGAGTGCACGCAAGGAGGCCGTGGCGGAGTTCGATAAGATCCGCAACATGACGGGCTCCGAGAACGCACATAAGCTCCATCAGGAGATGGGCGAGATCATGTATGACTACGTCTCGATCGAGCGTGACAACAAGGGTCTCGACATCTGCCTTGAGAAACTCAAGGGAATCCTGAAGCGTTGGGACGACATCGGCGTGACGGATCACGGCACATGGGCGAACCAGGAAGCCATGTTTGTCCGCCAGCTCCGCAACATGATCCTCTACGCGATGGCTGTGACGAAGGCGGCACGCTGCCGCGATGAGAGCCGCGGCGCACATGCCAAGATCCTTCTCGACGACAAGGGCGAGCGCATGACGGATGCCGATGGTGAGCTCATGTTCTACGGCCGCGATGATGAGCGCTTCATGAAGACCTCCATCGTGGACTATGATCCGAAGACTGAGGAGCCTCAGGTCAGCTACATGGAGTTCGAGCATTCGCTCATCAAGGCACGTGCGCGTAACTACGCCGTTGCCAAGAAAGAGTAAGGGAGGATAGAAGTCATGGCAGAACAGAAAAAAGTTCGTTTTATCATCGAGCGTCAGGATGGACCGAACGAGAATCCCTACACGCAGGAGTTCGAAGTTGACTATCGTCCCGGCCTCAACGTTGTCGCATCTCTCATGGAGATTCAGAAGAACCCCGTGACGGTTGACGGCAAGCGCGTTCCACCCCCCGTCTGGGAGTGCAACTGCTTGGAGAAGGTTTGCGGTGCGTGCATGATGGTCATTAACGGACATGCTCAGCAGGCATGCTGTGCGCTGGTCGACAACCTCTCGCAGCCGATCCGTGTGCAGCCGGCTCGTACCTTCCCCGTTATCCGCGATCTCCTCATTGACCGCTCGGTCATGTTCGAGAGCCTCAAGCGCATTCGCGGCTGGGTCGAGGTGGACGGTACGTGGGGTGTTAAGGATGCACCGATCCAGAATCCGTACACGGCAGAGACCTGCTACGAGCTGTCGCACTGCATGACCTGCGGCTGCTGCCTCGAGGCGTGCCCGAACGTCGGCCCGCAGTCCGACTTCATCGGACCTGCGCCGACGGCACAGACGCTGCTCTTCAACCTGCATCCGCTCGGGAAGTTCGATGCACCGAAGCGCCTCAATGCGCTGATGGAAAAGGGCGGTATCACGAGCTGCGGAAACAGCCAGAACTGCGAGCGTGTCTGCCCGAAGAGCATCAAGCTCACGCAGCATCTTGCACAGCTGAACCGAGAGGTCAACAAGCAGGCCCTGCGCAATATGTTCAACCACTAATTGCATACACTGCATAGAAAAAGCCCCCGTGAAGAGCCATTCACGGGGGCTTCGTCTATCATAACACTTCGAGGGGGGAGCTACGATGGATGCGTTTCCAACGCCTTCCCCGGTATCATGGGGAAGGGGGATCGCGTTAGCCCTGCTTTTTCATGCGTGCAGCGAGGTAGTTCGCTGCGAGTGAACCGGAGATATTATGCCAGACACTGAAGAGCGCACCGGGGATCGCAGCTGCCGCACCGAAGTGGAGCAGAGCAAGCGATGTGGCGAGCCCCGAGTTCTGCATGCCGACCTCGATGGAGACCGCCTTGACCTTTGCCATATCCATGTGGAGTGCTTTTGCCACGAGGAAGCCGAGGGCATAACCAAAGAGATTGTGGCACATGACAACGACCATGATGAGGGCACCCGTCTCGATGATGCGGCTTGCGTTAGCCGAGACAACACCGCCGACGATGAGAACGATTGCGGTCACGGAGATGAGCGGGAGAACCTTGACGGCCTTTTGGACAGGACGCTCAAAGAAGTGGTTGATGAGAAGGCCGAGGAGAATCGGGGCGATGACAACCTGTGCGATGGAGATCATCATCTTACCCGCAGGAATGTCAATCCACTGCCCTGCGAGCCAGAGCGTGAGGAGCGGTGTCATGATCGGCGCGAGAATGGTGGACGCCATGGTCATGCTGACGGAAAGGGCGACATCACCGCGCGCGAGGTAGGTCATGACGTTCGAGGACGTTCCACCGGGGCAGGTGCCGACGAGAATGACACCGGCGGCAAGCTCCGGCGGAAGGGAAAATGCCTGTGCCAAGACCCATGCAAGGAGAGGCATGATGCCGAACTGGGCAACCGTTCCGATAAAAACGTCGCGTGGACGCTGCAGAACGAGTTTAAAGTCGGCAAAACGCAGCGTCATTCCCATACCGAACATGACGATGCCGAGCAGAATCGTGATCCATGGAACGCTCCAGAGGAACGTCCACGGCTGAAAGAGAGCGATGCCTGCAATGACGACGACAAAGACCGCCATGTAGCGAGAGACAAAGTTACTGAGTTGTTCAAGTGCGTTCATTTACTTCAAGTCCTTCCATTTCCCCTGTGCATCACTGAGAGATGCGGATAAAATCTTCCAGCTTCTGCAGAGCGCTGCCGTCGGCAATGACGCGCCGTGCTGTGTCGATGCCCTCCGCAATCGAGTCTGCTTTCCCCCCAATATAGATGGCAGCCCCCGCATTCATCAGGCAGATATCCGCCCGTGCATCGGTAATCTCTCCCGCGAGAATCCCGCGCGTCACGGCAGCGTTCTCGGCGGGGGTACCGCCGCGGATCGCTTCCTTTGAGGCAGGCGTGATGCCGAAATCTTCGGGACGGATCTCGTAGGCACGCTCTGTCGCATTTTCGACCTCATAGACCTTGGTCGGGGCGCCGATGGAGATCTCATCCATCCCGTCTGTCCCGTGGACGATGAGTGCGCGCTTGACGCCAAGTCCCGGAAGCACACGTGCGAGCGGGCGGAGGAGATGCTCTCCGTAGACACCGAGCAGCATGTATGCAGGGCGTGCTGGATTCGTCAGCGGTCCAAGGATGTTGAACACCGTACGTATGCCGAGCTCTCGGCGGATCGCACCGACGTGCTTCATCGACTGATGATAACGCTGGGCGAAGAGAAAGGCGAGCCCGATGCTTCCCAGTTCCTCACGCACCTTCTCGGGCGGCTGGTCGATGTTGACTCCGAGTGCCTCCAGACAGTCCGCGGTACCGCTCTTTGAGGATGCGGCGCGGTTTCCGTGCTTGCACACCTTCAGTCCTGCCGCCGCCGCGAGGAATGATGCCGTCGTCGAGACATTGATGCTGCCCGAGTGGTCACCGCCCGTGCCGACGATGTCGATGACATCCATCTCGTGCGTGACGGGCTGTGCGTGTTCACGCATTGCCGCTGCCGACCCCGAGATCTCGTCGATTGTCTCCATCCCGCTGCTCTTTGTGGAGAGTGCCGCGAGATAGGCAGCATTCTCCACCGCGGACGTCTCGCCTGACATGATCTCATTCATGACGGCGTATGCTTCGTCGTAAGTCAGATCCTGCTTATCGACAATTTTCTTGATCGCCTCTTTTATCATTCCATTTCCTCCTTGAGAAATTGTGGGTACGGTGATAAGGCAGTATTATAACACAAAATGAACTGTACTGCCATAGAGCTTTTTGATGGTTCCTTGCCAAGTGCTGCGGACACGGAACCCCTTGTCACGTCAATTTGTCATTTACAAATCAGAATAAAGTAGTATCATATATAATATCAAACAAAACGAGAGGGTCGTAAATGGGACACTATAATAAATTGCTCCAAGCTGTTGAGAATAATCCTGCCGATGTTTCTTTTGATGATCTGGAAAAGCTCATGACAAAAGTTGGTGGATTTACTTGCCGTAAAGGGAAGGGGGATCACTACACGTTTTCACATCCAAAATTGCAAGAGATATTGACCGTTGATTCCAGGGGAAAACGTCGCCCATTGAAAGCAATTTATGTTAAACGTGCGTTGGTACTATTTCGACGCGTTGTAGAATAGTAGAGGTGCAGGATGAAAGATACACATGACTATCAGGTTACACTTTCCGCGCTGTCTGCAGAGGATGGCGGTGGATTTTTGGCGGAGGTGTTTGAATTGCCGGGATGCATCGCTGACGGAGAGACACAGGAAGAAGCCCTGCATAATATCTCAGATGCGATTGCATCATGGATTGAGACAGCGAGAGAAGAAGGTCGTGATGTACCGGAGCCGCACATGTATGCTGATGAATCACCGAGTGGAAAGTTCACGACGCGCGTTCCGAAGAGCGTACATTTGGCACTAATCAAACAGGCAGAACGCGAAGGTGTTAGTCTCAACAGTCTGGTCAATGCGTTCCTTGCAATGGGCATTGGACGTGCCTATGGGACAGAGGAGCGGCATGCGGTGACATCGGTGCGATTCGCGGATTGATGCACTGAAAGTGTCGGTCTTGTAGAATATGGGGGCAATATTAAAAGCGTAGGAAATTGTGTTCCTACGCTTTTGAATTATACTTATGCGTGCAACGCGCTGAGCCCGCCCTATTTGCTTACTTCTTTTTTCAGTATCGACCACTATTTTAATGTGATCGTCACACCATGCGGTCGAATAAGCACAATTAGCAATTCTTGCGGCGACGCGTGGAACCCATGTCATTGTACGGATATGATGGATGTGGTATAATCGGGGACACTTGACGACGCGAGAAGCATTGACAGCAGGGAGTGGTGACGGAAGAGAATGGGAACGACGATGATTGAACCGCGGTTTACCGCGCTGAATGACAATGAGATTTTGAAATATCTTGGCTTTCGCGGGCAGGAGCTGACGGAGGAGATTGCGGCGCAGATTCATCGCTGCAGTGATGAGGTGCTGGCGGCGTCGACACCGCGCCTGACCTATCGGCAGGTGCCCATTGAGGATGGGGCAGTGCTCGGCGTTGCCTTTGCCGGCAAGGATATTCCGCAGATGCTCGCGCCGTGTGAGGAGGCAGTGCTCTTTGGAGCGACACTCGGTCCCGGTGTAGAGCGGCTGATGATGCGCAGCGAGGTGACGAATGCAGCGGATGCCGTCATCATGGATGCGTGTGCGAGCACGGCGATCGAGAATATCTGCAATAATTTTGAGGCGGATATGCGCGCAGCTGTGGAGGCGGAGGGGCGCTATCTGACGGATCGCTTCAGCCCCGGCTACGGCGATCTGCCGATCACGGAGCAGCCGAAGTTCTTTTCACTGCTCGATATGACACGGCGCATCGGTGTATCATTGACGCCGACGACGATCATGGTGCCGCGCAAATCCGTGACGGCGATCATGGGGATTGCGCGCACACCGCAGCCGCATCGCCCGCCGGACTGTGAGCACTGTCTCATGTTCCGCACCTGCCCGTTCCGTAAGGCGGGGCGCAGGTGCCGCGAAGGGGCAAAGACGGGGAAATAGATGGGAGCAAATAGAAAAATGAACGATATTATTATTTTGGACGGAGGTATGGGCACGGAACTGCAGGCGCGCGGCCTTGCCCCGGGGGAGCGCCCCGAGCTCTTCGGGATGGAGCATCCCGATGTGGTTGAGGAGGTGCACCGCAACTATATTGCGGCGGGCAGCCGAGTGATCTACAGCAATACGTTCGGTGCCAATGGACATAAGCTGATCGGTACGGGGAAGAGCGTTGCCGAGGTGATCACAGCAAATGTCGCGACGGCACGCCGTGCGGCGGAGCATTCCGGCGTCAAAGGTGTACGCGTCGCCCTCGATGTCGGTCCGATCGGCGAACTTGTTGAGCCGCTGGGAACACTCTCCTTTGAGGAGGCGTATGAACTCTTTCGCGAGATGGTCACGGCAGGCGAGGCGGCAGGTGCCGACCTCGTTGTCTTTGAGACGCTGACGGATCTCTATGAGGTAAAGGCAGCCGTGCTCTCTGCGAAGGAACATACGAAGCTGCCCATCTGGGTGACAATGACCTTCGAGGAGAACGGCCGCACCTTCCTCGGTGCTGCGGTGTCCTCCGTGGCTGTGACACTGGATGCGCTCGGCATCGCTGCACTCGGTGTCAACTGCTCGCTCGGTCCTGCAGAGCTTCGCCCCATCGTCGCAGAGATGATGGAGTGGACGGACTTGCCGATCATCGTCAAGCCGAATGCAGGTCTCCCCGACCCGCGCACGGGTGCGTACGAGATGACGGCGGAGATGTTCGGGGCGGAGATGCTGCATTTTGCCCAATGTGGGGCACTCATTCTCGGCGGCTGCTGCGGCACCAATCCTAACTTTATCCGCTGCCTCGCGGAGACGGTGGCGGGTGGGGCAGCAGACCGTCCCACACGGAAGAAACGAAAGGGGCTCGCATCGCCTGGCCGCGTCGCAGAGTATGGCAAGGTCAATGTCATCGGAGAGCGCATCAATCCGACGGGCAAGAAGCGGCTGCAGCAGGCGCTTCTTGAGGAGGATATGGGCTACATCAAGAAGCTCGCCATCGCACAGCAGGAGGCGGGCGCGCAGGTGCTCGACATCAATGTCGGTGCACAGGGCGTCGATGAGGCTGCGATCATCCCGCAGGTAGTCAAGGCCGTCCAAAGCGTTGTTGATCTGCCGCTGCAGATCGACTCGGCGAATCCGACAGTGATCGAGGCGGCACTGCGCGTGACGAACGGGCGCGCCATCATCAACTCGGTCAGTGGGGAGCGCGCACGCATGGACGCGATCTTTCCGCTTGCGAAACACTATGGGGCGGCAGTACTCGGGCTCGCGATGGATGAGAGCGGTCTGCCCGAAACAGCGGCGCAGCGCGTTGCGATCGCCGAGCGCATCGTGGCAGAGGCGGAGACCTATGGGCTCGACCGCGAGGATATCGTGATCGACTGCCTGACGCTGACCATCTCGGCACAGCAGGAGCAGGCGATGGAGACACTGCGCGCCGTGCGTGAGGTGCATGAGCGCCTGGGACTGCACTGTGCACTCGGAGTCAGCAATATTTCGTTTGGCCTTCCCGCACGCGTGCACATGACGGTGAACTTCCTCATTCAGGCGATGCACGTCGGTCTGGATTTTCCGATCATCAATCCGAACACGAAGGAGGTCATGGACGCCGTTGTCTCCTTCCGTGCCGTCAGCGGTGAGGATGCGGACTGTGCCGCCTATATTGAGCGGTTTGCTGCCGAGCAGGCAGAGATTCGCCGCCGCAAGGAGCTCGGTATTACGGATGCTGCGGCAGACGTGAAGTCGGATACACCTACTGCGGAGGGGGATGCGGAAATCGATCCGCTGATGGATGCCATCATGCGCGGTCTCAGCGATGATGCAGAGCAGATTGCGCGTCGGTTGCTGGCGAACACGGCTCCAATGGACATCATCCAGAATAAAGTCATTCCCGCGCTCGACATTGTCGGTGACCGCTATGAAAAGGAGATCATCTTCCTGCCGCAGCTGATCAATGCGGCAAATGCAGCAACGGCGGCGCTTGAACTCATCAAGGCAAAGCTGGCCGAAAATGGACAGGGAATCTCAAAGGGGAAGGTCATCCTCGCGACCGTTGAGGGCGATATTCACGACATCGGCAAGAACATCGTCAAGGTTGTCCTCGAGAACTACGGCTATCAGATCATCGACCTCGGACGCGATGTACCCGTACAGCGCGTGGTCGAAGTCGCCATCGAGAAGAAGGTCGGGCTGATCGGCCTCTCTGCGCTGATGACGACGACCGTCACGGCGATGAAGCGGACGATCGACGCGCTGCACGAGGCAGGTCATGAGTGTCAGACGGTGGTCGGCGGTGCTGTCCTGACGGAGGACTATGCGCGTGAGATCGGCGCAGACTACTATGCCGCCGATGCGCGCAGTGCTGTCGAAATCGCACGCAGTGTTCTCGGCTGAGGGAGGGACAGGATGGCGGATATACGCGAACATCTAAAGCATGAGCCGCTCGTCTTTGACGGCGGTATGGGCACGTACTACGCACAGAAAACCAATACGCGCGGCAAGGGCGTAGAGCTTGCCAACCTCCAATCACCCGACGTGGTAGCAGGAATTCATACAGAGTACCTGCACGCCGGCGCGCAGGCGATCAAGACGAATACATTTGCTGCAAACCGCATTGTCTACCAAGGCGATGACGAACTCGTTGCGCAGATTATCCGTGCCGGCTGGGCGCTCGCCGCACGCACGGCAGAGCCATTTGGCGCATACGTCTTTGCTGATATCGGTCCGGTGATCGGACTGCCGCCGCGCGACATTGCTGCGGAGTATCGCTTTCTGGCGGATACATTCCTTTCCTGCGGTGCCACACATTTCCTCTTTGAGACGAATTCCTCGGCTGAGGGATTGACGGAGACGGCCGCCTATATCAAGGCGGCATGCCCTCATGCCTTTGTGCAGATTTCCTTTACAGCACTTCCGGGGGGCTATACGCGCGACGGCTTCTTTGCGGAGGATCTCGTCCGTGCCGTGGCAGAGAGCGGACAGGTTGATGCTGTCGGCTTCAACTGTGTCAACGGCGTACGTCAGATGAAGGAATTGCTGCATCATCTCAAGTCGGCGTCGCTGCCGCTCGCGCTGATGCCGAACGCGGGACATCCGATGGTCGTCGATGGGCGTACCTTCTATGAGAGTGCGCCGGAGTATTTTGCTGAGACACTGGCGGCACTCGTGCAGGACGGTGTCTCCATCCTCGGCGGCTGCTGCGGCACGACACCGGCGCATATCCGCGCCCTTTGCACAGCTCTCGGGACGCAGGGCATAGTGACTGCTGATGTGCAGGCAGCCGCTGAGCAGGAGCCTGTCATGCAGGCGGAGAGTCCCTTTTTCGGCGCCCTGCGGGATGGCAGGAAAGTCATCGCTGTAGAGCTCGACCCACCTGAGACCGGTCACGCGGAGAAATTTCTCCATGGGGCGCGTGAGCTGCGCGAGGCGGGCGTCGATGCCATTACGATTGCGGACAACCCCGTCGCGCGGGCGCGTATGGATGCGGCGATGCTTGCGGCGCGTGTCCATCGTGAGCTCGGGATTGAGCCGATTCCGCACATGACCTGCCGCGACCGCAACCTCAACGCGATCAAGTCCATTCTGCTTGGGCTCAGCGCAGAGGGCATTCACAATATGATTGCCATTACCGGCGACCCGATTCCGACGGCGGAACGCGATGAGGTAAAGAGTGTCTATCAGTTCAACTCGCGTAAGCTGTCCGCATTCATCAAGAGCCTCGGTGAGCATGGCGATGTCCTGCCGTTTCATGTGTTTGGTGCACTCAACATCAATGCGAAACATTTTCCCTCGCAGATTGGACTTGCCAAGAAAAAGCTGGAAGCGGGGATGACGGGATTCTTTACCCAGCCCGTGCTGAGCGAACGTGCGAAGGAGAACCTGCGCACGGCGCGTGAGGAGCTGGGAGACGCCCTGATTATGGGCGGATTGATGCCCGTGGTCAGCGAGCGCAACGCACGGTTTATGGAAAGCGAGATGGCGGGCATTCACGTCGAGGAGCGTATCATCCATGCGTACCACGGGCTCGATCGGGAGGCGGCGGAGGAACTCGCTGTCAGGCTTTCACTGGAGATTGCCCATGACATTGAGCCGTATATTGACGGTTACTACATCATCACGCCATTTTCGCGAACGCCGCTGGTCGCCCGCATCGTTGCAGAGCTTTTGAAACGATAACAAAACAATCCCCCCCTTTTTGCCATATCATTTACGGCAAAAGGGGGGATTTTTCAGCTGCGGATAGAGCAGTTTCTCAGACGGACGAAAAACGCATGTATCAGCGCGTCTCTAGTGAACGGTATCGCCAAGTGTCATTGGCAGCGTATGCGACGCTAATGCTGTGGTACGAAGGTCTGCGGGAGATTTCTTCGCCCATACGGCAGCGACTTTCTTTTGGAAGGCAAGCATCGAGAGCGGTGCTCTTTTTTGTGTGCGTACATTTTGGCGGATGATGTCCGCAAATGCCTCGGGCACATGCGCCGTCCGCTGTGCGAGGAGCAGCTTGAGCTTTGTATCGACGAGATAGAGATGGATGGTCGGATCGGCGAGGCTCTCCTCGTCCGGCATCAGTTCTTCTTTGACGAGGGAGAGGGAGAGCGGTGCATCGCCCCAGCCGTCCTTGAAGATGCCGTCGATACGATAGAGGAAAAAGAGTATGCCATCCACCTCGGTGAGGGCCAGCTCGATCTCGCCTGTGCGAAATGCCTCCACAGCAATGGCATCCGTGCGCGAGAGCTGCAGCAGGAACATCATGCCGTTTTTATCCGCTTGAAACATACCGCCGTCCGCTTCGGCGCGGATGGGCAGCGGAAACGGTTCGCCGACGGCGAAGTTGGTCGATGTACTCATGTGGTCTCCTTACAGCATCTTCAGTCCGGCTACACCCTTGATGCCAAGCCCCGGTGCGGTGGAGGCGGTGATGTCCTTCTCGTTAAACTGTGCGCCGCCCTCAATCGGATCCTCACGGCAGAGCACGGGACCATCGAGATCGATGCGCGTGACGATTTTTTTGGCACAGGCGAGTGCTGCAGCGGCATTGACGGAGATCTTTGCCTCGAGCATACAGCCGAGCATACACTCCATGCCGTAGATCTCTGCGGCAGCGATGATCTGCTGGGCGGGGTAGAGTCCGCCGCATTTCATCAGTTTGATGTTGATCATGTCAGCGGCGTGGAGCTGCATGATGCGCAGGGCGTCAGCAGGGCTGAATACCGACTCGTCCGCGAGTACGGGGATGTCACTCTCGCGCGTGACATAGGCAAGCCCCTCGATGTCCGTAGCGGCGACGGGCTGCTCCACCAGCTCGATATCGAGCCCCTTCTCTGCCATCTGGGCGAGGATGCGGACGGCCTCGCGCGGACGCCATGCCTGATTGGCGTCGATGCGGATGCGCACGTCCTTGCCGACCGCGTCGCGGACGGCGACGAGACGGGCGACATCGAGCGAGGGATCTATGCCCACCTTGATCTTGAGTGTGTCGTAGCCACGGCGGATGGCATCGCGTGCGTCGCGCGCCATCTCCTCGGGCTCATTGACGCTGATCGTGATGTCGGTCACGATGCCGTCCCTTGCTCCGCCGAGCAGTTTGTGTACGGGGATGTTCCAGAGCTGACCGTAGAGATCGTAGAGCGCCATATCGACAGCGGCCTTTGCCGAGGTATTGTGGATGAGCGCGGTCTGCACATTACGGATGAGATCCTCGAACTCGTTCACATCCCGTCCGATCAGCATCGGGGCAAGGTGCGTGCGGATCGCGTCGATGATGCCGCCCGTCGTGTCACCCGTCACGACGCCCGTCGGCGGTGCCTCGCCATAGCCCGTTGCACCCGTATCGGTGCGAATGAGAACGATGACATCCTCGACGCTGTCCACGCGGCGGCGTGCTGTTTTGAACGGAACACGCAGGGGAACAGAAAGCATGCCCAGTTCGACGTTCGTAATTTTCATGGGAATCCTCCTTTTGTATACAGAATTCTTTCATAAACAAGAGAACTATAGGAAAGAAGTCCATTGTATCTCTTTATTGGTTTATTATATAATCGAGACTATAATTCTTCAAGGAATTATATATTATCGAAGGAGTGTATTGTCATGATTACGGATGGATTCACCTATGTTGCTGTGCTCATCCTCCTCGCAGGCGGGCTGGTAACGCTTGAGAAGGGGACCGGCTGGGCTCTGTTCCGCTATCTTCCCGCTGTTGTCCTCGTCTACCTCATTTCCATGCTGCTCTGCACGTTTGGCACATGGGATATGGCGGCGACAAAACCCGCCTACGGTGCACTGAAGAACTCGCTGACGTACGCGATGGTCTTTACCATGCTGCTGCGCTGCGATATCCGCAAGGTGCTGAAGCTCGGCCCACGGATGCTGCTTGGCTTCTTCTCCGCGTCACTCACGATCATGATCGGCTTCGTCGTCGCCTATCTGGTGATGAAGGGGCTGATCGGCGTCGACTCGTGGATGGCACTCGGTGCGCTCTGCGGCTCGTGGCTCGGTGGATCGGGCAATATGGTCGCCGTGCAGGCAGCGCTCGGCGTGTCAGAGGCGGATATGGGCTATGCCCTCGTGGTGGACTCCATCGACTACTCCATCTGGGTTATGTTCCTGCTCTGGCTCATTACGCTCGCCGCACGCTTTAACGTGTGGAACAAGGCAGATACGACACAGCTCGATGCTGTCTCGCGCAGCCTTGAGGAGGACGCCAAGCTGAACACGGGGAAGATCACATTCCAGAGCATCATCCTCCTGCTCGGCGTTGCTCTCGTTGTCTCGGCACTCGGTGCGAACGTCGGCAAGACACTCAATGCAGCCGTACCGTTCTTTGACAAGGCGACGTGGACAATCCTCTTTATCACGGTGCTCGGCTTGATCGGCGCTGTTTCCCCGCTCGGACGCGTGGCGGGCTCGGCGGAGATCTCGAATGTACTCCTCTACTCCGTGATTGCCCTCCTCGCATCGCGCGCCTCCCTGCTGGAGCTAGGCGATGCGCCGTACTGGATTTTGACGGGGTTCATCATCCTCGGTGTTCACTTTGTCCTCATGTTCTTCCTCGCGCGGCTTTTCCACCTCGATATGTTCACGGCGTGCGTGGCATCACTCGCCAATATCGGCGGGACGGCATCCGCGCCTGTACTTGCCGGCACCTACTCCGGCTCACTGGTTCCCGTCGGCATCCTCATGGCGCTGATGGGTTACGTGATCGGCACACCGTTCGGCATTCTCGTCGCGCATATTATGGAAATGTTTGCGGGGTAAATCTCATATCACTGATCAAAGGCATGCAGAAGGCTTCGCTCTCTACGTGCCTTTTTTATGAAGGAAATCTGTCTGCATTGTCGAATTAGAACATCATGAATCTTTTTGAAGAGGTGACGGAATGATCAGAAAGGGAATCATCCTAGCAGGCGGCTCAGGGACGCGGCTCTATCCGCTGACGAAGGTCGTATCAAAGCAGCTCATGCCGATCTACGACAAGCCGATGATCTACTATCCACTGAGCACGCTCATGCTCGCGGGCATACGGGACATCCTCATCATCACGACGCCGGGCGACAGTGCGCTCTATCAAAGCCTCCTCGGCGACGGGAGTCAGCTCGGTATCGCCATCTCGTATGCCGTACAGCCAAGCCCTGACGGACTGGCACAGGCATTTCTGATCGGTGCAGACTTCATCGGCGGCGAGGGATGTGCGCTCGTGCTGGGGGACAATATCTTCTACGGCTCGGATTTTGCACAGGTACTTCAGCAGGTGGTACAGCATGACACGGGGGCGACCGTGTTCGCCTACTATGTGTCCGATCCCGAGCGGTACGGCGTTGTCTCCTTTGACGCGGACGGAAAAGCACTCTCGCTGGAGGAAAAACCAAAGCAGCCGAAGTCCAACTACGCTGTGACAGGGCTCTACTTCTATGACCATGACATCGTTGACATCGCGCGCGCAGTACGCCCGTCGGCACGTGGAGAACTTGAGATCACCGATGTGAACATCGCCTATCTTACGGCGAAAAAACTCCGTGTGGAGCGGCTGCGACGCGGCTATGCATGGCTGGACACGGGGACGCATGAGTCCCTCCTGTCGGCGGCGGCATTCGTCCAGACCATCCAGGCGCGTCAGGGACTGAAGATCGCCTGTATCGAGGAGATCGCCTACCGCATGGGTTATATTGATGCCGAGCAGGTGCTCCGACTCGCAGAGCCGCTGGCAAAGAACGAATACGGTGTGTATCTGAAACGCATCGTGGATGAAATGTAGAGGGATAATATGAAAGTCATTGAAACGGCACTGCCCGGCGTTGTCATGATAGAGCCACAGGTATTCGGCGACGCGCGCGGCTGGTTTATGGAGAGCTGGTCGGCAAAAAAAATGGAGGATGCGGGAATTCATGTCGCATTTGTGCAGGACAATCACTCCTTTTCGGCCCAGAAGGGGACGCTGCGTGGGCTGCACTATCAGCTGAATCCCATGGCGCAGGCGAAACTCCTGCGCGCCTCGCGCGGGGCGATCTTCGACGTTGCCGTTGACATCCGCCGCAATTCACCGACCTATGCACAGTGGGTGGGGGTGGAGCTCTCTGCGGAAAACGCTCGGCAGCTCTTCATCCCGCGCGGCTTTGCCCATGGATTTATCACGCTGACCGACAATGTGGAGGTGCAGTATAAGGCGGACAATCTCTATGCACCGGACTGTGACGGCAACATCCGTTGGGACGACCCCGCAATCGGTGTCGCATGGCCGCTCGCACCGACCGTCCTATCGGAGAAGGACGCAGCTGCGCCGCTCCTGGCGGAGCGCAGGGAAGTGGCTTTTGTCTATGAGGCATAGTATGCGGCGTTCTTAGATTGACACGGCATGGAAGAAAAAGTATAATCAAAGCACAAGGGGAGCCGAAAGGCTGAGAGTGGATTCGATCCTGACCCATAACCTGATTTGGATAATGCCAACGTAGGGAAATAGGCCTTTATTTTTCAGCGCATTCGAGCGTCATCCATTTCATTTTGGGTGGCGCTCTTTTTTGTGCAGGAAAGCCCCGTAAGGCGGATTGTGTGATTCAGGCGGAACGGGCTGGGAAAACGATGCAGCAGGAGGAAGCAGTCATGCTGGAAAGCTATTTGGACAATGTAAGAGAGAATGCACCGCTCGTGCATAACATCACCAACTATGTGACCGCAAATGATGTGGCGAATGCCATTCTGGCGGTTGGTGCAAGCCCTATCATGTCGGATGAGCCGGAGGAAGTCGCCGACATCACACGAATTTGTGACGGGCTGAACATCAATATCGGCACACTGCATAAGCAGTCCATCCGCGCGATGCATCTGGCCGGAAAACGAGCCATGGAGCTGGGGCATGCACTGCTTTTGGATCCGGTAGGCGCGGGCGCATCGAAGCTGCGCACCGAGACGGCAGCCGCACTTATGGAGGAGCTGCACTTTACGGCAATTCGCGGCAACATATCGGAGATCAAGGCGCTATGCCTTGGCAGCACGACGACAAAGGGAGTGGACGCAGATGCTGCGGATGCGGTCAACGAGGCGAATCTGACGAACATGATCGCGTTTGCAAAGACGTGTGCCCAATCATGCGGGAGTGTTATCGCCATTACTGGTGCCATTGATTTGGTCGCTGATGCAGAGGCATGCTATGTCATCCGCAATGGGCGCAAAGAAATGAGCAGCATTACGGGAACGGGCTGTCAGCTCTCCGGTGTCATGACTGCTTTTCTGGCGGCAAATCCCGGTCATGCTTTGGCGGCTGCGGCCGCCGCTGTAGCTGCCGTGGGACTCGCCGGCGAGATTGCGATGGAGTATATGACAGAAGGTGATGGAAACGCCACATATCGGAATCGGATCATCGATGCGCTCTCTCTCATGACAGCGGAGCATTTGCATCGAGGAGAAAGGATCGAAATCCGATGATACGGCAGCGGGTGCAGACGAAGGCTCCATGCGAAACGGGCAGGGACGACAGGAAAGAAGATGAATGAAATGGCTGTGAGGAAAGAAGACCTTCTCCTATACGCGGTGACCGATCGTCGCTGGCTGCATGGGGAAAGGCTGTATGATGCGGTAGAACGTGCGCTGCAAGGAGGCGTGACATTCCTTCAGCTGCGTGAGAAAAGCGCAGGAACAATGCCCCGCGCTTCCTTGATGCAAGAAGCACGGGAGCTTCTTGCGCTTTGCCGGCGTTATCGTGTTCCCTTCGTTATTGATGATGATGTGGAGCTGGCCATGGCGATCGACGCCGATGGCGTCCACGTGGGACAGAGCGATATGGAGGCAGGTGCAGCCAGACAACGCATAGGGAAGGACAAGATTCTCGGCGTTTCGGTACGGACGGTAAAGGAGGCGAGGATTGCTGCAGTGTGCGGTGCCGATTACTTGGGAGTGGGGGCTGTATTTCCTACCAACTCCAAGGAGGATGCCGCGGCTGTTCGCTATGAAACACTGAAAGAAATATGCTCCGCGGCAGCAGTTCCCGTCGTCGCAATCGGCGGTATCAACGATGAAAACGTCATGCAGCTTGCCGGCAGCGGTATTGCGGGCGTCGCCGTTATTTCAGCGATCTTTGCCAAGGAGGATATCTGCTTTGCGACGCAGCGCCTGCTGCACAAGGTAAAAGAAGCAAAGGGCAGATAGGGAGGAAAACGAGATGAAAACAGTACTGACCATCGCCGGAAGTGATTCCAGTGGGGGCGCCGGCATTCAGGCCGACCTCAAAACAATGACGATGAACGGCGTGTTTGGCATGAGCGCAGTGACAGCCCTCACCGCCCAGAACACGTGCGGTGTGAGCGGTATTTTGAATGTTTCCCCGACGTTTCTGGGGCAGGAGCTGGATGCCGTTTTTTCGGATATTCGGCCGGACGCGGTGAAAATTGGTATGGTATCGGACGGGGCGCTGATCCGCATCATCGCGGATCGCTTGACTCGTTATGGGGCGGAGCACATCGTGCTGGATCCGGTCATGGTTGCCACTAGCGGGGCAAGACTGATTGCGGAGAAGGCGGTGGAGACATTGACGGATCTTTTGATTCCGCTTGCCGAGGTGATTACGCCGAACATTCCGGAGGCAGAGGTTCTTAGCGGCCTTGCGATCACAACGGAAACGGATATGCATGAGGCTGCCGCATCCATAGCAAAGACCTTTGGCTGCAGTGTTCTCGTAAAGGGAGGGCACAGTCACAATGATGCCAACGACCTCCTTTATGAGCGAGGGACGGTTACGTGGTTTCAGGGAAAAAGAATCGACACACACAACACGCACGGTACGGGCTGCACGCTATCCAGTGCTATTGCCGCAAACCTCGCCAAGGGCTTTGACTTGCATGAATCTGTAGGCAGGGCAAAGGAATATGTTTCCGGAGCCTTGGCAGCTATGCTTGACCTCGGAAGGGGCTCTGGCCCCATGAATCATGCATTTGACTTGCAAGGCAGATTTGCAGAGGGGATGTAAAGGATGAATGAGAAAGCAAAAAGGAGCAATTTGTTTGGACATGGCTTGCTCTGGTTCGGTGCGGGCGTCTCTATTGCGGAAATTTTGACAGGAACGTATCTGGCGCCACTTGGATGGGAAGCAGGCATGACGGCCATTGTGCTGGGGCATCTGATTGGTGGTGTCCTATTTTTCCTGACTGGGCTGGTCAGTGCCAGAAGTGGAAAAAGCGCTATGGAAGCGGTGAAGATGGCCTATGGACGCTATGGCGGCGCATTTTTTGCGATGCTGAACGTGTTGCAGCTCGTTGGCTGGACAGGCATTATGATTTATGACGGAGCTTTGTCCGCCACGGCCATCTGGCCGATAGGAAACTGGGGCTGGTGCGTGGTGATTGGCGCACTGATTGTACTGTGGATTGTCGTTGGAGTCAGAAATTTTGGCCGGATGAATACCATCACGATGACGGCACTCTTCATCCTGACGGTGATCATGTGCATTGTTATTATGGAGGAGACCGGTACAGCACCTTTCTCGTCCGAGATGATTTCCTTTGGAGCCGCACTGGAACTGTCGGTTTCCATGCCGCTTTCGTGGCTGCCTGTGGTCGGCGATTACACAAAGGACACCGAAGAGCCGGTCAGGGCAGCTCTTGTCAGCACGCTTGTATACGGTCTCGTAAGCAGCTGGATGTTTTTGATTGGCATGGGCGCGGCAATTTTGGCGGGAACCGGTGACATCGCCCAGATCATGCTTCGCGCAGGGCTTGGCACGGTGGGACTCCTTATTATTGTGTTTTCCACGGTCACCACAGCATTCTTGGATGCCTTCTCCGCCGGGATTTCTGCGGAAGCTGTGCGGACAGCTATGGGACAAGACGGCGAGGGAAAAGGGAAGAAGATGGCCGTATTTGCGGCGACAATTGGAACAGTGGCGGCAATTCTCTTTCCTATGGATGACATTACTGGGCTTTTGTATATGATTGGATCTGTTTTTGCCCCCATGGTTGCTGTTCTGCTCGGAGCGTTCTTCGTTCTGAAAACGGATGCTCAGAACAAGGCGTGTGATTGGCGAAACATGTTCGCGTGGTTGGTTGGATTCCTCATCTATCGGATGCTTATGGATGTTGATTTGCCCATTGGATACACACTGCCGACGGTCCTCATCACGTTCGCGCTATCCGTTGGGCTGAATAAGTGTGTAAAAGCGTAGACATATCTTTTTTGACGAAAATCGAAAAAACGAAAAAGAGGGGTTGACGGGAGTTGTGACGTGTGTTATATTATGACAGTCGCGCCGATGAGAGCGGCGGCGAGCGAGAGCAAGCCCAAGCACTAGAGCGGCGCAGGATGTACCCTGAAAACTACACAATGCAAAACAGTTAGATATAGAATCTAACAAGCCAGATGCAACATCGTTGAGAAGGAGCAATCCTTCGGTCAACGAAACAACAATTCTTTTACAAGAATGAACGATTGAGCCAACAGGCTCTCAGATAGACTACGGTCTTTTATGGAGAGTTTGATCCTGGCTCAGGACGAACGCTGGCGGCGTGCTTAACACATGC
>CAUTTS010000035.1:0-23392 GCA_963541465.1 uncultured Selenomonas sp.
CACGCAGACAGCCGAGCGCATGAGAGGACGTGCAGACGCCGCAGATGCGCTGAATTTATGCCCATGCATCGCGCGGATCGCGGTCGTGCATGACGAGCTCAAGGCCGCGCCACGCCGTGCCGGAGGAGATGGCATCGGTGACCTTGCCCGACGCCTCGTCCACCTGGATCTCAACGCGCAGATGCCCCTCAATACGGGTGATCGGGTCGACAACGACGTGTTTCATTCATGCACCTGCTTTCCCTCTTTTTCGAGCTGCTTCTCATGGCATTTTTTCTGGACGAGGCTCGCGCCTGCATGAGCCGCGACACCGACCGCCGTAGCGACGGCAAGTCCTGCGCCGACCATGTCGACGTCGATGCCGTTGTACGCGGGCAGACGCTTCGAGAACGGTCCCTGATCCCAGAAGTTCGCGTTGCTGCAGCCAATGCACGCCGCACCCGACTGAATGGGATACGACAGGCCCTGATACCAGCGCATATTGCCGCAGGAGTTGTACGTCTCGGGGCCGCGGCAGCCGAGCTTATAGAGACACCAGCCGCCCTTGGCGCCCGCGTCGTCGTAGCGGTCGGCAAACATGCCCGCATCGAAGAACGGACGGCGATAGCAGGTGTCGTGAATGCGGTTGCCGTAGAACTGGCGCGGACGACCCTCCGCGTCGAGCGGCGGCAGCGTGCCAAAGAGGGCGACGTGCATGATGACGCCCGTCATGACCTCGGGGATCGGCGGGCAACCGGGCACAGCGATATAGGGCTTTGCCCCGATGAGGGAGCGGATGCCCTGTGACTCCGTCGGGTTCGGCGCAGCGGACTGGATGCCGCCTGCCGTCGCGCACGTGCCGTAGGCGATGACCGCCTTTGCCCCCTCCGCGACATGCTTCAGCGTGTGCTCGAACGAGTGGCCGCCCGACATACAGGTGTAGGCGTGCTCCCCGACGGGAACCGCGCCCTCGACGGCGAGAATGTACTCGCCATGATACTTTTTGACGGTCTCCTCAAGGTGTGCCTCGAATGCCTCACCCTCGCCGGCGAAGAGGAGATGGCTGTACTCGAGTGCGATCTCGTTCAGCACGAGATCCGAGGCGAGCGGTGCGCCCGAGCGGATGAACGACTCATCGCAGCCCGTGCACTCATGCCCATGCAGCCAGATAACGACCGGCAGCGGCTTCGCCTCGGCGGCCTCGACGACCTTCGTGAGGTTGTCTGTGCTCAGCCCCATGAGCGACGTGAGTGTCACGCAGCCCTTGAGAAAATTCCGCCGGCTGAAGCCTTTTGCGAGATATGCCTCCCACAAGCTCTCCCTTTTGTTCACATTATGCCTCCTGTCCCTATGGAAGACTGCCGTCATGCCAAACGCCCGCATCCATCCCGCCGCGATCGGCACACAGACACCTTTGCGAGCAGAACGACAGGGCGATTGACAACAGAAACTTGCATCAATACTTCCCACACATCAGATATATAAAGCCAATCCCGCGAAAGCCAGAGCCCCTCCGTACAAAATAATAAAGGAGGAGCCGTCCGACGCACCCGAGGGCACGACAAACAGTCCCTCGTAGCAGACGAATCCAAGGGATATTTTGCACCAAAATATCCTCTCCTCGCCTTTGCGCGGCAATGTTGTCGTTTCCTTTTCAAGGGAGCGGGTTTTCTGCAGGAAACCGCGTTCGGAAGGGAGGCTCCGGCATTTCTGCCGAAACCCTGTGCACTGCAGGGATCACTCCCTGCGGCGCAGGCGCAACATCATAGGCATCGCCCTTAGATGTTTTTGCTCGGAAACCGAGAGATACAATGTACCTCTATACCTATGTAATTAATAACAGTTTAACAGAGTGAAAACAGCCTGTCAATATGCGAAAATTATTCTCATCACATGTTTGAGTTATACTTGTTTATTATAGTTATAGAGTGATCCATTCGTGGCGTATGGATGCTGTATCTGCAGTTAAGGAAGCACTGATAAATTCGGCACAGCCATCTTAGGGAAGTACCGAGAGACTGTTTTATCAGCGATTCCTTAATTCGATCAAAAAAGGGGCGCATCTCGCCCAACATCGGTCCTGATGCACATGGGTGAGATACGTCCCTCGCTGTTATTTCTTTCGGCGCAGTTCCTGCCGTACGGCGTCGCGCTCTTTCTCTGTCATGGTGTTCGCGCGGATCACGGCGCGGTGCCCCTCGCGGCTGCTCTCCGTGATGAGTGCGTTATCCCCGTCGTAGGCGAGGATCTCATAGGTGCTGATGGCGTCCTTTTTCGGGCTGAGCACGCGCCGCTGCATGGTGTAGCCGAGGTGCTCGTAGTCCGCATTCTTCATCGCCTCGGCGAACTGTGCCCGACCGAGGTTGTTGTAGAGGATGAGCTGCCAGTAGGAGACGGAGCCGTCGGCGTTACGCTTCATGTGGCTGCGGTCAAAGAACCAGCCGCGCCGCTCGTCGCCCTCGATGAAGACCCAGTCGCCGTCCTTCAGTGTGATGGGCTCGATCGCCGTCTCTTTGCCGTATGCCTCGCGCTTTGCCGCTGCGGCAGCGGCGACGGCGGCTTTATCCACCGCGTGTTTGCTGGTCGCCGTCTTGCCCGCCTTGTGCTTCTGCCCGGTCGCCTTGTGCGCATCGTTTGCGTCTGCGGGCGACTGGGGCTCCGCAGGTGCCACCGTCGCAGCAGCTGCGCCCGTCTCCGCTGCTGCCGCTGCGCCCGTCTCCGCTGCTGCCGCTGTCGCAGCGTCCGTCTCCGCCGCCTGCTTTTCCGCCGGAGTGGTCTCCGTCACCGCTTGTTCTGCGCGGGCGGCCGTCTCCTTCGCGCGGGGGGCAGGTGCTTCTTCCTCACTGCCGACGGCGTCCATCTCCTGGTCGAGGGCAGACTCTGGTGCAGCCGAGCTCTCTGTCTGCTCCTTTTCTGCGGCGGCGGACGCCTCACCGTGTGCCTGCTTCTCCACAGCAGGGGCGTGCGGCGTCTCCTCTGCCGCCGCGTGCATCTCCTCGGCGGACATGACGGCGTGGATCTCTGCCTCCTGTTCGGCAGCCATCCCGCTGGCGGGGAGGAGGAGGATTCCTGCGGCGAGCAGGCAGGTGATGGATTTCATAGTGTCTCCTTTTTCTTGCGAAAGCACGGATGGATCATAAATACGAGGATGGGTTGACAGGCTGTCCGCTGAGGCGCACCTCGTAGTGCAGGTGTGGCCCCGTGGAGTGCCCCGTCGAGCCGACGTAGGCGATGATCTGTCCGCGCCGCACGCGCTGTCCTGCGGTCACCACGACCGCCGAGGCGTGTCCGTAGCGTGTCGAGACACCGCTCCCGTGGTCGATGTCGACCATGTTGCCGTAGCCGCCCGCGTTCCAGCCCGCAAGGGTCACGACGCCGTCCGCCGTCGCAACGATGGGCGTGCCCATCTCGGCGGCGATGTCGATGCCCTGATGGAACTCTGCGCCGTTCCAGCGCAGCCCGTAGCCCGAGCTGATGAAGCCATCCGTCGGCCAGCCCGTCGGGGTGGTGACGGGTGTATCGTCCCCCAGGAAGGAGGATGCCCCCGGCACGTCCTTCTGCATCGTGACGGCGAGCTGTCCAAGGGAGCTGCGGCGTGCTGCGATGCGTTCCTCGAGCATGGTGAGTGCCTCACCGACCTCATCGGTGGTGAGCGCGTGCGGTGCGCCGCCCGTCGGTGTCGGCGCGGCCTCTCCCGCCGGTGCTGCGCTGTCCGCCTCCGCCGGCGGGGCGCCGACGAGCGCACGCAGTCCGTCCTCCGTGCGCTGGAGGGCATCGACCTCCTGCCCGAGCGCGGAGGTCTTTTTGGCGATCTGGAGGATCTGCTCCTGCTGGATGCGGTTCGCCTCGCGCAGCTGTGCCGTCTCCTCCTCGTGGAGGTAGGCGTGCGTGAGGGTGTAGATGGAGAAAATCGCGCCGACGGCGACGAGTGCCGCCCCCGCGCCCGCGCCCACGGCGAGCAGGCGCAGGGCACGCAGCGAGAGGCGCACGGTGTGCGTCGTGTCCGTTTCCCGATCCACCAGCTGCAGTTTATAGCGTGATTGTTCTTCGCTCAACGCGTCCCCCTCTTCCCATCGAGATGTTTCTGTCCGATCCCTATTTCCCTATTTCTCTATCGTACTTAAAGAATATGAAAACCTGCTGTGACACAGCAGGTTTATGTCCGTTGATATCTTCTCAGTACTGGATGGGCAGCGGTTTTGCCATGGCTTCCTTCAGTACGTCCTTTTCCTCGTCGCTCAGCGGGTAGTCCGACGATCCGTTTTTGATCGGTTTGATGTAGCTGCGCGAGTCCTCGCGGGCAAAGATGCTGGAGAAGATCACGCCGTCGTTGTTCGCATCGAGCAGGGCGACGGCATAGCTGAGGTCGCCCCCCATGTCCTCAAAGGCGCGGAACCGCACGGAGGCGACGCGCACGAGCGACTGGCGGATGAACTGTCGGATCAGTTCGTTCTCCTCGAGGATGCGTGCGTTCGTTGCCGCGACCTCCTCCACCGTGCGCACGTGCTGGATCAGCATCCCCTCGAGATCGTCCTTGCTCGAGCCGCGCATCATCGCGCGGTAGCGGCTGCTCATCGTCGAGAGCCGTACCATGACGTAGATGACGAGGATGAGCAGGACGAAGATCAGGAGCAGCGCGGTGAGCAGGAGGGCTGCATCATGTGCTTCGATCGACTTCACTAGATTACTAAAAAACAAGTTCTCTCTTCCCTTCTTTCCTCCGTCCCCCATGGGCGGAGGCGGATGTGTCCCAGAGGGCGGCAGACGGCACGCCGCACATCCTATACGGTGAATTTCTGCGTGGAGAATGCGCGCAGTGCCGCACGCTTGTCCTCCTTTGCTGCGCCGTCTGCCGATGTGGTCAGGAGCGACAGCAGGCGCTCCAGATCCTCGGCGGAGAAGTAGCTGATTTCGAGCCGCCCCTTCCCCTCCTCGCGCCCCGTCTGGATGCGTACCTTCGTGCCGAGGCTGCGCGTCAGGCGCTCCTCTGCCTCACGGACGAAGAGGTCTGGCTTTTTCTCTGGCTTTGGCGGCGCTGCTTTTTTGAGTGCATTCGGATCCTTCGCCAGGCGTTTGACGAGTGCCTCGACGCCGCGCGCCGAGAGCTCGTGCTCCTGGATGTACTCTGCCGCCTCACGCTGCAGCGCAGCGGTCTCGAGCGCGAGGAGCGGACGTGCCTGTCCCATGGTGAGAACGCCGTTCGCGATGAATGCCTGCACCTCTTTCGCGAGGCGCAGGAGGCGGACGCTGTTCGCGATCGCCGAGCGGCTGCGCGCGACGCGGCGCGCAAGCTGTTCCTGTGAGAGTTTGAACTCGGTGAGGAGCCGCTGATAGGCGTGTGCCTCCTCGATTGGGTTGAGATCCTCGCGCTGGAGGTTCTCGATGAGTGCCATCTCTGCCATTTCCGCGTCGTTTGCTGTGCGGAAAAATGCAGGAATGGTCGTGAGCCCTGCCATCTTGGCGGCGCGCAGACGCCGCTCGCCCGCAATGAGCTCGTACTTGCCCGCGCCGATGTCGCGGACGGTGACGGGCTGGAGGATGCCGTGCTGTGCAATGGACTCGCGCAGCTCCTCCAGTGCTGCCTCGTCGAACTCGCGGCGCGGCTGAAAGCGGTTGGGCTGGATGACGTCAATGGAGAGCTCCGCCGGGATGCCCGCGGGGGCTGCAGCGGTCTCTGTCTTTTCCTCCGGCGGCGGGTCGGTCGGCAGGGTGAGCGCATCTTTTCCGAGTCCGAGTGCGCCGAGCCCACGTCCGAGGCCGCCTGTTTTAGCCTTCTTCACGCCGTATGACCTCCCTCGCGAGTGCAATATACATCTCTGCCCCGCGCGATGTGATGTCGTACGAGGTGATCGGCTGCCCGAAGGAGGGTGCCTCCGAGAGTCGGACGTTGCGCGGGATCATCGTCTGATAGAGTGCGTCGCCAAAGACGCCGCGCACCTCGTCGACGACCTGCCCCGCGATGCGCGTCCGTGAGTCGTACATCGTCATCACGACACCCTGGACACGCAGTTTCGGATTGGCGCGCTCCTTGACGAGGCTGATGGTTTTCATCAGCTGCGCCACGCCCTCAAGGGCAAAGAACTCGCACTGGATGGGGATGAGGACGGCGTGTGCCGCCGTCAGTGCATTCAGTGTCAGAAAGCCGAGGGAGGGCGGGCAGTCGATAAAGATGTAGTCGTAGTCGGTCAGCACCTCGGCGATCGCCTTGCGCAGGCGTGTCTCACGATGTTCCAGCGACGCCAGTTCCACCTCTGCACCCGCGAGTTCCACATTGGCGGGAACGACGTCGACGAGGTAGTCCGACTCGATGATGACCTCGCGCATGTGTTTTCCGTCGATCAGGACGCGATAGGTCGTCGCGGGGAGGGTGCTCTTGTCGATGCCAAAGGCACTGGTCGCATTCCCCTGCGGATCGATGTCGATGAGCAGGACGCGTCGTTTGGCACGCGCGACGGTGGCGGCGAGATTGACCGCCGTCGTCGTTTTGCCGACGCCGCCCTTTTGACTGGCAACCGCAATGATCTTTGCCACGGGATCATCCTTTCTACGGGTGCTGTGATGGCTGTTCTAGAAAAGCACCTTTGCGAGGTGCAGGTACTCAGGATCGAGTGCTTTCTTGTTGTTGACGGCGTCGTAGAGGTTGACGGAGACGACGTGTCCCTTGTGGTAGCCGAACACGATGCCCGAGAGCCCCGAGATGAGTGCGAGTGCCGCCTGCTCGCCGAGCTGGCTGGCGCGTACGCGGTCGATGACCGTCGGTGAGCCGCCGCGCTGGATATGGCCGAGCACCGAGACGCGCGTCTCGATATCCGTATGCTTTGCGATGTAGTCGCAGACGTCCTGTCCCCTGGCCGCGCCCTCGGCGACGACGATAAGGATGTAGCGCTTGCCGTGCTCGTATGCGTTGGTGAGGTCGCCGACAATCTCCGCGAGGTCAAATTTCTCCTCGGGAACGAGGATGTACTCCGCGCCGCCCGAGATGCCCGAGACGAGAGCGAGCCAGCCGGAGCCGCGCCCCATGACCTCGAGCACGATGATGCGGCGATGCGCCGATGCCGTGTCACGCAGCTTGTTGATCGCGTCGATGATCGTATTCGCCGCTGTGTCGCAGCCGATCGTATAGTCCATGCCCCAGACATCGTTGTCAATCGTGCCCGGCAGACCGACGATGGGGAAGCCAAACTCCTCTGAGAGCAGCTGTGCGCCGCGCAGCGAGCCGTCGCCGCCGATCACGCAGAGCCCCTCGATGCCACGCTCGATGAGATTCTCATGACCGCGGCGGCGTCCCTCTGGCGTCGTCCACTCCTTGCAGCGCGCTGTCCCGAGGAAGGTACCGCCACGCTGGATGATGTCCCCCACATCCTTGGACTCAAGCTCCCACATATCCTCGTCCAGGAGCCCCTGATAGCCATCGTTGATGCCCCACACACGGACGCCTTCATAGAGGGCTGTGCGCGCAACGGCACGCGCCGCCGCGTTCATTCCGGGGCTGTCTCCCCCGCTCGTCATGACTGCAATACTCTTTAACACAACGCATCCTCCCCCTGCCCATCATTGCCATGCGCTCAGTGCGCGGTCTTAGGGAATCGCTGATAAAATGAAGTCTGCCAGATTGGCGTAGATTTTTTGTCCGAACAAGGTGGAAAACCGGACGCATAGCAAAGGCTATGTGGAGGATTTTCCGCCGAAGTGCGGGCGAAAAAGATGCGTCAAGATGGTAGTGCTGAATTTATCAGTGCTTCCTTAGCTTTTTCTACCCTTTTATCATAGCACAAACGGCAAAAAAAATCCCCTCTTTTTTGAGGGGAATGAGGAAAATATCATATTACATGTTACAAGTCGAAGAAGGTCTATCCGCAATTACTGCACATTAGCTTTCCCCTGCGCGCGGGGGAAGTGGCGAGCAGCGCGAGGCGATAGGGGCGCCCAGTGCAGTCTTCTTGTGGCACTTATCATAGATCAGAAAATGTTTCACGTGAAACAATCTACTCATGCGCGAGATCGCGGAAGCGCGTGTATTCCTTCTGGAAGTACATGCGCACGGTGTCCGTTGCTCCGTTGCGGTGCTTTGCAATGCTCAGTTCTGTGATATTTGCATTCTCTGTATCTTGATTGTAATAATCTTCGCGATACAGGAACATGACAATGTCCGCATCCTGCTCGATCGAGCCCGACTCACGCAGATCAGAGAGCATGGGGCGTTTGTCCGAGCGCCCCTCGGTCGCACGGGAGAGCTGAGAGAGGACGATGATGGGAACATTCAGCTCACGGGCGAGCACCTTCAGTGAGCGTGTCATCTCTGCCACAGCGAGCGTACGGTTCTCTGCACGCCCCGGTGCTTGGATGAGCTGTAGGTAGTCGATGGCGATGAGGTCGAGCCCATGCTCCGCCTTGAGACGGCGGGCGCGCGTGCGGATATCGAGCACCGTCGTACTGCTCGTATCATCGAAGTAGAGTTTTGTCTTCATGATGCGGTCAGCGACCTTGACGAGCCGCTCCCACTCCTCATCATCGAGCTCGCCGCGGGCAAGGCGCGTCGCGTCGATCTGCCCCTCGGCGCAGAAGATACGATGCATCAACTGCTCGCGCGGCATCTCCAGAGAGAAGAACGCAACGGTCCCGCCCTGCAGGGCAACGTGTGTGGCGACATTCAGGACGAACGCCGTCTTGCCCATGGCAGGGCGTGCCGCAACAATGATGAGGTCTGAGGGCTGGAGACCGCGCGTCACACTGTCGAGGGTCGCGAGTCCCGTCGAGAGCCCCGTGATGCCGCCCTTTGCCTTGGCGAGCTCGCTCACGCGATCCACAGCGTCGAAGACAACCTCCTTCGCAGAGATAAACGCGCCCGTCGTCTGTCCTCCTGCGATGGCGAGGATCTTGCGCTCTGCATCGTCGAGCTGCTCGGCGATATCCTCGCTTGCCTCGTACGCTGCGCCCGCAATCTCCGTGCTCGCGTCGATCAGGGCGCGCAGGACAGCCTTCTCCTTGACGATCTTTGCATAGTGCGCGAGGTTCGCCGTACTTGGCACGGTGTTCGTCAGATTGGCGAGAAACGAGATTCCTCCCACCTGCTCGAGCAGGCCTGATTTTTTCAGCGACTCGGTTACGGTCACGATGTCCACAGGCTCACCGTTACGCAGGAGCAGCTCCATTGCCTCAAAGACGGCACGATGTGCCTGACGGTAAAAGTCCTCTGCATGGAGCAGCTCCACAGCCTGCGACACCGCCGCAGGTTTCAGCATCATCGACCCGAGCACCGAAAGTTCCGCCTCGATGCTCTGCGGCGGCACACGTCCTTCCGGCATAACATACTCCTTTTCGTATCATCATCCACACGAGGAAGGGGTTCAACGTGCCCCTCCGTCATGCTCTGCATTCTCTTTCCACGTTTCATCGGCAAACAGCACGGCAAAGGCCTCCTCGGCACTCTTGAGGCGATAGATCTTCAGCCCCAGATGATCCTCAGGGATGTCCTTCTTGTTCTCCCACGGGATAATGAGGGTTGAAATTCCCGCCTGCCGCGCACCGTACGCCTTTTCAAAGACACCGCCCACGGGGCGGATCTCCCCCTGCAAAGAGATCTCTCCCGTGACCGCTGTATCCTGCCGCACTGCCGCACCAGTCACAGCACTGACAATCGCCGTCAGGATGGCCGTCCCCGCACTCGGCCCGTCGATGTTGCCACCGCCAATGATATTGACGTGGAGGTCATAGTCATGCAGGTCACGCCCTGTCAGGCGGCGCATGACTGACGCCGCATTGAACACGGAGTCCTTCGCCATACTGCCCGCCGTCTCATTGAAGCGCACAGTCCCCTTCCCCTTTTCTGCCGCAGGGAAGGCGACAGCCTCAATCTCGATGATCGAGCCGAGGAAGCCCGCTACGCCGAGGCCGAACACTCTGCCCACAGCAGGCGTATCCGATGCCTTCTTTTTGCCGAAAGGATAGAGGCGGCTCACCTGCACAACTTCGTAGATGTCCTCCTTTGTGACAGGGATGCATGGAGGATCTGTTTCACGTGAAACACTTTCTATCTTTTTCACATCGTCCTGCATGGAGGATGGCTCCATGCCGAGGAGTTCTTTTTCTTCCGCGATGGATGTTTCACGTGAAACATCTGCATCTGCATCCATGTCATGTTGTTCCACAGAGGGTGTCGGCTCGATTGTTTCACGTGAAACAATGCGTTCCACCTCTGCATCATCCATGCGGTTCAGTGCGAGGCTGTAGGCATCGGCGAGAATATTGATCGCCTTGCGGCCCTCAATGGTGTATGTACTAATGAGCTCTGCTGTGCCGGGGGCGAGCTCGACATGGAGGCGCTGTGCCGCATTCTCCACAATCGTACGGATATGCGCCGGTGTCAGCGGCTCGAAGTAGATCTCAGCACAGCGCGAGCGCAAGGCAGGATTGATGTGATCCGGCTCACGCGTCGTCGCACCGATGAGGACAAAGTCCGCCGGCGCCCCCTCCTCAAAGAGTTTGCGGATGTAGGGCGGAACGCGCTTATCGTCGGGGTCGTAATACGCGGATTCAAAGTAGGCACGCTTGTCCTCGAGTACCTTGAGCAGCTTGTTTTGCAGCATCTCATCCATCTCACCGATCTCGTCGATGAAAAGGATGCCGCCGTGTGCATCGGTCACCAGCCCCGGTTTTGGCTCGGGAACGCCGCTGTCGGCAAGATTCTTCTGGGCACCCTGATAAATGGGGTCATGCACCGAGCCGAGCAGAGGATTCGTCATGTCGCGCGGATCCCAGCGCAGTGTTGTACCGTCTGTCTCGACAAAGGGTGCAGTCTCTGCAAAGGGCGATACGGCGCGTTTCTTCGCCGCCTCAAGGACAAGCCGTGCAGCCGTTGTCTTGCCGACGCCGGGCGGCCCATAGAGGAGGAGATGCTGCGGGTAGGGCGAGGAGAGCTTTGCCATGAGAGAGCGCACGGCGCGCTCCTGTCCGACGATCTCATCGAACGTCTTTGGGCGCAGGAGCTCCATCACAGACTGTGTGAGATGCACCTTTTCCAACGCCTCGAGTGCCTCACGCTTCTTCTTATCGTGCGGAGATTCTGCGCCGGGGCTTTCCTCCGAGATCACTTGACGGCGGATGTCGTCCACATACTCCTCGTGATCCTTTTCGAGCTTTTCATTTACCTTGCGCTCGATGCGATCCTCCAGATCGCGCCGTGCGAGGATGCCCGCCACCTGCTCCGTCATGCGCGAGAGAATCTCGGGCAGCTCCGCCTCTGAGGGTGGGGGCGAGAGCAGCGGATCCTCCTCAAGGATACGCATGAGCGCGAGGACGCGCTCGCGGCGATCCTCCGAGCGCATGAGTGCCATCGCATTCATCTTGCCCGCCTGGATGACTAGGTGCTCCGTCCCCATCGTATCGGCGAGCATGCGAAAGATCGTCGCGATTTCCTCGTCGATCTGTAGGTCCTGCGAGAGCTTTGGATGCTCCTTCGCGTCCTTGCCGCCGAATAAATCCTTAAAAAAAGACATAGTCCTCCCTTTTGAGAAGGGCTGATGAGACATGCTCATCAGCCCGCTGTATTACGTTATGATCAGGATGTAAAACGAGAAAGATCACTTCTGTCGTTCAAGCGAAGCGCGTTTCAGAAGTGTGTCGGTATTTAGGCGAACGAGCACGCGATCACTTGCAAAGCGAGGTGTTTGCGCAGAGCACGCAGCGGTTACTCTTTGCGCACATGAATCTTGATCGTCGTCGCGATGTTCGGATGCACCTTGACGACAGCCTCATAGATACCCTCGCCCATCACCTCTCCGTTGATCGAGATCTTGCGGCGATCCACGTCGATGTTCTGCTTCTTCAGTGCCTCCGCGACATCCTTGCCCGTCACCGCGCCAAAGAGCCGCCCGTTCTCACCGATGCGTACGGGGATCTCCACCGTGACCTTTTCGAGCTGCGCGGCCATGAGCTTTGCCTCGTCGACCTCCATCGCATTCTTGCGCGCCTTTGCGCCCGCCTGTGCCTTAGCCACGTTCACATTCGACGTGTTCGCGGGCAGTGCGAGCTTCCTCGGCAGGAGGAAATTGCGGCCGTAGCCGTCCGCCACCTCCACGATCTCGCCCTTTTTTCCGATATTCTTTACATCAGCCTGCAGTATGACTTTCACGTTGGTCACTCTCCTCTATGTATGCCTTTGCTTTTTCTACCACCTGTGCGCGCACCTCATCCAAGGGGACACCCTTGACCTGTGCGCCTGCGACATTGGCGTGTCCGCCGCCGCCGAACGCCTCCATGATGACCTGCACATTCATCTCTCCCGACGAGCGTGCACTGATGCCCACCACATCGCTCGCAAGAGGGAACACGTAGATGCTCATACGCACGCCGTCAACGCGGAGCATGCCGTCCGCCGCCTGTGCGGCGATGATCTGCCCGTTCGGCAGGAGATCGGGGAGACTCCCCACGATCAGCCCGCCCGGGTAGTAGACGGCGTTTGCCTTCGCCCGTGCGAGCGATACCGTCGTCTCGTAGTCGCTCTGGAAGAGGGTGCGGACGAGTACGGGATCGGCACCGGCGCGGCGCAGGTATGCCGCCGCATCAAAGGTGCGCACGCCCGCACCGACGTTGAAATTCTTTGTATCCACCACGACGCCCGAGTAGAGTGCCGTCGCATCGAGGCGCGTCGGGCGGATGTTATCGCCGAAGTACATGAGCAGCTCCGTCACGAGCTCGCTCGCCGAGCTGGACGCCGTCTCGATGTAGACGAGCAGCGGGTTCTTGACGAAATGCTCACTGCGGCGGTGATGGTCGATGACGACGACCTTCGGAATGCGTTCGAGCAGAGCAGGGTCAGCAAGAATGTGCGGGATATGCGCGTCCACCACGACGAGCAGGGAGGACAGCGATGGCGTCTCCGTGACGTCGCCGGGGCGGAGGAAGAGCCCCTCGTAGGCCTCATCCTTCCGCACGAGATCCACGATGCGGTCAATGCCCTCATTCATCTCGCTGAGGACGATGTGTACCTTCTTTCCGAGGGAGCGCGCCATGCACGCGACGCCCATCGCCGCACCGAACGCGTCGTAGTCCTCGTTGTGGTGTCCCATGACGTACACCTCGTCCGAGTTCTCCATAATATCGCGCAGTGCGTGTGCCACGACGCGCGCCTTGACGCGCGTATGCTTCTCGACCGCCTTTGCCTTGCCGCCGAAGAACTGCGTCTTGCCGCTGATGCCTGCGGCCACCTGATCGCCGCCGCGTCCGAGGGCGAGGTCGAGCTTTGCCTCTGCCTCCTCACCGAGCTCCCGCAGGGTCTGCTCGTCGGCGAGGGAAAGACCGATGGAGAGCGTCACAGGCATGCCCTTCGTGTTGATGATCTTGCGCACCTGATCGAGGATGTCGAACTTCTCCGCGATCGCGTGATCGAGAGACTTGCGTTCCAGCAGTGCCACGTACTCACCGTCGGAGATGCTGCGCAGGAAACCACCGAGTCCGCCGATCCAGCCGTCGATCTTTTCGCGGACGGCGAGGAGGAGCATGGACTTTTCCGTCTCGCTCTGTCCCTGCATGATCTCATCATAGTTGTCGATCTGGATGTAGAGGAGGGCGGTGCGGCTCCCATCGTAGCGCTTCTCGAGTGCCGCATACTCCGTCTCGTCCTCGACGTAGAGTGCGACCAGCGGCTCGCTGTGGTACGATTCCGCAACCATGCGGTGATAGACGCGATAGGAGTGTCCCGCATGGGAGAAGCGATGCTCTCCCTCCGTCCCCCAGATGGACGCAAGATCGAAATGCGGCCAGAAATCCGCAACCGCCGTGCCGGGCTCGGGCTTTTCGCCGAGTGCATCGCCAAGCTGATGATTGCACCACTCCAGATGCCCCTCCTGATTGACGAGGAGGATCGCCTGTGGGAGACCATCCACGGCGTAGTTCATAACCTCATTCACATTACGGATGATGCCCATACAGTAGCGTTCAAATCGCCGTTCCCTGTCATGACACCGCTCCCACGCAAACGCGGCCAGCACCGCCCACAGGAGGAGTGCCGCCGCACCGACAAACGTGCTGTAGCAGAACGTCACGAGTGCAAGCGCAAGCATGACGATCAGATGGATCGTCAGATCGACCCACGCGGATAAGTTCCGCGGCATAGTATCACCTTCTTTACGTTATGTATCTATATAAATATGTATTTTCATCGCATATACAATAGATATAAGCTGCTAGGGAATCGCTGATAAAATGAGGTATGCCAGATTGGCGTAGATTTTTTGTCCGATTGAGGCAGCAAACCGGACGCATAGCAGAGGCTATGTGGAGGATTTGCTAACGATAAGCGGGCGAAAAAGATGCGTCAAGATGGTCGTGCCGAATTTATCAGTGCTTCCCTAGTATTATTGCCGTTCACGAATGCGTCTGCGATAGTCGTAGACCATATCGAAGAGTCCTGTCCACGAGATGATCTGCGTCATCACACCGTTGACGAGAATGAACACGTAGATGAGCGCGCGCACAAAGGGCGAGACGCGAAAGCGCAGGAGCAGGAAATGCAGGAGTGCAACGCCCTGCACGAGCCCCGCGAGAAACGCGATCACATAGCCGTTGAGTGCCACCTGATAGAGCAGTACGATCTCGCGCGTCGAGCCCCAGTAAATGCCGATCAGGGAGAAGGCAAAGAGATACGGGAATACGACGGGCAGATGCCACTGGGCAAACGGCGGAAGCGCCGTGACGGCGACACCCATGCGGCGCAGCACCTTGCGCATGACCGCATAGCAGACGCCAACCTCGATCAGTGCACTGCCCACAAAGAGCGCCGGCAGCATCAGGAGAAAGAGCTCCAGCACCTCGCTCGCCGCTGCGCGCGTCTCCTCGATCTGCACCTCCGTCATGCCGAGCGAGCGGTAGATCCCGAGCGTCTCATCCATCGCCTGCTGCATGACGGCAGGGTCCATCGCAAACGGATTGATGCCGAAGAGTAGGAGGATGAGCAGGCCTGCCGCCGCCTTTCCGAGGAGAGAGGCGAGCGTGCCGCCCACGAGTGCACGCAGGGTGCCGCCCTGACGTCGCAGGAGCAGCCCGAGGGCAAGCCCCGTCGGCGCGAAGGACAGGACAAACGTCGCCCCCGCCACAGGGGTGGCAAAAAGCATCGTGAGGAGGAGTGCCGCCACGGCCGCGAGCGCGCCGAACCGCAGCCCCGCGCGCACCGTCACGAGTGCGATAAACACGGGCCAGAGCATTCCCATCATCATGGTCAGCATGGGCAGATAGATCGCCGCGAGCGCATAGACCACGGCGGCGGCAGTCATGACCCCTGCCGTGGCAGTGGGGCGTGCAGCATGCTCGTTCATTCTGTATCCTTTCAGCGGAGGGACCCCCCGCACTGCCATGCAGGAAGCACGGATCCATCCCGTGCCAATCGGAGCGACGGTTAGATCAGCGCTTCCTTCATTCTCTTATCGCAGGAAAGTATCCCCCATTATAACAGATTTCCGCCGCGCTGTCACCGTGTCCGCAAAGCCGAGGGAAATCCCTGCCTCACTCCCCCATAATGCCCGCCATGCGCAGGAGATACTGCGCGTTCGTCGTGTGGCAGCGTCCCGCGCGCATCTTGAAGTCAAAGAGGATCTTATCCCCCTCGTAGTGCTCCTCAAAATGCGCATTCGTCACGGGGATGCCCTCGCGTCCGAGATCGCAGAGCTCAAAGTCGTGCGTCGTCACCACCGTGATCGCATGCGGCAGCGTCAGGCGGCGAATCGCCTCACGCGCACCGACAATGCGGTCGGCGGAATTCGTCCCGCGGAAAATCTCGTCAATCAATATCAACATCGGCTTGCCGCGCTTGCTGTAGACCATCATCTTCTTGATGCGCAGGAGCTCCGCATAGAACGTCGAAATCCCGCCCGCGAGATCGTCGCTGATCTGAATCGACGTATAGACCGCCATCGGCGTGAGCGTAAAGGAGCGCGCACACACCGGCGCACCCGCATACGCGAGGACAGCATTCGCGCCGAGACAGCGCATATAGGTCGTCTTTCCGGACATATTCGACCCCGTGATGACGAGCGTCCCTGCCGTGAGCTGCGCGTCATTCGGCGTCGCCGTCTCCTCCGTCAGGAGCAGCAGCGTCGCGTCCTCTGCCACGAGCTGCGGCGCGCCCTCCTCCGCAAAGCGCGGGAACGCATGCACCTCACGCGTATGCCCGACGCGCGCGAGCGAGAGCAGCACCTCCGTCTCCGCCCACACCTTCAGCCAGTCGGCCGCCGCCGCACCGTACCCCTTGCGCCAGTGGGAAAAATACGCCATGCAGTGAAAATCCCAGAGCAGCATCCCATTCGCCAGTAGAAAGAAAAAGAAATTGCGCCGCATCGCCGCACAGTCGGCGAGGATCGTCAGGCGGCTCAGCCCGACGGTCGCGCGCACGGGCGCAAAGAGCGGCGACAGAATCGCGTGAAACGCAGCGCTGCGCAGCGGGGCGCGCTCGAGCGCACGAAAGATCCGCCCATAGAGCCGCAGCGCACGCGCCATGCGGCCGAGCGGCGCGAGCTCGCGCTGCGTCCGTGAGAAAAACGCCATCGCCATCGTGAGATTGAACGTAAAGAGAGCAATCGGAATCGCCCAGCTGCCGCCAAAGAAAATCGCCCAAAACAGTGACCAGACACAGGCATTGGCAAGAACGATGCCGATGCAGGAAATGAGCTTCAGCGACCCCTTGAGCGGCTGCGCGAGCTCCTTGGCAAGCGCACGCGTATCATGTGCATCGGGCAGGAGCGCCCCGCGCGCCTCCAGCTCCAGAGCGAGGAGCGGATGGGCGAGCAGCTCCGTCACCGCCGCCTGCCGCCGCCGCGTCCGCGTGAGATCCTGCGGCGTCGCCGAGAGCGCAGCGGCGAGACGGTCGCGTCCCATGCGCGTATGCGCCGCGCAGAGATACTGATAGAGCGACGCCGCGCCGAAAATGTGCAGATCCCGATCGGGCGGACACTTCTCACGCAGATAGGCGGCACCGTCCACCGGCGACTTCTTCCAGCTCCCGTCAAAGCGCGCGAGATACTCCCCCACCACGCCGAGATACGCCTGTGTAAAGATACGGCGCCGCTCGAGCCGCCGATGCCGCAGGACGAGCACCGCAAAGAGCAGGAGGAAAAACCCGCCGAGCAGCAGCTCCTCCACCGAGCCGCGGTCATAGCCGTGGATCAGGGCGACAAGCATCAGCGGGAACACCGCCGTGCGCGCGAGAATGAACCGCGTCCGCCACGTATCCTGCGTATGCGCGTGTGCGAAAGCATGCTCGCGTACATTTTCATAAAAATCCTTCTTCATAAGGAACTCCTTAAGGGAATCCACGATTCTGGGCAACATTCATAACAGTCATATTATAGCATAACTGTAATACGAATGTAGACAGTTTCTGCCAAAACTGTTAGAATACGTATCAAAGGAGGGATGTGCATGGCACAGGAGCCATCGGACGCCATATGGCGCATCGAGGCGGAGATCCGCACCCTCGACGCACGGATGCTCCGCGCATCGGGTGACCTCGACTACGAAACCTGCCGCTACGAAAAGCGCGCCCTCGAAACCGCCCTCCATGCCCTGCGCAAACAGAGGGAGAAAGAAACATCCACGCAGCAGCCTGCGCAAACCAGCTAAAATTCAGTCATCCCTGATACATTACATATCAACCTCCTCCACGCCATATTGACGTTATGGGATATATCCCATATAATGAGGATAAGCTCATGGACTTTACCGTAGAATTTTACGAAATGGAAGACGGACGCCAGCCAGCGCGGGAGTTTCTGCTCTCACTCGACAAGAAGATGCGGGCGAAACTATTGCACCGCATCGTTCTCCTGCGAGACAACGGAACGGCACTCAGAGAACCGTATTCCAAGCCAATCGGTGACGGAATCTTTGAGCTGCGTACGGTATTTTCCTCCAACATCACCAGAGTCCTCTACTTCTTTTACCGTGGGCAGACCATCATACTGACCAACGGATTTATCAAAAAGACGCAAAAGACCCCACCGGGAGAAATCGACCGTGCCAAGAAGTACCGCGCCGACTACCTGCACAGAAAGGAGAAGGCAGATGAGCACGAACTTTGACGATTTTCTCGAGCAGCAGCTGAGCGATCCCGAATTGCGCCAAGAATACGACGCACAGCAGCCGGAACACGCCATCATCCAGACGATGATCGACGCACGAAAGCACGCGGGGATGACACAAAAAGAACTCGCCATCCGCACTGGAATCGCCCAGAGTGACATCTGCAAACTCGAAAAAGGGAATGCGAACCCATCGCTGCGAACCCTTCAACGGCTGGCATCGGGGATGGGCATGACCCTCCGCATCGAATTCTCACCCATGCGGGAAGTCCAGTATAGAAATGTGTAGGGAATCGCTGATAAAATAAGGTATGCCAGATTGGCGCAGATGTTCTCGTACGGGCAAGGAGGCAAACCTACGTAGAGGAATTGCCGACGAGATACGGGAAAAATGTGCCAAGATGGCGCGACTGAACAAATCAATGCTTCCATAGAAAGGAAAACACTATGTCACAGCGCATGACCATGGACGAAGTCCTCAAAGAATACGGCGTTCCCCAGCTGCGTCTCGACGTACACGCGACGCGCAGCGACCTCCTGAAGCTCCGCGAAAAGCTCATGGCGATCCGCGACCTATCCGACGGGCGCGAGCAGGGCTACCTCGACATTGACTGCAAGCTCTACATCGACGTGGACGACATCGACCGCTACCTCTCGGGCGAGCTCGACACCGTCGGCGAGATCTACGCCTTCCCCGAGGACATCAAGTCCTATCAGGAGTAGTTCACGATAAAAGCCATCGCCACCATGCGATGCCCCGTAGGAAACACACGGCGATCCGGCTGTGAGAACGCCCTGCAAACGCACAGGCATTCTGTCATGCGATGCCCCGTAGCAAACCCTAGTGAAGCAAGCGGACCAAAGGACACGTTCTGCCCCCTGCGGATTTTAACCGTTCAAGCGAAGCGCGTTTGGAATCCGCAGGTATTTCGGCAGATAAGTGTCCGACCGCTTGCATAACGAGGGTTCTGCGAGGGGTATCGCGTGGTAAGATATCTCACTAAGCGCGAATACCGGAGGATACCCTCCGTATCGAATGACATATAAAGGAGAAATCGAATGAAACTGAAAAAAATCATCGCAGCGACGATGGTCGGCGCCCTGAGCGTCGCCACTGTCCCCCTCCTCGCCCCCACGCCTGTGGATCATGTCCTGACCGCACAGGCAGAGGCCGCCAAGGGCGGTGCGCGCATCGCACCGAAAGCGACGCCCAAGGCCGCACCGAAAGCATCCGAGGGACAGAGCAGCAGCGGCAAATCCGTCTCGGGGAACGGCAACAGCTACGCCCCCTCGAAAAACGCGAACCAGCTGGAAAAGAACGCCCCCGCGGCAAACAGCAAGGCGAATGCGGCAAACGCCGCGAACTCCGCTAAGAGCAGCACGGGCTGGGGGAATACCCTGCGCAACATCGGCCTCCTCGCGGGCGGGATGATGCTCGGCGGACTCCTCGCAAGCCTCCTCGGCGGCATGGGCAGCGGCCTTCTCGCCGACATTCTCGGCGTCCTCGTGAACGTTGCCATCGCCGTCGTCGCCTTCATGGTGCTGCGCTGGCTCTGGAACCGCTTCCGCTCCCGCAAGGAGGAGGAGAATGTCTACCAGCGTGCAGAGCAGCCGCGCGCTGCCGCACCGCAGCCGCCCATCACGGACATCCGTCCGCAGGGCAGCGCACCGCAAAGCGCCGCGCCGATGGACATCACACCGCCGACCTCGGCACTCGATGCCGGCGACAGCCCGCGTGCCATCGCAGACCGTTATCGTAACCGCTGAGATACACAGAGAAACGTGGGACGCGGTACGAAGCCGGAGCTTCGTACCGCGTCCCTTTTCTTATGCCATACGGTTACGGAAGGATCTCCATCAAGAAGATTTCCCATCCTGTGAAAATAAAACAGTCGAAGTATAAAACAATACAAATAAATTCCATAAAATAACGATAAATAACTATAAATTAAGATCAATAGCGTCAAAATAGAGCATTTTGCACCTCAAAAAACAGGAATGTGCACGGAAGAATCCTTCTAAGTCCACGTCATTCCTGCCTCTCCACGATTTCTGCTATGCTGAACGCCCCAGCATGACGGTAAATTGCCCCGCATCGGACAACCTGCCGCATTTTCCGCCCCTTTCCCTTGAAAAAGACATCATTTTCGTCCATAATAGAAGCGGACGGCGAATAAAGGAAGCACTGATATAAAGAAATCAGCATTTTCTTTATGCGCCCTGCGCATACAACCTACACGGTACATTTCCGCAGCACTCACGCGCGCAGTCGGTTCGCGTGAGGCTCGCATCAACCGTAAAGAAAACACAACAAAGGAGCAACAACGATGAAATCATCCACTCTTGCCGCCGTTGACACACTAATCGCGCGCTATCCCGCACTCGAAGCCTGCGGGACAGACATCCGCGCCGCCATCAAGGCACTCTGCACATCCTACCACGCGGGCGGCAAGCTCATTGTCTGCGGCAACGGCGGCTCGGCGGCAGATGCCGAGCACATCGTCGGTGAGCTGATGAAGGGCTTCCTCCTGCCGCGTCACCTCGACGAGGACATCCTCGCAAAACTCCACGAGGCGTGCGACGCCGCCGACCCCATGACCGTCGACTACTTCATGCGGCACCTGCAGGGCGCACTCCCCGCCATCTCCCTCCCGTCCCAGCTCGCGATCAGCACGGCATTCGCGAACGATCAGGCACCCGACCTCACCTTTGCCCAGCAGGTACTCGGACTTGGGCGCGCGGGCGACGTCCTCCTCGGCATCACCACCTCGGGCAACTCGAAAAACGTCCTCTACGCCTTCCGCATGGCAAAGGCACTCGGCATGACCACCATCGCCCTCACGGGCGCATCGGGCGGCAAATGCGCGTCAGGCTTCGCCGACATCGTCATCAAAGCCCCCGAGGAGGAGACGTACAAAATCCAAGAGTACCACCTCCCCATCTACCACACCCTCTGCATCGCCGTCGAGGAGGAATTCTTCGGCGCGGAGTAAGCGATTCCTTTGGCGACACTCGCGGCGGCGTCGTGGCGTCATAGTATCCCCAAAGCAAACCCTAGTGGAACAAGTGAAGATAAGCGCACGTTCTGCCCCCTGCGAATTTCGTCGTATAGGCGCAGCGCGTTTCGGATGACTTATATCCTCCGCCATAGGATGATATGCGCCGCCGAACCAAACCTTAGCGGCGCAAGCGTGAAAAGTGTGCGGTACGCCCCGACGAATTGCGTCGTTCAAGCGTAGCGCGTTTCGAAATTCGTCGGTATTTAAGCGTACAAGCACACGAACGCTTGCAAGCGAGGTGTTTGGGAGGCGGCGTATAAGAATCCACATTTGAATCATTACACGCATACCCCCCACAAACACACAATCATACACAAAGGAGAAATCCCTATGCCCATGACCCAGGACGACTTCAAAAAACTCGCGAACGGCAGCGACATCCGCGGCGTCGCCATTCCCGGCGTGCCCGATGAGCCCGTTACTCTCACCCCCGAGGCGGCAAACCGCATCGCCGCCGGCTTCGTCCGTTTCCTCAGCGAAACAACGGGCAAGAGCCCCGCAGAGCTGCAGATCGCCGTCGGCCACGACTCGCGCATCTCCGCGCTCGCCATCAAGGACAGCGTCCTCACGGGACTCACCTACACGGGCGCACACGGCATCGACTGCGTCCTCGCCTCCACCCCCGCCATGTTCATGGCGACCATCTTCGAGGACACGGCGGCGGACGGCTCGATCATGATTACGGCGAGCCACCTCCCATACAACCGCAACGGGCTGAAATTCTTCACCGCTGCGGGCGGCGCAGACAAGGCGGACATCCAGAAGATCCTCACCTATGCCGCCGAGGCACCCGAGGCGCACGGTACCCTCAAGCACGTCCTGAAGTTCGACCTCATCGGCCGCTACTGCGAGCACCTATGCAAAAAAATCCGCGACGCACTCGGCGGCGCGGAGCGACCGCTCGCAGGCATGCACATCGTCGTCGATGCGGGCAACGGCGCGGGCGGTTTCTTCGCCGGGCGCATCCTCACCCCGCTCGGCGCGGACACGACGGGCAGCCAGTTCCTCGACCCGGACGGACACTTCCCGAACCACATCCCGAACCCCGAGAACGCCGACGCCATGCGCGCCATCAAGGACGCCGTGGTGAAAAACCATGCCGACCTCGGCCTCATCTTTGACACCGACGTCGACCGCATGAGCGCCGTCCTCTCCGACGGTACGGACGTGAGCCGCAACGCCCTCATCGCCATGATGGCCGCCATCCTCGCGCCCGAATCCCCCGGCTCCACCATCATCACCGACTCCGTCACCTCCGACGGCCTGCACGACTTCCTCGAGGATCACCTCCATCTAAAACACCTGCGCTACATGCGCGGCTACAAGAACGTCATCAACGAGTGCATCCGCCGCAACGCGGCAGGCGAGATCTCCCCGCTCGCCATTGAGACCTCGGGGCACGGCGCGCTCAGCGAGAACTACTACCTCGACGACGGCGCCTACCTCGCAGTAAAGCTCCTCATCGCTGCGGCAAAGGCACACGCGGAGGGCAAAACCCTCGGCGACCTCATCAAGGATCTGCGCCACCCCGCCGAGGAGCGCGAGATCCGCATCAAGATCACGGGCACGGACGACGTCAAGGCCTACGGACGTGATGTCCTCGCCGCATTCGAGCAGCGCGCCAAGGATAGGGGACTCCAAATCGCCAGCCCATCCTACGAGGGCGTGCGCCTCATCTTCCCGGGCGGCTGGGCGCTCCTGCGCATGTCGCTCCACGACCCGAACATGCCCCTCAACATCGAAGCAGACGCCGCAGGCGGCGCGGACGTGATCGAGCGCGAGATCCGCGCACTCCTCGCGGGATTTGACGCACTCGACCTATCGGGCTTCCACGCATAACGCGTGCTGCTTCGGCATTCACGCATAACGGATACGCTTCGGACATCGCTCATCGGCTTCCACGCATAACCCTCCATCATACTGCTGCACAGGCATATTGCCGCGTGCGGCAGTTTTTTTGCACATCCAGCACGGACACAGCGCACTGCACCAATCTACTAACTTATGGAAGCACTGATAAATTCGGCACGACCATCTTGACGCATCTTTTTCGCCCGCTTATCGTTAGCAAATCCTCCACATAGCCCTCGCTATGCGTCCGGTTTGCTGCCTCAATCGGACAAAAAATCTACGCCAATCTGAGAGACTGTTTTATCAGCGATTCCTTATTTCTCATCTTTTTTCCCTACCTGATACGAACGTTTTATGCTATAATACATTATCTATATTTATGACTCAAACTTCGCAGATAAATAATACGCTGTAAGGCTTAAAAAATATGCCTTT